>JAUIBR010000098.1 GCA_030427705.1 bacterium | reverse complement strand
ACGATCATTTGAAGGGTGCCCTCCCAGGGCATGCCTGCTCCCGCAAACGCCGTTGAGGCTACGAGGGTCACCACAAGGAAGCTCAACCAAGTTAGAATGTGTGTGTGTGTGCGTGTACGTTTTCGAGTTTGCATCAGACCTCTCCTGCCTGTTGTTCCAATTACCACAAACACAATGGTTTATAATTCTGATAAAAGCAAATCAAAAAACCACATGTTGCGTTCTTGGTTCAGGTCATGTTGGGATTCAGCACACCATCCAACGCCTTACGTCTGTCCCCACCCCCTTGTTATGGTCTCGAATGTGGGCCTCGCCTCACACGCCGCAAGGCCGCTGTTGGGTTTGCAGAAAGCCACTTTCTGCCGCCGACTGACCCGTTGGGTCTACGCTACTCCCTACGGGCAAGCCCTCCAGTCCGTGGCTAACGTCACCTAAACCCTGCCTACGCTACTCGCCTTTGGCTCCGTGGCTAACGCTTTTTGGCCTTGCACCCTGCTCGGTCCTCGACCCGCCAACGCTCCCGTCACGCGGGGATGGGCCCCGCCGATACACAAGGCGAGAACATGGCGACCAAATCAAAATTCGACCTCTACCAACACATCACCGACCAGATTGTTGAAGCTTTAGAAACAGGTACTGCACCCTGGCAGCTACCCTGGAACAAACAGGTCATGGTTCCGCACAACCACGACTCTCAGAAGGCCTATCGAGGCATCAACACACTCCTACTTTGGATTCAGGCCCTGCATTTCGGCTACACCTCGTCAGCCTGGCTGACGTTCAAACAAGCCAAGAAGCACGACGGGCACATCCCCAAGGGCACCAAGTCCTCAATGGTCACATTCTGGAAAATCTTCGAAGAGAAGGACGACAAGGGCGAGGTCATCAACGAACGACCCGTACTTCGCTACTACCGGGTATTCAACCTCGACCAAATCGAGGGCATCGAGCCCCCGACCGAACAAGACCTCGCGCTCAAAGACACAGACCTTGAAGCCGCTTTCGCAAAACTCGGTGCCACCATCCATACAAGCTCAGACCAGGCAGGGTTTTCGAACACAAGCGACGCGATCTTCATGCCCCCGTTCGAGCAGTTTACAAGCCCAAGACACTACTGGGCGACACTCACACACGAGCTAATTCACTGGACCGGACACAAAGACAGGCTCGATCGCGACCTCAGCGGCCGTTTCGGCGATGAGAAGTACGCCATGGAAGAACTCGTGGCAGAACTCGGCGCCGCGTTTATCTGCGCACAACTCGGACTCGGTTATGACCCACAGCACGCAAGCTACGTAGACAACTGGCTCAAGGTCCTCAAAGACGACAAGTACGCGGTGTTCACCGCATCGAAGCACGCCACACAGGCTGCAAACTACATCCTCGAAGCCATCCAGGCGTAACGCCTTTTTGAGGGGCCATTCTGAATCCCGACCTTTTCCCCACGGCTTTCCCAGCGCAAACCCCGCTACCGATACCACATACGATACTATATTGACCAAGAGGCTCCATGATACTATATTTAGTATCAGAAGACAGGGAGTCGCGGATGACAAATGAAGAACTGGCAGAAATTCTGGAGGAGATTGAGCCGAACATTCGATTCACACGGCTTCTCACGTTGTGCGAGAAGGTGTTTGGCAAGCCACGCATTAAGGGAAGTCACCACTTCTTCTCCGTTCCGTGGGGCGGCCCGCCATACATCAATCTCCAAAGAGACGGAAAAGACGCGAAACCCTATCAGGTCAAGCAAGTCCGCTAGGCAATCGAGAAGCTTATGGAACAAGAGGAAGAAGATACCGAGAGTGACGAAGACTAGCCCATAGCAACGTCGCGAAAACCCTGCCCACGAGGGTCGAATCGTGGAGACTCACGAACGGATCGTGAGACCAACAAGGAGACAGACATGCGACCAGAGATTTACAGTTTTCGAGTTCGATGGTCTTCCGAAGATGAGGCTTACATCGCAACCGCAGTTGAATGGCCGCTTCTCGCAGCTCACGGCGAAACCCCTGAAGACGCGATGCGTGAGATTCACGCCGCTGTTGAGGGTGCGATTGAGCTTTGCCGTGAAGACAATCATGAACTGCCGGCACCGCTTGCGTCCAAGAGTTACTCGGGGAAGTTTTTGATTCGTATATCCGAAGACTTACACCGAGAGCTCGCGATTTTGGCTGCCGCCGAAGGCGTTTCTCTCAATCACATGGTCACAGAGCTACTTGCTGGAGGCAAGGCTACACACCGCGTCGCCAGCGAGCTCGTTTCAGCGTAGCTGCCGCATGGCGGATTCGAGCTCACCATCCACGATGTGTGTGTAAATCATGGTCGTCGATAAATCGGCGTGACCCAGCGCCTTTTGCACCAGTCGGATGTTCTTCGTCTCGCGATACAACCGCGTCGCAAACGTATGCCGTAGGGTATGTGGGCTGATTTCGTCAGGCGACGCAATCAACGCCTTTTCTGCATACCGTTGAATGGTCCGATAGTACGACTGGCGCAGGAGTTGCGCGCCGGTTCGCGTGGGAAACAACCATTCGGAGTCCGGACGACGCTCAAGCCACTCCCCCACCCGGTCGCGCAAGTCATCGGTGACCCATAGCACGCGATCACGCCCGCCCTTCCCGTCTATCACCCGCAGTTTGCACGTTCGCATACTCAGATGTTCGGGTTTCAACGCAATGGCTTCCGAAACCCGAAGGCCTGCCTCCAACATCAAGCGTGCCAGGCACAGATTCTTGAGGCCGGCGTCGTACCGTGTGTTGAATTGCTTCAAAAGGAGCTCGATTTCGTCGTCCTCGAGCACGCGAGGTAGCTTTCGCATCAAATTTCACCGTTTGTATGCATAATGTACCTTAAGAATACATATTCACGGCGTTTCGCCAACGCTCGCCGTGCGTGCTCATTTTGTCTACGTATTCACGCAATTGCTGCGGTTTCGTAAGACGCCATCCTCTGCAACACATCGGTGCGCTCCTGCCCGAAATCGCGGTTGGCATTTCAGCGGGTTTCGCGTATCCACGTTTTGCTCGGTCCGGACGAGGACGTAACGTTTCCCCCCAATCTCGTCATCCAGTCGTTACGTACATGGATGCGCTAAGTCGGGGCCGAGCACTTTTTCTTACCCTCCTCTACTACACGCGAAGTTCCGAAGCCTTCAGACGACCCCTGATGGATTCAATCGTTGGTTGCGCATATGATGTGTGCCACTGCCGCTGGAGAGTCTTTCGACGCCTTGACCGGTGTCGGATTGCAATTCAATCTCCGTCGCTTGGGTCCCTTACCCCTTTGTTATGGTCTCGACTTTGGTTCGCCGCTCGCTAGGGCGACAAGGCCGCTGACAAACTCCCAGAAACATCCGTTTCTGACGCCAACTGGTGCGTTGCACCCACGCTACTCCCTTCGGTCCGTGGCTAACGTTGACTGGACTTTCTCTACGCTACTCCCTTCGGTCCGTGGCTAACGCTCTGATGGCCTTGCACCCGCTCGACTTTGCGCCCCTGTGTGTTCCCGTCACACGGGGATAGGCCCCAATGCAAAACGGAGAACATTATGAATTCAGTACACCTCATCGGACGACTCGGAAAAGACCCAAAGGTCTTCGGCAACGTCACCAAATTCACCATCGCAACCGGCGAAGGCGAATACACCAACTGGGTCCCAATCACAGTGTTCGGAAAACTCGCCGCGTTGTGCGGAGAATACCTGGCAAAAGGACGGCTCGTCGCCATCGAAGCGATGGTCCGCCAGGAGAGCTACACCACCAAGGATGGTGAGAAACGCTACGATACGGTCGTTGTCGCCAATCGGGTCTCCTTTCTGGATGGATCCAACCAGCAACCCGCTGAAGAGCCCGCACACAACTAGGGCAGGATGCCCGAGAGCGCCACGGATGGCGCGCCCTTCCCTTCCCAACCATGGATGTCCAAGACATTGCCGCCAAGGATGGCGGCACCGCGTTGCGCTAGGAGCCCTTAAGGCTGGGAAGCTCAATGCTCCGACGAACTGGGTCCTGCCCGTCGTTGAATTTCGCGGCCAAACCGTCGCAGAAATCTGCAATCGCGTGGTCGATCAACTCCGCCTGGGTGAGCCGCAGCTCTTCCGACCACAATGCCAAGCGCTCGAAGTTGGACTTTCGCGCATAGATGGTAAACCGCTCCCGCGCCTTTGTGGACGAAGCCTCCGCCACCGGCTCTGTTGTGCCAATTGGCACGACGGGAGCGACCGACTCCTCATTGGACACTTCGAGTTCGGGATCCTCGGCCGTCCAAGTGTTCTTCGCACTTTTCTCCCGCTCCACGATTCCCGCCATCACGCTTCTTCCTTTCTTTTTCATTGCCATGTCTAAATCCTGTTTCGAAGTTCTTTGGCGAGCGCCGCAAAATCATTTGAGCCGCTTGAGCGAGGTGCGAATTTCTGCACCGGCATTCCATGTGCGTATGCCTCCGCCACTCGCACGTTACGCCGCACGATGGTCTTACATACGGAAGGAAAAGACTTGTGCAGCGTGTTGGAAACATCATGCGCGAGGGAATTGCGTGAATCGTACTTGCAGACAAACACACCATAGTTGTTTAACGCAGTTTCTCTCGCCTCATCGACGCCTTCGATGAATTTCAATGCTTGAAGCAGACCATCAACCGCTGCAGCTTCGGCTTCCACCGGGATGATAACTCCATCCGCAGCCAAGAGCGCAGATGTGTTCAGGAAGCCAGGCGATGGCGGACAATCAATGATGACGATGTCATATCCATCACCTAATTCCGCGAGTCGTCGTTTTAACAGCAACTCCTTCAGCGGCTTATCAAACAAAAGCGCGTGGACATCCGCTAACCAACTACCACCGGTAATCAAGTCAACACCTGACTCCGTTGACACAATGGCGTCAGAAATGTCCCTCTTGCCTAAGAGGACATCCCGCATTTCGCTGCCATCGGTGCCGTAAACACCAAAATGCTTACTCGCCGATCCTTGCGAATCGAAGTCCACCACCAAAACACTAGTTTTCTTCGTATCCCAAGCGGCCGCTAGATTCACAGCCGCAGTGGACTTTCCTGTACCGCCCTTAAGGCTAAACACGGCAATCACAGTCATCGTTATCCTCCGATGTCTTGGCACTCCTTGTGCCCCATTGTCTCAGCACCATATGTGAAGCCTCGGGGTCAGGCAAGAAATTATCCGACACCGGCTCAACCTACCTCAACGGCTCACCTGAAAGCACGAGGGACACGCCACTCCCGCATCCGCCCTCCTCCGTTGTGTGCGCATCTCACCCTGTCGTTTCCCACCTCAAAGGGGATGTGCGCATGACCTCGTGCGCGACAACCTCTCACCCCATCGGAGCATACCCCGCCCCGTATGCCCGTGTCATACCATGTCACACCAGACCCTAAAGCCGCACATCTGAGGGGCTGAAGTCCGACTTGCTCCCACTCCGTATGCGGCTACCATACCTTGTCACACCAGACCTTCTGTTCTCACATCTGAGGCGCGGGCAGGGCGCTTGTGGTTCATCTACCCCTGTCTGGCCAGATATGACGCACACGTACCCCATCTGAGCACCCCCCACTCCGTATGAGCATGTCATACCCTGTCGTACCAGCCCCACAATCCTCACACTTGAGTGACCCAGACAAGCCTCGATCCTAGAAACTGCAGTCAACATGATGCTTGAAGGGAAGAAGCAACGCTGTTGGTGCTTTCGCTTCGACGGCCACGATGGCGCCAATTGGTTGTTTTGCTGAAGGGCGCTAAAGGGCTGGGATAACTATTCGCACGGTTTGTTGCTGTAGACCGTCATCAATGGAGGCGGTTCGGTGAGCGAGTCGATCCAAGCCTCCAATTCACACTGCGGCATCGAGGTCGAGTTAAACGTGACTTGCTCCAAAGAATCGACAGTGGGCAGAGTATACGTCTCAATTCCAAACATTGAGCTCATCTGGAGGTTGTTAAGCGACTCAATGTTACCCAAATCAACCTCCTTCACACTGGGTAGCCCAGTAAGTCGTAGCTGATCAACGGAACGCAACGACTCCAGCTCAGTGATTTGCGTCAACGGCGACTCAGCGAACCCCAATGAGCCAGCGCTCTCTAGCCCCTGTAAACCATCGAGGCTTCGGACATCGGTTCCCTCAATACCCAAGCCCAAAGTCACACGCCGCAGGTCCCGCAATGGACGTAAGTCCGTCACGCCATCGACCCCCGCAAGCCCTAGACCTAACAGCTCTTCTTTGCCTTCAAGGCCTTCCAGACTTAGCAGTGTAGAACTGTTTACCGAAACCCATGCTTCACTCAAGTCATACGGCGCGAGAAATGAGAGGTCCGTCAGACTAACCCGTGTGATATCGATTTCGCCGGTGATCTTGCGGCACTCGACCTTGCAGAATTCGGCAATGTCCTCCTTACTTGCCAAGCTTCGCAATGTTGTCTTGGGCTGCACTGTGAATTCCAGAGAATCGAACGCCACCGAGCACTCCTGATACTGTGCCGGCGGCGAACAAAATTCACTAGGGTCATCGGGTTGGGACGCATCGTCACCACAACCGAATAGCAAACCTACAAGTGAGACGACTACTGCTGAGTATAAGAAACGCATCGTGCACGTCCTCGAATGGTTTTGCGAGCGCGGCTCAAGAAGAATGAGTCGTCGCCACCCCAGGCTTTAAGAACCCAAACCCCGTCGCGCTGCTCTAGTTTAACGTATTCCCCGCGACCTTCGAAGTTACCGGCAGTCGCTGTGAGGTAACAGAACTGATCTTTCGTCGAACCCAGGAACTTCGTAGCGATGTGATTTGACGGAATGTTCGGCGACTCAACCGTTGCTTCATTGAAAATTGTATGGAGTCCGGTATTCGCTTCCAAGACACCCGAGAGTGCGCTTCCTTCCACGTTGCGGTTCGTCTTTGTGCGCACACTAAGACGGTCAGTCAACTGCGTGTTGGTCTTCTCCTTAACGCGAACACCCTCACCGAAGCCGTTCATAAAACCACCAAACCCGGAAAGCAGGTGGAGGTTAGTAAAGCCAGGCAATGGCGTGCTGTTGTCCTGACTATCCTGAAGCTGCGTCTCTTGGATGTTGATCATGCTGCCAAATGGAACTGTCTGCGTGACCTGACCCAGATTCGAGTCGTACACGTCGTCGGCGCAGCTCATCACCACGTATGGATCGTCAGACTTCTTCTTCAACTTCGACTCCGCAATTACCGCGTATCCGTCCCCACCGACGTGCTCCATCCAAACACGCTCGCCAAGGCCGGCGAACTTGCCGCCGATTGCGGTGAGTGCGCACATGCGACCACGCGCCGCTTTCGGTCCGCTTTTCCGGTCAACGCGGTATTGGTTAACCCGAGTACCCGCACCAGGAACGGGGACAACTTGCTGACGCGGTTGGGCAGGGCGTATCGAGGTATTCTCAAGCTCGGCCAAAAGCGAACCCACATGTTGTGGACAAGCTGCAAGACACATTGCAGCTACGCTACCGGTATCGGCGGCTGCCTCACAGGTAGCGACATCGACGCTGAGACGACGCAGTTGGTTATCTGCACGCTGAACGAGCTCGCGAACCGCTGCTTCGTCAAACTGCTCGTAATCCTGAGGATTCGGAAGCATGTCTTCGAGCTGACGAGTCTTGGTTGCACCATAGTTCTGAAGCTCTTCGGCAGCTTTCATGAAACTGCCGTAGCACGCTAAACCATCAATAACTGTGTTGGGGATACCGCACATCGTCAACATGGTCTCGGTGTAGGCCGGAAAATCCTGACGCAACAGCAACAGAAAGATATCAATGCGGTTATCGTCAATCGCTTGTTGGGCTTCGCGGCTAACGAGTTCTTTATAGGCTTTCCAGATTTCCAGCGTCGGCTCCTCAAAACCCAAGTCGTCGAGGCGATTATCGAGGGTGAAGGCTGCTCCCAGCGAAACTTTACCGAGGATTGGAGCCAACGCGTCGAACGCTTGATTGACGTTTACGTCGTTGTTCGTCGAGGCCTGCAAAATCTCAAGCACCGCTGGCCATTGTTCAGTGGTATCGAGCTGGTCAGCTTGAATCCAAAACAACACCCAGTCACCACGCTCATAACCGCCATAGTAGCGGACACCACAATCACGAATGAAGTCCTCGGGCGCCATGGTGCTCGAGCCTGCGCACAAGCCATCGGTAACAATGAACGGTTGTGGCTCGACCGATTGCGAAATCAACGGCACACGCACCAACATCGCGAGGGTAGGGACGTCGTTGTGTTGGAAAACTCGGCTGAGCTTTTCCTTAAAGTGTCGCCGCCAGCCCTTGTGCATGTAGTATTGCTCGGTGGGCTCGTTTTGCACCTGGAGCGCGCGATCAAAACGGACGTCGATATCGTCCTCGCCATAGACCCAAAACGCGCGCAACATCGGCGAATCGACCACCTTGGGTTCGGTGCGGTAGTAATCGAAACAACTGTTTCCGGTTCCGGCTCGATTCGCCTTCTGCTCATCGGTCAGGGTAGGGTCCGCGGTGGCCGTCATGTTGAGGCCCTCGCCGAGTTCAATGTTGGCGTATTCACCGACCGTGATGGCTGCTCCACGTGATTCGGAGCTTGTGTGGGGCAGGGCACCCTCGTTTGTGCAACCAGCCAGAAAGAGAATTGAAATGACGAATACGGTTGTTTGGTAAAAAGGTCTCATAGGTAACTCCTTGATGATGGAATCCACCCTATTTGCTTTTTTATATCTCGTCAATCATTTTTATAACCACCAATCAAATAATGATACCCTTGTGCCCTGAACCTTGTCTTTGGCTATCCGGTAAATATTGCGCTCGTCCATCTTCGAGCCAACCCAGCTCATGCCCCAGCACCTCCTCCATCGCCGTGG
>JAUIBR010000047.1 GCA_030427705.1 bacterium | reverse complement strand
TCCCTGCCTCCATTACGACACGTGATGGAGGCAGGGCATCAAAGAACGCTTCCATATCTGCACGTAATGTCGACACGTTTAGCTCCTCTTTTCGTGATGAGCTGGCGTCGAAATCTAAAATGCAGACTTCGGCTGATGTGTCAGATAGGTCCAATGCAACGATTTGTGTGATAGTCTTCTTCATGGTCGGCCTCTGGTCATGGGTCTGTAGCTATGACTACGTGTGTAAACCCATGATAGAGGGGTCGGCCTTCTCAAGACATCTCGCGGCGAACAAGCTCGCTGCGCTCGCGGCGAACAAGCTCGCTGCGCTCACGGCGAACAAGCTCGCTGCGCTCGCAGCGAACAAGCTCGCTGCGCTCGCGGCGAACAAGCTCGCTGCGCTCGCGGCGAACAAGAACCAAGAACCAAAAACCAACAACCAAGAACCAAGAACCTGCCAAATCGCAAATTCTGATCTATCCTGCCGCATATGGCAGACAACGACGAAACCCCGAGTCTCGAAGACATACTCGCCGAGACCGGCGGCTCGGAATTTGATTGGGGCGTAGGCGACCTCGATGCAGGCGAATCCGCCGACGCGATCGATGTGTTGCGCTTCACGTTGGGCAATACATTGTTCGCCGTTGACGGCTCGCGCGTGCGCGAGATCGTTGGCTTCGAATCCGTCACACCAATCCCGGGCGCACCTGAGCATATCAAGGGCATCACGCTGCTAAAGCGTGAGGTTCTTGGCGTTCTGGACCTGTCGAAGTGGCTGGGCATTCAGGAAACCAACACCGAACGAACGACTACTCCGCGGCTGGTTGTACTTGAATACGGCGAGCTGACGGCGGCGTTTGTCGCCGACACGGTCGATGGCATCGAATCATGGCCGGAGTCAATCGATGTCAGAAATGTACCTGACAACATGGACCCCAAACTGAAGGCCTTCGCGGCGAGCTCGCGCTGGGTACCAGGTGGGGTTTTGGTCCTTTTGGACGTTGAACGAATTTTAAACGAGGCAGCGGTTAGGTGATCGCGATGGCCCGGTTCAGGATGGGAGCGCTTCACGTCGCCATCGAGGTTGGCAAGATCGTCAGCCTTCTGGACCGAAGCGACCTTTCCGGGTCGGAGGACGTCGTAGACCTCGCTGCGTCGTGGGGCATTGGTGACCTACGCGGCGCCAATCAATTTGCCGTAGTCGAGCCTGGAAACACCATTCTGGCGTTGGGCGGCGGCGTAGGATTTGAAAATTGGTCGGCAGGGCGTCTCGCCCGCATGCCGTCTTGGCTTTCTGCACATCTGCCGGTCGGCATGCACAACGCATGCGGATACGGCGATGACGGAGAGCTCGTTTTTATCGTCGACACCAAACGGGTTGATGAATTGAGGCAAGGTAAATCATGAAGATTTGGCATTGGTTCGCGATGGTCTTTGGCGCGCTCTGCGGAACGCTGGCGCTCCTGGGCGGAATCACTGGAGACTCCAACCTGATACTCGCCGCTGGGACGGCGTGGGTCGGACTGACCGTGATGTCGTACTTCATGCTGCATCCGATCGAGATGGTGGCCGCGCGCTTAGAGTCGATCGCGAATGGTGAATTCCATCAGGATCAGCTCCTAACCGCGGCAACATTTGCATCCTCGGCAACGATGATTCGAGCAACAAATACTCTGTCAGAACAATTGGCAGATGTTGTTTCACGGGCAGAGGAGCTGGCCAGCGGCCATATCGACGTCGTGAAGGTTGAGGGCGCTGTCTTGCGCAGCGAGAAGCTGTCCGCCGCAGACGAGAAGATCCCGAAAAACGCGGGTCCTCTGGAGGCCTCATTCATCCACATGACCAACCAGATGCGCCGGCTCTCGATTCAAGCCCGCATCATCGCCCGCGATGACCTCTCGAATCCGCTTCTTGACGAGCAGGTTCCAGGCGAGGTCGGTGACGCATTCGAGCAAATGGTCAAGAACCTACGCCAGCTGAATCACCGCGCTGAGCTCATCGCCAAGGGAGACTTGGTGAGCCAGCTTGACCTTGGGGAAGGCGGCGAACTCAGTGAATCGTTCAACCAGATGACCGACCGCCTCATCGGCCTGGTGAACCAAATCACGAAGACTGCCCTTCATATCTCGGCTTCGACGGGTCAGATGTCAGCGGTTCTGCGCGAACAAGACCTCGCCGCGACCCACCAGGCCAGCAGCGTGGAAGAGACGCAACGGACCATGGAGACGTTGCTGTCGTCGGCCAAAAAGATCGCCGAGAGCGCACAGACTGTGTTCAAGTCGGCCGAACGTACGCAGGCAAACAACCGCACTGTCGCGGAGCGCATCGGTGAGCTGAAGTCACACACCGAGCGCATCGGCGAGATTCTGGACGTGATTAAGTCCATCGCGGACCGCTCGGACCTGCTCGCGCTCAACGCATCGCTTGAGGGCATGCGCGCTGGTGAAGCTGGTAAGGGTTTCACCTTGGTCGCCGCCGAAATGCGTCGTCTCGCGGAGAATATCAAAGACTCCGTGGGTGATATCAACGAGCTGCTCGTCGACATCCGGGAGTCCTCGTTGAGCAGTGTTATGGCTACCGAGGAAGGTAGCAATCTATCTGAACGAACCACGGAATCTGCACTCAAGATTACGTTGATTACGCAGCAACAGCAGTCAGGAACCGAACAAGTCACACAGTCGATGGAAGAGCTGTCGTTGCTTATCAATCAGGGTGTCTCAGGGACCAAACAGTTGTCCTCGGCGTCGTCAGAACTCGTGGACCTGGCTGAAGGTCTTCGTGCGCTTGTAGAACGCTTCAAAACTGGCGAAGCGGCCGTCAGCCGTGAATTCAAGATTGTGGATGTGGCTCCGCAAGTCGAAGAAACTAAGCCTACGAAGTCGGCCAAGCCCAAAAAGCAAAAGACCTCCGACCGCACGCGGCGGCCAACCCGTGACGCCACGCCGACGCCGATGGGCGTGCATGAACATGAAGCCACGCCAACCCCAGCCGGCGTGAAGAGCAAGGATGAAGATCCACCGACCGTTGAACTCTCGTCCCTTTCTGACGACGAGGAGCTCGACCTGGTGGCCGGGATCGCCCAGTCCGCTTCCGATGAGTCCGGTGAAAGGTCGTTCGAGAGCACGATGGACGACCTCGATGCAGCCATCGACAAACACGAAGATTCCTAGGCGAGGTCTGTAGATGAGTGTTGGTGCGCTCATTGAAAAATTCCGCTCCGTAGCGCTGGACCGGGTCGAGAAGATGAATCTCACCCTCGTCGCGCTCGAACGCGATCCTCACAACGAGGAGAGCGCCAAGGACCTGCTGCGCGAAGTTCACACCCTTAAAGGCGAAGCGAAGATGATGGGGTTTGCCGACGTAAATCTCGTCGCGCACCTCACGGAACATCTACTCTTGGAAGCCGACCAAGTCGGTTTCGACAACACCAAAGAAGGCCTGACCGACCTGGTTTTTGCTGGTCTCGACATCCTGCGCTCCTTGCTCACCAAGACCGCTGGCCAGGGTGGCGGGCCTGTCGACCTGGCGGGATTCGTGGATGCCGTGGCCGACGCGCGCGCCGGAACGAAGCTGAAAACGGGTCGAACCAAACCTCGTGAGACCGGCGAGTTTGTCGCTGCCGTGCCGGATTCCGAACGACTCCGTATTCAATCCCAAGCGACTCTGCGCGTGGACGTGGACAAGCTCGAATCACTCGGTGATACCGCGTCCGAAGTGCTCTTGATGGCGCGCCGATTGGGATACCGCTTGTCCGAGGTCGAGGCGATCGGTGAAGAACTCAAAGAATGGGTACGCCGAAATCAACACAATCTCCCGAAATCTCAGGGCATCGCCGCGCGCACAATCAGCCATCAATTGGACTCCTTGGTAACGACAACCCGAGAAGACCTCTACTTGGCAGGCGTACGTAGCTCGCAGCTTGACGACGAGACACGCCGACTTCGCCACGTGAAGCTATCCGGCGTGTTGAGCCACTATCCACGGGCCGTTCGTGACCTTGCAACGTCACAAGGCAAAGACGTCCGCTTCGTACACGAATTCGGTGATGTCGAGGTGGACCGCGTCGTCCTTGCTGGGCTGAGCGACCCGCTTCTGCATCTGATCCGCAATGCCGTTGACCACGGCATTGAATCGCCTGAGGACCGCAAAAACGCGGGCAAAGACGAAGAAGGGGAGCTTCGACTAATCGCCGAGTATTCCGGAGACAGCATCGTCGTCTCGTTGGAAGACGACGGCGCGGGAATCGACCCCGATGTATTGCGTCAGAAGGCCATCGACCGAGAATTCCGGACGAAGGAAGAGCTCGATATCATGACCGATAGCGAGGTCGTGGCCCTCATCTTCGAGTCCGGCTTTTCGACACGTGATGCAGTCACCGATATCAGTGGGCGCGGAATTGGGATGGACGTCGTCCGCCGCCAGGTCACACAGATTGGCGGAACCGTCGATGTCGAGAGCGAGGTCGGCGTCGGTACACGCTTCCGACTTGTCATCCCAGTATCCAGCGCGATCTCGACCACGTTGATGGTGAAGATCGCTGGCAGAGTCTACGCAATCCCCGCAAAAGATGTGGAACGGCTGGACGTCATTCCGCGAAACGAGGTCGTCGAGATTCGCGGCGGATATTGCGTAAAAGACGCAGGCGAGATGATCCCGTTGGTTGACTGGAGTGACCTGCTTGAAATCAAGCCGCGCCAACTCTCGACGGAACAGATTTCCGTTATGATCTTGCGTCGTTCAGGCAGCAAAGCCGCTGTCTGGGTCGACGAGGTCATTGGCGAGCGTGAAGCGATGAACCGCCCGCTTGGTGAGTTCCTCTCAGGCATTCGCGCGTGCCGTGGGGTCGCGCTGACCGACGCGGGTGAGGTCATCCCGCTTATCAACGTCTCCGAGGTCATGGTGCAGACCCAGATGCGAAATTTGGGCGGAACACAACGATTGCGTGCGACCATGCAGACCAGCGCAGTGCGCTCAATCAAGACGGTTTTGGTGACCGAAGACAGCGAAGTTACGCGTTCATTGGTCTCGGGAATCCTGCGAAACTCGGGCTATCGTGTCATCGAGGCCGAGGACGGAAACGACGGCTGGCGCAAGCTTGAGGCCCACCGAGTACACCTGGTTTTGACCGACGTGCAGATGCCGGGGATGGATGGGATCGAATTCTTGCGGCGCATTCGGGCCGATCAGAGGTATGAGAGTACCCCGGTCATCGTACTAACGACGCTTTCATCGACAGAAGACCGCGAACGTGCGATGAAGCTTGGCGCAAACGGATACCTCGGCAAACTCGATTTCCGTGAGCGAGACCTGATTCAGGCTGTTGAGCGATACTTAAGGTGATTTGCTAAATGTCGACGGACTTGGCGCTTCTCATATTTTATCTCCTGCTCGCCCTAGGCGTGTCTTTCCTGTGCTCCATCTTGGAAGCGGTGCTTTTGAGCATCCGCCCGGCGTTTGTCGCTGCGCAGTTGGAAGAAGGAACAAAGCTCGGAGAACGGCTGCATGAGCTGAAGGAAGATATCGACCGACCGCTCTCGGCTATCCTCAGCCTCAACACCATCGCACACACTGTCGGCGCTGCTGGCGTGGGTGCGCAGTCGCTCGCCATTTTTGGCGATGAGTACGTCGCGGTGACTTCCGGTCTGCTCACACTGGCAATCTTGTTCCTTTCGGAGATCGTGCCGAAGACTCTGGGTGCCGTGTACTGGAAACGGCTAGCCAGTGCGGTCGCGTGGTTCCTGCCGAAGATGATCGTCTCGTTGTTGCCATTGGTTTGGATGTCTCAAGGTCTGACGAAGCTCCTAGCGCCAAACAAGAAAGGTACGACGCTCAGCCGTGAAGAATTCCAAGCCCTGGCAAACATCGTCGTCAACGAAGGCGTGTTCGAGGAGCAGGAGTCGCTGATTCTTCGTAACCTGGCGCGATTCTCGACGCTTCGCGCAAAAGACATCATGACACCGCGGACCGTGCTCGTTGGATTTGATGAATCCGTGTCCGTTGAGGAAGCGCTGGCCGACGAAGATCGTCTGCGATTTAGCCGTTTCCCCATTTATGACGAAGAAGTCGACGACATTACCGGATACGTGTTGAAGCACGACATGCTGCTGAAACTCGCGCACGGCGAAGGCGGCGACGCGCTCAAGGAGCTGCGACGCGACCTGCTGGTCTTGCCTGCCGTCATCAAAGTTCCTGACCTCTTGGAGAGCATGCTCAAAAACAAGGAGCACATGGTGCTCTTGGTCGATGAGTACGGTGGAACCTCGGGCATCGTGTCGTTGGAAGACGTTGTGGAGACGATGCTGGGTATGGAGATCGTCGACGAGTTCGACAAAGTCGAAGACATGCAGCATCTGGCACGCGAGCAATGGAAGAAGCGTGCCTCTGCTCTGGGCTTGGAGCCAATCTCTGAGGCTTACGACGACGAACCTGTAGCGGAAGAAAATGTCGAATCCTGATAGGGTTCGCATCCGAAACGTCAGCTGGCATGACATTTCCGACGAGGAACTAGCCAGCGCTTTTCCTGACAATCTGGGTGTTGTTCATCGCAAGAAGCGTGCGTTCGATCAGCCGCGTTGTGTCGAGGTATTGCGACAGGCCCTGCCGGATACGCCTGGCACCAGTACACATTCGTTCGACACGTCGGTGGTCTTGGATGACTGGGGCTGGTCTATCAATGACAAGCCATTGGCCGGACTGCTCAGCGCCACGGAGGCGCGGTTTTGGTTGAAAGCGCTCACTAGCCCAACGCGACTGACTGCCACGAAAGATAGCGACTTCGCCACCAATATGGGGCGTTTCCAAGCGACGCGGGCCGTTGAGTTAGACACGGCTCAGCGCTGGTTTCAGGAGTTCATCGAGGCCGCCAATCAGCACTACGGTCGCTGGCCACGGTCAAGCCTCGCGCCGACGGCCCGTCTGCTCACGGAGCTTTTCGGTCCGGAGTCTCTCCGCGTGATTTTGCGAATCGCGGGCGCGGCGGAACTACGCCCATTTGTGCGATTCATCGGTGAGTTTGATGAAGAGTCGCAAGCCGAAGCCGGCAAAATCGCCAACCGATTTGTGGCGTCTGTCGACCTTGATGGCGCAGCGATCGACGGGGTTTCTGCCCTTCTGACCCTCGCCCCTGACAATGACGCAATTGGCTTCGTGGCCAAGAAGATAAGCGGCAAGAAGCGCGCGGCGGTGTTTGAAGAGGCGATGCTCGAGCACACCCGGCATGAAGCGTACGTGGACTTCATTCTAGAGCACCGTCTGGAGTTATCGCCAAATCGTCTGTTGCGGGCGCTGGCGTTGTCTGGCCCCTATCGGCTGGACGATATCGCATCCCGTATCACCCGCATGGGACGTGGTGCTCGCCGCGAATCGATCCAGGTGCTCGAACGCGTTCGACATGCGCATGTGACCGAAGCAATGTTGAAGTTGTCTGATGATGCAGACGTTGGAGACCGTGCGCGAGCTTGGTTACAGGCGGCCGACCGACCCATTATTGAACGACTTGTAGAGCTAGCAGCCAAAGGGAAGCTCGCGGATCGGGCCGTCCAGTGGCTGCGCGAGCTCTCGTCGGACGACCGACGTGTTTTGGTTGAGAAAGCCATCGATGATTCCCCACGAAAGCTGCGCGACCGGCTGCGACCACAGGTGTTGGAGTATCAGCAACTGACGGCTCAAGAGGCCGCCACGTCCTCGTTGCCGAACTGGCTCAACGCCGTGGCCGACCGCGCGAACGCGGACGATCTGGCTTTGGCAGGCGACCTTCCTGCATTGCTGACAAAGGACGGAACGCGTGTTCCGACGCGGGTGTTTGCGGGCGTGCTTGCGCTGATTCGCGAAGCCTCTCTGGGCTTTGATGGACGTGCAGGCCAACCGCGTGACAATTTTGAGCTGGCGTTGCTCGAGCTTAGTGATGCCACGGACCCAATGTCCGCTGGGATCGTCGGGCGAGCGCTGTTTGATGTCTGGGTCCGACGCCAAAACCCTGCCCAAGAGCGCTGGCATCTCTTCGCAATGGCCTATCTGCATAGCGACTACACGCCGTACTTTCTGGCGGACGCGGTGCTGAACTACACGCGCTGGATGAAGCTCACCGATGCCTTGCACACGATTGATGTCTTGCGCGTCATCGGTAACGACCACGCCGCGATCGCCTTGACGTATATTCTGCAGCGCAGCCGTAACGGAAAGATCTGTGAGCTGACGCAACAGACCGTTAACTACCTCGCCGACCAGAACCGCTTGACGCTTGAGGCGTTTCTGGACCGAAACATCCCGGATTGCGGACTGGGCCCGCACGGGCGCATGTTCGAGTTTGGAGGTCGCACCTATCGGTTAGGGATGTCTGGCGCTCAGCGACTGCTCTTGGTGGACACCAAGTCCGAGAAGACTCGTATCAGGATTCGCCCCACGACAAACGACGAACGCGCCGCGAGTCTTGAGTTCGATCGGCTGGTCCTGCAGACCGAGCGTGTGGTGGAGACACAAGCACAGCGGCTTGAGTCCGCCATGACGACGGGTCGAACGTGGCCGGCAGACCTGTTTCGCTCACGCCTTGCAGCACACCCGATTTTGCGAGTGTTGGCACAGGCGCTTGTTTGGAAGCAGGCCGATGAGGAACTGCTGCAGATCGCGACGTTTCGGGTCGCCGACGATCTGACCTACTCCGGTCTGGCGGATGATGAGGTGGAGCTGTTCGAGGGCGACTGGGTCGCGGTCGCCCATCCAGCCGAAATGAACGCGGATGAGATTCTGCGGTGGAACGAGCTCTTCGCAGACTACGAGATTGTGCAGCCGTTCGGGCAGCTGGATCGCCAGGTGTTTCGGCATGATGCTCGAGGGAAGGCCGGGTTTAGGAGCCCAGCTGGCATGACAGTCGACGGGCTCGAACTCTGGGAGCAACTGCGCGACCTGAATTGGGAGCCGGTACGAACCCCCACGGACACGATCTTCCGGTTCGAGAAGCCGTTCCCAATGTTCAAGACCGTTGTGCGCCTCAACCTTGAGCGCCCCATCGATATTATGGCCATGAAACGCGGTGGGCTCGCCCCAAGGAAAGCTCAGCTTGCTGGGCTGACGTTCGTCGACGACACAACCGCCGAAGAGATTGACCCAACGTTCGTGCACCCGGTGGTGTTCTCAGAAGCGTTGGTTGAGCTCGCGTGCGCTCGCGGCGACTGAGCTCGCTGGCGCTCGCGGCGAACGAGCTCGCTAGCGCTCGCGGCGGACGAGCTCGCTTGCGCTCGCGGCTAGGGAGCTCGCGCTGCTCGCGGCGGACGAGCTCGCTTTGCTCGCGGCGGACAAGCTCGCTTTGCTCGCGGCGAACAAGCTCGCTTTGCTCGCGGCGGACAAGCTCGCTTTGCTCGCGGCGGACAAGCTCGCTTTGCTCGCGGCTGCCGCGCCGAAAGGCCCTCAACAGCCGCGCCGAAAGGCGCTCAACAAAAAAGCCCCGGCGATTGCCGAGGCTCGAAGCTGATACCGACGGTGGCGCTTACTTGCAGCCAACTCCGCAGCCAGTCGCTTGGATCTTCGACTTCGTAAGCGTCGGGAAGACCGTCAACGTGCGTCCGTCACGATTAATCTTCACTGGGATGCGCGAGCCTGGTGCAGTTGCCTGGATCTTGCGAACCATCTGGCAAGCTGTAGTAACGCGCTTTCCATCGATGTGCGTGATGACGTCGTAGTCTTGAATGCCTGCGCGGGCTCCCGGCTGGTGCTTCATGGCATCCAGAACCAGAACACCACGATTGAGCTTCACACCTGCGTATTCAGCACGGTGATTGTTCAAGGTCTGGATATGTACACCGAGCCAACCACGGTCAGCACTTGAGATTACAGGTTGCGAATGCTGTTTCACTTCCGCCTGCTTCTGCGCTTTCAACACTCGCGTCTTTGCGACCTCAGTCTGTTTATATTTGCCGCTACATGACGTCTTGGTCTGACACGGTGAAAACAGGAAATACGCCGCTGGGAAAATCAACAGTGTGATGAGGAACATCAATGCGGGATTGCGAAGAATCGTGCGTGGTGTGATTGCCATTTGCTACATCTCGTCTGGTTGTCGGTTAACTAGCTGCATACATAATGCAATAAACCAGAGAATCATTCCAATAGATCTTCGTACTTGGTTTTTGGTTTTTGGTTTTTTGGTTCTTGGTTCTTGGTTTTGGTTTTGGCACCAATCCCATAGCCGCGAGCGCTAGCGAGCTTGTCCGCCGCGAGCAAAGCGAGCTCGTTCGCCGCGAGCGCCAGCGAGCTTGTTCGCCGCGAGCGCCAGCGAGCTTGTCCGCCGCGAGCAAAGCGAGCTCAACAGCCGCGAGCGCTAGCGAGCTTGTCCGCCGCGAGCAAAGCGAGCTCGTTCGCCGCGAGCGCCAGCGAGCTCAGTCGCCGCGAGCGCTAGCGAGCTTAATCGGTGAAAAATCGGACGAGTTCGTCGTGCTTGTTGGCAGCATCGGCATAACCGAGATCCAACAAGCGCCCCGTGTATCCGGCGTCGAACAACAGGAACGAAAGGAAATCGCTTTCACGATAACCCTCCATGTCTGAAGCGCGGCGCCCAATCGTCGCCAGGATTGGTGAGCCCCATTCATCGTTCGAGAGCGCGCCTGCGAAGTCGGTGGCGAGCTGCCCCAGATCTTGAGAAGGGCGAAACAGGGTGGTGTCGACGATGCGGTAGCCCTGACCACGATACGCTTCAACGACATCGTTCAACGTATCGATAAACGATACATCTTTGCCAAACGCTTCTTCGCCGTGGCGCAGTAGTCCGTTGATCCTCTCAAGATACGAGAGGTCATAATCCAACGGGTCCAATAGCAGCGCGTTCAACACCTTGCCGATTAGGAACGAGCCCGTGGGCGCTTTTTCGAGTTGTTCTGGTGAGGGCTCCGTGAATCGCATCGCAGATTTCAGGCTGATGACGAGCACCTTGTCAGCCCCCATGCGCAGCGCAGGCGCGATCGGCGTGTTCTGGCGCAAACCTCCGTCGAAGAACCAGTGGTCGTCGATTTTGATCGCGGGAAAAAACAGCGGAATCGCCGCGCTAGCCATGACTTTGTTGGCGTCGATGGGTCCGGCAACAGCTTTGCGCCTTGGGTCGCGCGTCCAAGGTGGGAGCTCCATCCGCTCGGACTGCACGAAGACGGTGGTTCGTCCTGTGTGCACGTCTGTCGCCGTCACGGTCAGCGCATCCAAAATGCCGTCGTGGATGTTCTTTTGGATATTGGCCCAGGGCACTTCGTCACGAATGATGTTGGCGATATATTCCGTGTCAAGAAGTGACACTGAACGCCCCCGCTTAGGTTCCATGACCGAATCGGGGGTGTCACGAAACAGTCGATACAACATGGTGGCGACGTTGCGATTGGAGACTTTGACCGCCTCTTTCAACTGCATCGTTCGCCAGAGATACCAAAGACGTTGCCCGCAGAACTCGGGGTCATGCATCGTTGCCGCCAACCATGCTGCGTTGATTGCCCCGACGGATGTGCCGCTGATGATGTCGAAGTGGACAGGTCTGCCGAGATCCTTGGCGATGTCGTCCACGATGTAGCGAATCACGCCGGCCGCATATGCACCGCGTGCGCCTCCACCCGACAACACCAACGCTCGTTTTGACGTCATGGTAGTTGAATCCGATTAATGACGTTCGCGACGCCATCCACCTGCCAGGCGCGACGCTCTGCGGCTTCGGCCTGTACCCCGGCCACGGCCGTTCCGCGAAGCACCACGTTCTGATTGATGACATGTATTTGAATGTCCGCTCCAGACATAAACGGCCCCACCAATCCTGCAGCGATGTCGTATTCGATCTTACTGTCTGGAACGAGCAACACGCCATCCGGTTCGATGAGTCGCAACGGTCGCGAGTCGACGAGCCACATCAAACCACCGATTGGCCGCGCAAACTGCCCCGCCACCGGGACGTAATTGATGGGTTCTGTGGCGCAGCCCACCGCCCCAAAAATCACCAATAGTGTCAGCAACGATCGCATACTCTCAAAGTATCGCGACTTCACCGATTGGCAACTTTGCGAAACCCAATCGATCCCTTAATATCGAGCGCTCCTGATCCTCTGCGAAACAGTATGCTTAATCGACCGAAGTATGCCCTAAATCCGGCAGGCTCGCTGTTTGCGCGCGAGCTAGGCCACCGTGAGATCGCGGTGTTTCGGTCCGATCAGGATTGCCCGGACCCAGTCGCGAAGATCGCGGTCCCCGGTATAACCCTCGTCGGACTGATGTTTCGGTCCAACTCTGATCTCATCGCGGTGACGAAGAGCGGCAGCTGTGTCTGTTGGAAGATCGACCCCGACACCGATACGGTTGTCACTCAAATCTGGTCGATTCAATTTCAAGCGACCATCACTTCCTTCGACCGCCGGCTGGACGCTGACCGTGCTCGCTTCGCGGTCGGAGACGAGCGTGGCTTTGTCTTGCTCTGGGACGTGACCGACGACGATCCGAAGTTCTATTTGGGACACGGTCACGATGACGCGGTGTTGTTCGTTCGATTCGATTACCAGGGCAATCGCCTTGTTTCGACAGGACGGGATAATCTGGTGGCAGTCTGGTCTTGCGAGCCGGTCATCATCCTGCCTCCGGGCGCCAAGAAAGAGACGGTGACCGCCGAGGACGTCTTGGACTTCTTCGCCGATGAAGATGGCGATGGCATACCCGATCGCGACCTGGCCGAAGTTAGTGAGGTGTCTGCGCAGGATGTTCTCGACTTCTTCGCTGCGGAGTTCGTGACCGAGAAGGCTGAGCCAAACATGAGCCCGGACACGAGCGCCGAGGACGACGAAGAGGCTGAAGAGGAGGTCGACGAGGATGCGACGCCAGAAGTCGCCCCAGAAGCAGAACCAGAACCAGAACCAGAAGCAGAAGCACCGGAACCGGAACCGGATCCTGACGAGGAACCGGTTATTGAACCGATGTCTGAGGAGGCCCTCGACACCGCGCGCCAGCTAGGTTTCGTGCCACCACCCGTGATCCGAACGACCCACCGACTTCAAGGCTCCGAGGGTTGGCCACTCGCCGCAGCGTTTAGCTACGATGGTAAACGGCTCGTCACGGGCGGTATGGATAATGGTGTGTACCTTTGGAAGTTGGGTGATGATGCGGGCCTTGAGACCGTTCAATACGCGCATTTTGGATGGGTTTCTGACCTGGAGTGGTCTGCAGATGATTCCATCGTCGTGTCCGCCTCATGGGACAATACGATTGGGTTGTTCGATGGCGATTCTCTCGAGCCGACGCTTTGCTTTGAAGCCCATAAAGACTACGTCGTTGACCTTGAGTTTTTTGGTGAAAACCAACTTCTATCTGCGTCCTACGACAACACGATCGGTGTCTGGGATTGGAAGGAGCCGCAATTGGTTCGGCTCATCTCTGGCCACGTCGATTGGGTTGAAGCTGTGGAGCCCATTGGTGATGGCTTCCTGAGCATGTCGAGTGACGGCACGGCATATAAATGGGACGCCGAGCTCAATCCGATTGTGACGATTGGCGCGGCGACCGGCGCTGGGATCGAGGTAGGTGCACCTGTCGATCTGTCTGAGTGGGTGGACGAAACTAAGCTGGCCTCATACCGGAAGGATGAGGAAAGCGGTGACGCCAAGATTGCGGTTCGCTACCGGGATCATCGGTCTTCGGGTTTCTCGAATTCTAGCGGCAAGACCGCGATGTCGATCCTCAACCAGGCGCTTGGGGACGGCGAAGAATCCGAATCTAAAATGCGGCGAATCATCGAGCCCATCGAAGAACCGGCGCAGCCAGAGCCAGCGGCCGAAACAGAGCGACCTGAAGAAAAACCCGAAGAGACTCCAGCCGCCAGCGCTGCCGAACCAGAAGTCGAAGAGCCGGTCGAAGAGACCATGCGCAACGTCAATCCCGTCAAACTCAACGCATTGTTGGATGACAACGCCTCGCCAAGCTCCAGACCGACGGTCAAGCTGCCACCGCGCACCCGGAAACTCGAGCCACCAAAAACCGGACAGTCGAAGAAGCTTCCTAAATTGAAGCCACCGACAAACTCGAAGGTCAAACCTGTTGAACCCGAGAGTCCCGCGGACGAGGGTCTCGACTCTGGCACGTTGGCTTATGTTGGGGACCATCAGGCCGAAGAAGAGATCGAACCAGAAATTCTTGGCTCGGCGCCTCCACCGACGCCGGAACAAAAGCCACGACCCACGCCGATCGCGCCGCCTGTGGCTGAGCCAGAGCCAGAGCCAGAACCCGAACCGGAGCCAGAGCCAGAGCCAGAGCCTCAACCTGAGTCGGACCCGCAACCCGAACCAGAACCTGCGGCTCAAGAAAAGCTGGACCCACCCACTCGAGCAGTTGAAGTGGAAAGCGAAGGGTTTGAATTCGAATCGGACGGCGTTGAAGAGTTTGTTCCACCCGACCATGACCAGTGGGTTGGCGCATCACGCGTCATGAAAGACGCAGGCGAGTTCGTGCGGTCGGACACGAAGAGTGGCCCGGTCTTGGACGGGGAACCCAGCGAAGTTGAAGAAGAGCCTGAAGAAGACATATCGCCGCCGTTTGGAGCCGATCCAACGCCTAGCGCTCATCCATCGTCAATCGCCATTGATGATGAGGAAGATGACGAACTCGATGATTCAGAACAGACCATGCGTGGTCCTTTCACCATCGATGTTCCTGATCCAGATGACGACGATGACGATGACGACGATGAGTACGGCAGTCACACGATCTTCGGCTTCACCAAAGAAGAAGACACGAAGACTGCTACCCCATCCGTTGTCTCGGAAGCATACGACGACGAGGACGAACCGCCGCGCAGAAGCGGACGCTTTAAACCAGACCGCGAAGAATTCACGGCGAATCCAACCCCCAATGCATTCCCATCCGCGATCTCGAGAGCGTTCGACGAAGAGCTCAACGAGCCCGAGCCTACCGGGCTTGTCGAAAACACCCGGCCGCGGACGGTCGCAACCGAAGAGAGCGACGTTGACGAAATGGATGTGGGGCAGGTTTCATCAACTGCCCTCGAAGACGTCGAACGACTCGCCGCTGACCTACACCCAAAAGCGATGGGTGCCGAACAATCTGTGGTCACTGAGCTTGGTGAGATCAACGACACGACTGCTGATCTTCTGTTCTCCCAGCGCACGGATGTCATCAACAACGCGGGCATGGGAATTGTTCGCAAAACGACGCAACGAAAGAAGCGCAAAAAGACTCGTGTCGCGGGTGGAGACCCAAATCTGAGATTCACTGCCGCGCACACGATCCGCACTCCACATGAGTGGGTCTATGCGGTAGCCGTGAACCCGAAACCTGGACAGGGTTTTGCGAGCTGCGGTGGCGACAATAGCGTCTGCGTTTGGTCCGTTGACGGTGATCTTGAACAAAAACTACGGGTTGAAACGGCCGGTTTGAACTCACTGGCCTTTAGCGAAGACGGCCGTATGCTGGCCGCTGGTGGCGACGAAGGAGTCGTTCATATCTGGTTGCTTCCCCTGGCAGGGTCGAATTCCCGCAAGGTGCAACATGCGCGTTTGGAGGGCCACACGGCATGGATCACGTCTGTCGCGTTTAGCCCCGACGGGCGCGTTCTAATCAGTGGTTCCTACGACGGTACCGCTCGAGTTTGGGACCTCAAAAAGGCCAAGTGTCTTGCAGTGTTCGAAGGGCATGAAGGACCCGTATCCGGCGTTTGCATCGCTGGCGAACGCTTCATGACGACTGGGCATGATGGCACCGTTCGAATCTGGACGGATGCCTTCCTACAGGTCGACCAGTTTGACGGGTACGACATGTTGTTGGATGGCGCGTTCTCCATCTACTCCACCTGCTGGTGCGCAGCCAACGGTGAGGTCTTCGTGGTCGACAAGGCCCATCCGAAACCGCTTCTTCGGCATCGTGGCCAAGCACGTGGTGTCGCGGTACGCGATGACGGAACGATCATTTCGGTCGGTGAAGATGGACACGCGATGGTCTATTCAAAAGACTCGCGCGAACCGCATCAATCACTGCGTATCGAGTCCCCTGCTTGGAGCGTAAGCTCGCGCAGAAACTGGCTTCTCATCGGTGGTGATGATGGCCATGTCCATGTCTTTAAGGTCGAATAGATGGCCACGCCCCACCCTACTGAAGTTAAGTTTCTTGAAGAAGAAAAGCGCCTAGTCATCACGTTTTCGGACGACTACGTCGCTGACTTTACGACCGCCTACCTTCGCGGATTTTGCCCCTGTGCACACTGTCAGGGCCACGGCTCGGGTCCCGCAAAATGGGTTCCGATCAAGACGGACGCGGCGACACGCGTCGAAAACGTGACGCCTGTCGGAAACTATGGAATGTGCATCGTTTGGGCAGATGGCCACGACACAGGCATCTACTCATTCAAGCGCCTTCGCGCGATGCCGGCAGACCCTGATTTTGACGCTGATTCAATGTCAGAGGGCGACCCGCTCGAGATCGATATCGTCTAACAACACCGATCCCGAACGACCACCTGGGTCACAAAATTCGGGCAGCAGGCGCCCAACCTCTCTGCGACGCCTTTCAGAAGGGTGCCACCAAATGGCAGCGTTTTCGTCACGTTTGAAAAGCTCCAAAGCTAGCCGCCCAAAGGTGACACGAGCATTGATTTCACAGAGTGACCTATTGACGAACTCGCCGCCTATGGTCCCAGAGAACGCATCGATACCCATTGGACCTCGATACCCTTCCTGATGCACTCGCTCAGCGGCAGCTTGGGCGTCGACCAAGATTTGACGGGGCACCTCAACTTCCCTCCGGTGGCCACGATGTTGACCATGCGCGTCGGTCAACAGTGAGCTTGCACCCAAAAAATCTGCAGCATCACTGAGCTCAAACTGAAGTGAGTACTCTTTGGATATCTCCACCTTTGGCTCAAAAACCAGCGGCGTCTCGTCGAGATTTTTTGTGAGCCACTCGATTTGTGGGTCGGTGATTTCGTTGCGAAGTTTGATGCGATCTCGTCCGGAAACACCAAAGGGGTGCTTGACTAAAGCCGTATCTATTTCTTGGAAAGCCGTTCGGATTTCCTCCAGGGAGGTGACAACCCTAGAGGCTGGAAGTGCGCATCCAAACTCAACCTCAAGGCGATGAGAGTAGATCTTCGAATTAACCGCGCGAATCACATCTATGTCACTTTTAGACATCATTAAAAACTGCTTCGCCGCGGTCTTCGTTACACCCCAGACCATGACATCATCGGCGCTGGATTCTGCCAATGAGGCGTCTTCGAATCCCGGCATCAATCGCAAGATATGAGACCACCGGTCATTCATCTTCCGAAGGTGTTTATTGAGCCGACGCTCTCCGAAGCGCAGTTCATATTCGAAGTCCAGATTCGTCCAGACAACGCTCATGACCTTGCCATCAGTAGCAATGGAGATGCGATATGAGGTGGAAGATACTCGTCTTCTGCTTGCTCTATCGCCTCTTCGACCGTCGGATACTCGGACGCTTCTGCGGCAGCGAGTTTGGAGTGAAGCACAAACTGTTCATCATCTGCGCTTACCACAACCCAAACATCCCAAGGCTGGGCTGCGGTCTTCTCGTCGGCGAGTAAATTTGAAGGAACGGGCTTGGTCATGAGTCGAAACGACGGGGCGTCCCAGCGCCTTTCGGTCTCGCCGTCGTGCCAAACAAGCGACTCACCATCATACTCAAGCAACCGAACTACCTCGAGGTCCATGAGCGCGAGGTTACGAAAGAATGGCCCCATGAAACCCATCAAAACGGTCCATGCGATCCAGACCATCAGACCCAAGAATGCGGCTTCCCATGGCGCAGACTCCAAAACTCCCGGGGAGTTCAAAAGCGCGGCGCCCACCGCAAGTCCACCGATAGCACCGCCCCACACGAACGGTCGCTCGGACATTCGTCGCAGAACATCGCCGGAAACCCCAGGTCTGGGCATCGTAACGATGGTCTTGTATCGAATTTCAATTGCGTCGGACATCTACAGTTTCACCAGCGCTCCGCCCCATGTGTAGCCGCTGCCAAACGCGCCCATCAGGATGGTATCGCCGGCTTTGACTAACCCTTTGTCCATCGCAACACGCAACGCACATGGGATAGAAGCCGCAGTAATATTGCCGTGCTCCTCGATTGTCGACACAACATTGTCCAGCGGGATCTTGGCACGGCTGGCGACGAGCTTGCAGATATTGATATTCGATTGATGGGGAACGTAGATAATCTCCTCGGGTGCGAGACCGTTGCGCTCGAGCATCGATGACAACATGTCTCCCAGCGTCTCGACGGCACGTTTCATCACGGCACGCCCCTTCATCTGTGGATACTGCCGTCCGTCCAAATGAGACGCGCTAAAGACCGGAGCCAATGTCGAGGACGGCAGCTCTGCCCACAAACTGTGTGCACCGCTGCCATCAGCCCCAAGCTCGATATCGAGCACGCCGGGTGTGGAGCTTGCTTGAACAACGACAGCCCCTGCCCCGTCGCCGAACATCGCGGTGACAGAACGTCCTTCCGGCGAGACATCCAGGCCGGTGGAGTGAATCTCTGAGCCGACCAGCAGAACCGTCCGGTACATTCCGGACTGAATCCATGCTTTCGCGATCGACAATCCGTAGAGGAACCCCGAGCACTGGTTGCGCACATCAAGGGCAGGGATATCTGTGATTCCCAGATGCTCTTGCATGAAGACACCTGAGCCTGGGAAACCTGCATCAGGTGACAACGTCGCATAGATGATCGCATCCACATCGGAAGTCGCTAGACCCGCATCGCGCAAGGCGGCCTGTGCAGCTTTGGCTCCCATATCTGAATTGGACTGACCAGGCTCTACCCAATGGCGGCTCTTGATGCCGATACGCTGTTCGATCCACTCCGGGGTGGAGTCGATCTTGGGGGCGAGCTCTTCGTTTGTGACAACACGGTCCGGAAGAAAAAGCCCGACCCCGACAATCCTAGCGCTGGGCGCCGTTGAGTTGGTGTCGGGCATCGGGCAATCCTTCGGATACGTTTCGTCTCGAAACTACTCTGGTGTGTTGAAGTTCAACGTCTCGACCGCAGTATCTGCGATGTCCGTCGCATCAGTCTTCATCTGGAAGTGATTACCCAGAATCCAACCTTCCAACAGGTTGTCGTAGAACGGCGTGCGTCGGAAGTGCTGATTTCCGCCAGGAAGCGTCATCCAGCTCTTGAATCCAGCGTCGGTGTTCTCGACGACCAATCGCATCGACGCGCCAGCGGGGTGTCGGTAGTTCGACGAACCCAAGCTCGCTGGTCGGGCGACGTTAACCGTTCCCCAACCACCAGGCGTGGAGTACGGCCCGTTGTTGAACGATTCGACGAAGTTCGAGTAGAGGTCGGCGGTCAGTGAGAGGTTGTGGATACGTCCCCAGCGCCAATCGTTGGTATCTGCACCAAACTCGCTCTCCATGCGTGCTGCCGTCGCTGCAAGCGCATCGACCACGATCATGTCCGCAGTCTCTGGTGGGCCGTCTGTAGAGGTGTTGTCCCAGTAAGCGTCTCCACCCTGAAGACGGGTTGAATCGCTGATGAGGATAGACAGCGCGTTGTACGCCGACGTGCCAATTCCTGCGCCCGTTCCCATAAGCTCGTCGGCAAATGCAGCAGCAGCAAGCTCGTGCATGAACACATGGAAGACGGTGCATCCAATCGACTCGCTCGCTTCCGTTGCGTCGGATGAATCTGGGTCCTCAAGGTCAATGCCATCCACACCCGTTGGGCAACCACCGTTCCAGCCGTCCAAGATGTCCGCGATCTGCTGGGAATCCTGATCCAACGTGGCATTCGTGATATAGCCCGCAACCGCCGGAGCGATCTGGTTTCCGATGAACATCGTGTTGTCCATCTGGATGAACCGCATGTCGTCTGCGTTCAACATCGCCTTCGCTTGGAAGCGCACGTTGATCTGGTTCTGACGCCAGCCGGTCTCGGCATACGATTGCAACATGTTGTAACCGTCGTTGGTTGGGTCGCCGTCAGCCAACGCACCGCTCATGTCTTGGTTTGCCGTGATGATGTAGCCGTTGGTCGGGTTCTCCATCTGCGGCAGGTCAGCGTAGTCCATGTAGCCAGACCATTCCTGAGTTCCGTCGCCATTGAGTGGCAACCACGGAGGCGCGGCCAGGGAAGCCCATGGGCGAATTGGAACGCGGGTGTATGGGAACCAACCGATATTGTCCTGACGGTCGATCACGACGAAGTTCTGGTTCGTCGAGGTCGCGTTTTCAAGTGCAGTCTTGGCCTCGGCCATATTGCTTGCCAGCGCCAATCCGTAAAACGCGTCGAAGTCATTGTCGACGTCCAGACCAGACCATTTGTACGAAATCGCGGTGTCGGTATCTGGATCCCAGACCAAGATCGGGCCGTGGTGTGGAACCACACGAATCGTCTCGGTTCGCTGTTCAACCGTATCGTCAACCAGGACGTTGTAGGTGTGCATGACTTCCGTGATCGGAACCTCTGCATTGTTGAACATCACCGCGTCATCCGTGGCATTGAGCGTCTCGACATAAGCATCCGAGATGTCGTAGCCAACAACCGTCGCGCCCCACGCGATGTCCTCGTTGTGACCCAGGAGGATGCCTGGAATGCCTGCGAACGAGACACCGCGAACATTGAGGTCACCTGAACCGCTCGACTTGGAGTCCAAGCTGACGAGGTACCAGAGCGATGGGTTCGTGAGACTAAGGTGCGGGTCGTTGGCCAGCATAGCTTTGCCGGTTGCCGACTTCGATGGTCCGATAACCCAGTTGTTCGAAGCTGCTGGGTCTTCGCCTTTGTAGAAAAGCTCCGAGAGCTTGAACTGCTCGTTTGCACGTTGCAGCACGCTTCCGTGCATACGCAGGCGTTGGATTGCAGGTTCCATTTGCGAAGCATCTGGCCAACCAAGCAGCGTGTTGGTTGGGTAGCTTTCGCCCGATGTTTCGATCGTGTTGATTGGAACTCCGGTCATCTGACCTTGAATATCGAAGAGTTGATCCGCGGTCATGCCGGCTGCGACCCATTCGCCACGTGCGATATCGCTACCGGCGCGGTTTGAAAGGTCATCGATCAACAGAACCCCACAACCGACGGAGTCTTGAGGCTCCCAATCGCGCATGTTCTCGAGGTCAAACGTGATGAGCGGCGAGGTCAGTTCGGTGGAAACTTTCGCGCCGTTTCGGCCGGCCTGAAGGTCATCGATGAACGTGTTGACGCCAGAGGCATAGGCTTCGAGGTAGCTCTTCGCGAGCGGGCTCGACTTGCGGTACCAAGCGTCTTCCAGGTATTCGCCTTCGCCCGTCATGAAGCGGGTACGCGAAGCTCGGTCGAAGTCCAAAGCGATTTCGCCGGCGACCTCAGACACCTGGCCGCGAGCCAATCGCCGCCGAAGCTCCATCTGCGCAAAACGGTGGTAGGCGTGCATGTAACCTTGCACAGCCACGCAATCCAAGTCGGTGTCACATTGGATGTGCGTCATCCCATGTTCGTCGACATGCACATCTGCAGGAGACGTCAGACCCTCGATTCGGAAATCCGGCGGCAACATATTGTTGCTGTTGTTCGAATTGTTCGAGTTGTTGACGTTATTCGAGTTATTCGAGTTGTTCGTATTGTTGACGTTATTGGTGTTGTTTGCGTTGTTGCCAGACTCATCATCTGAACAACCCAACATCGCCGTCGCACCGATCAACAGTGCGATCCCAAAGTTTCGCTTAATCACGACTTAGCCTCTCCTGTAAGTCTTTAGAATTGACGCGGTAATGACTAAATCAAAGCGATCTGTGATTCAAGCGCGTTCGCGCGCTCAGCCTCAGCTAACGTGCAGACCGCGCTGCAACTGCCGCTTTGATGAAGGATGCAAAGAGGGGATGGGCCGCGGTTGGACGGCTCTTGAATTCCGGGTGGAACTGACAGCCGACATACCAGGGGTGGTCAGTGATCTCGCACATTTCGACCAGCTTGCCGTCTGGCGAAACTCCTGAAATTGAGATTCCCTTGGATTCAAGCTGCTCCCGATACTCGTTGTTGAATTCGAGTCGGTGGCGGTGACGCTCGGAGATCTCTTCGCTGCCGTAAATCTTCGCGGCGTGCGAGCCATCTTTGAGTTTGCAGGGGTATGCGCCCAAACGCATCGTGGCGCCCTTGTCTTCGATCTCGCGCTGTTCGGGCATCAGGTGGATGACCGGGTGAGCGGTTTTCTCGTCGAACTCGGTGCTGTTTGCGCCCTTGAGACCCGCGACGTTGCGTGCGAACTCGACACACATCAATTGCATGCCCAGGCAGATTCCGAAGAATGGCACTTTGTTCTCGCGCGCGTACTCGATCGCCAAGATCTTGCCTTCGACACCACGCTCACCAAATCCGCCAGGGACCAACAGCCCATCACATCCGGCGACTTCGTCGGCCAGTGTTTTCGCGCTGAGCTTCTCGGAGTCGATAAACTTGAGCGTCACGCCTGCGTTGTTGGCGATTCCGCCGTGAAGCAGTGCTTCGTTCAACGACTTGTAGCTCTCTGTTAGGCCAACATATTTGCCCACGATGCCAATCGTGACTTCGTGCTTTGGCTTTTTGATGCGCTGCACGATCTGACGCCATTGCTTAAGGTCGGTGGCGCGGGACCAGATATTGAGAGCCTCGCTGAGCTTTTGGTCGATCCCTTCGTCGGCCAGCATGAGCGGAACTTCGTAAATGGTCTCGGCGTCGCGTGCCTCGATGACGTGCTGAATTGGGACGTTGCAGAACAACGAGATCTTCTTTCGAAGGTCTTCTTCAAGTGGCTGCTCAGTACGGCAAACCAGGAACTCTGGCTGAATACCAACTTGTCGCAGCGCAGCCACGGAGTGTTGGGTTGGCTTCGTTTTCAGCTCACCTGCCGCCGCAATATAAGGCACCAAGGTGACATGGATACTCACCGAGTTCTTGTCGCCCAACTCGTGGCGCATTTGGCGAACGGCCTCCAAGAACGGAAGACCCTCGATGTCGCCGACGGTTCCGCCCGTCTCAACGAACGCGATATCGGCGCCTTCAGCGGCCTTATACACGCGCTCTTTGATCTCGTCGGTGATGTGCGGAATGACCTGGACCGTCTTGCCGAGGTACTCGCCACGACGCTCTTTCGAGATCACGGTGTCGTACACCTGGCCGGTCGTGAAGTTGTTGTTTCGCGACAATCGTGCGCTCGAAAACCGCTCGTAGTGACCAAGGTCGAGGTCAGTCTCGGCACCGTCATCCGTCACAAACACTTCGCCATGCTGGAACGGGCTCATCGTCCCTGGGTCGACATTGATGTACGGATCCAGCTTGATGAACGTGACCTTCAGGCCGCGGTTCTCCATCAGGGCGCCAATCGCAGATGCGGTAAGACCCTTGCCCAAGCTCGAGATCACACCACCGGTGATGAATACGTATTTCGTCTGATTGATCGCCATTTTTTCGACCGCTGTTTAGAAACAAGAAAACAAGAAAAGGCCAATCGATTTGCCTTTAATGTTTCCCCACTTAAATCGCTGGAAGGCTGATTCCGAGCGACGCTCGGAAGCGGAATATAGTAATCGCTTGGGTGAAGTGCAAGCCCGAACTCAGCCAAAGGCTGAATACTCCTTTTCGAGCTTCTTCAGCTTCTTCTTACCGAGTCCGCCAAGCTGATTGATGGCCTCACGAACGCGCGCGCGCGACATGTCTGGACCCAATACAGCCAGCGTGTCGAAGAGCGGAGTTGAGACCGTCTTGCCGCTCATCGCGACGAAAAACGGCTTCAACAAATCGCGCAATTTCACGTCCATTGCCTCGGACAGCGATTTGAATTCATCCATGATCGCTTCCGAATTCCAATCACGCAGTGCCTCAAGGCGCCACAGTCCAAACTGCAGGTACTTCAGCGCATCGTCGGTCTCCAACTTGCCCGTCAGCTCTTCAAGATCGTACTCGAAATGGCCGTTGAAAAAGTGGCTCACCAACGGCTCAAGATCGCTCAGTCGCTCCGTACGCTTCAGAGCCATCTCCAAAATCGGCTCGACATACTCACGGTTGAACTTCCACTCCGTCAGCCGGTCAAACAACTGAGCTGGCGTGTGATCTTCACGGATGTATCGGCCGTTCAGCCACGTGAGCTTCTCGGTATCAAAGACTGGTCCGCCCAATGAAACCCGGTCGAGGTCGAAGTTCTCGACCATCTCTTCAAGCGTGAACTTCTCTTCTTCGTTCGGCATCGTCCACGCCATCATCCCAAGATAGTTCAACAGCGCCTCAGGCAAGAAACCCATGCGCTCGTAGTACAGAATACTCGTCGGATTCTTACGCTTTGAAAGCTTGCTCTTATCCGGATTGCGAAGCAGCGGAAGATGGCATAGCTGCGGCATTTCCCACCCGAAGTACTCGTACAAAAGCTGATGCTTTGGCGCCGAGCTAATCCACTCTTCCCCACGCATGACATGCGTGATGTCCATGAAATGGTCATCGACGACATTGGCGAGGTGATAGGTCGGAAGTCCGTCCGATTTCACCAGCACCTGCATGTCGACCGTCGCCCATTCGATCTCGATATCGCCACGGAAATGGTCATCGATCACGCAGGTGCCTTCACGTGGCACCTTCATTCGGATCACATGCTCTTCGGTCTTCGCGCGCTCGGCACTCTCGTCAGCGGAGATGCCGATGCAGTGCCCGTCGTACCCTTGAAACTCGCCAGCTTCGCGCTGCTTTGCCCGCATCTCACCAAGACGCTCTTGGGTGCAGAAGCAACGGAACGCGTGTCCTGAATCGAGCAATTTCTGTGCATGCTCTTGGTAGAGCTCGCTGCGCTCACTTTGACGGTACGGCCCGTGGGGTCCGCCCTTGTCTGGACCTTCATCCCATTCAATTCCGCACCAATTCAGTGCGCTCAAAATCATGTCTTCAGATGCTCGGGTGCTCCGGACCTGGTCGGTGTCCTCGATTCGAAGGATGAACTCACCGCCGTGCTTCTTCGCAAGGCAGTAGTTAAACAGGGCGATATACGCGGTACCGACATGGGGATCGCCGGTTGGCGAAGGAGCGACGCGAGTTCTGACTTTCATGAGGTTCTCCAATGGAAAGGGAGCTTCAACTGCGCCACGAGGTATCCAAATTCCTTCAGATCCGCAAGCTCGGTCGCTTTGTGTGCAAATTTATGCTCCGGAACGCCCGGTTCCAATACTTGTGTCGTGTGACCGAGGCGATAACATCGGTAGGGTGAGCATGGGCTAACAATGGCAGTTAAAGAACTTGATACACAGTCCCTGATCGACAGCCCACCGCCGGCTCGATTTGGACGCCAGACGCTCCTAACCATCGAAGGCATTTGTATGCTCGGTTGGTTGGCGTTTGGTCTGATGCATGCTGCCCGTGGATTCCCAATTGCTGCTGCGTTGGATATCGGCGCCGCGCTCATTACCGCGGGGCTACTGTGGATGACACGTGTGTCGTCGCACAAACTCAACTACGCGCTTTCCCACGCCAACCTCGCCGTTTCTGCGGTCTTCTTGCTCTTCGCCGGCCTGAACTCAGGTCAGGAAGATGCAATGGCCATCTGGTTCCTTTGTGGCATTCCGCTGGCGTCCTCATTCCTGCACGGACCGAAAGAAACCGGTGTTTGGTCTGCCATCGCGGCGGTGTTGCTTTCGATCGCACACCTCTCGTCATCATTTGTGACGATCACGCCTGAGTTTGTACCCGAAGGTTTCGGGGTCTTGTTTGGCCAGCTGATTTTGCTTTCGATGCTCTCTTCCATCGCCATCGCGTCTGCGCGTTCATACCGCGGATACGTGGAGGTTTTGCGTGACCGCGAAGTCCAACTGCGCACAAAAGCCCAAGAGCTTAGGATCACTGCGAAGGAGCTCGTCCTTGCACGCGACGAAGCCATGGAAGCCCTTCGTGTTCGCGGGGAGTTCGTCGCGAATATGAGCCACGAGATTCGGACGCCGCTCAATGGTGTTCTGGGCATGACGCGAGTTTTGCTCGATACCAACCTCAGCCCCGACCAGGAGCAGATGGTCCGCACCATCGACAAGTCCGGTAAATCGTTGCTCGGCGTCATCAACGAAATCCTGGATTTCTCGAAGTTGGAGGCTGGCGACCTTGAGCTTGAGAGCATGCCGTTTGACTTGCGCGAGTGCATCGAAGACGTGCTCGACTTGTTCTCGGGTCCTGCGTTCGAGAAGGGCCTCGATCTGGCGTACACGCTGGATTACATGGCGCCCGTGACCATCCTGGGCGACGTCACACGATTGCGTCAGGTCCTCATGAACTTGATCAGCAACGCCGTTAAATTCACCGAAAGCGGCGAGGTGATGGTCCACGTGACCATGCGCGAGGACCGCAAACTACATTTCCAAGTGGAAGACACCGGCATCGGCATCTCCGAGAGCGACAAGAACCGCTTGTTCGAGAGCTTCACTCAAGCGGATGCTTCGACGACTCGAAAATACGGCGGAACCGGACTCGGTCTGGCAATCAGTAAACGCCTGGCGGAGGCATTGGGCGGTGAAATGTGGGTTACCAGCATCATTGGAAAGGGCTCTACATTCCACTTCACGATCGATGCCGAAGAGACAGACAGAATCCTGCGCACCGGAGAACTCTCCGACCCAATGTCGCTTTATGGTCGCAAGATGCTCGTGTTCTCTCGTCCACGTGCAGCGCGCGAAAGCCTATTGCACATGGTCGACCGCATCGGCATGGAATACGTCTGCGCTAATCAACCTGGCGATGCGAAGGAAGCCCTCGAAGAGCTCGGCTCGCCGGATTGTATCGTGGTGTTCGACGGCGAGGACCACCATTCGATCCAGCGAACCATCAACGACCTGTTTGATGACCCGCCTCCAGTGGTTTTTGTCGCTGCACTCGCAGACGCGACAGCGACGCGAACTTCGGAACGATACAATTACGAGAAGCTGCTCTTCCGTCCCGTTCGCTATCGACAGCTGCGACAAGCCGTCGAGTCCGCGATCGAAGGATGGACCCAAGAATCGCCGCGCTCGTTGTCTCCGTTCGACCCCACCTTGGCCCTGCGTGTGCCGCTAGAGATTCTGGTCGCTGAAGACAATATCGTGAACCAGCAGGTCATCTCGGCGATGTTGAAGCGTTTGGGGTACGAGCCCGAGGTCGTCTCAACTGGAAAGGAAGCCTTCGAGCACTTCAAGGATCGCAAATTCGATCTCGTCTTGATGGACATGCACATGCCGGAAATGGACGGCATCGAGGCGGCGCGCAGAATTCGATCCAAAGACACGCTGCACCAGCCACATATCGTCGCCATCACCGCCGATATTACAGAAGCACACCGCCGAAAGTGTCTGCAGGCCGGTATGAACGACTTCCTGGGCAAGCCGTTCGAAGCCGAAAACTTGGTCCACGTCATCGAGAAGATCGGCCACACGGCCGGTCTGTTGAATTCCGACGAAATGGTCTCGTTCCCCGAGTCTTCTTTCGATTCAAGCCGGTTGGACCAGCTCAAAGAGCTCTTCCCGAAAGACAGCGGGAAGTACGACAAACTCATCCAGGACCACCTTGTTTCGGCTGGCGAGCTTGTCACCGGTATCGAACAGGCCGTGCGCGACAACGACCCCGAATTGCTGAAGATCAAAGCGCACACGCTGAAGTCCAGCAGCGCGATGTTCGGGTCGATTGCCCTCTCGAATCTCGCTAAAGAGTTTGAAAGTCTGGCGACGTCGAAGGACGTGCCGCAGGCAAAGACTCAGCTGGGCGAGTTAACAGATGCATGGGCAAGCGCCAGACGGCGCCTGCAAAAAGAGCTCAATTCCTAATCGTCAGACGACGATCATGTCGATCTCACAACCGTCGCTCGTTCCTCGCCAGCCGGGCGAGACGATGTAGACGCTGCGGTTCGAGGTGAGGTAGTCGGCCAATCGAAGGTGATTTCCTTCGTCCGATGGGTCGAACAACCACTTGATGCCCTGCGGCCGCTCAGGCACACCAAACTCGACTCCACCACGAGCCATCTCAATCAATGTGTCGTGGTCTGGAAGACGAAGGCGATACACAAATGACTCCATCGAGTGTGTGTGGATCACCGGGCGGTGGAGCATGATCTCCATCGGGCCAAAACGGGCATGGACTCGAATCGCGGGGTTGTCGAATTGCGTGACCCCAATCTGGTTCTTCGCACCTAGCACCGCCAGCGCAAACGCCTTGGTTCGCGTCGCCAGACCATGGCCTGGGATCTGGCAATGCAGGCTGAAACCGCTCACACACCCGGGCTCAACACTCACAGACGCACAGTACTCGGAGATCGGCACATACCCGTCGTAGTCATCATCGACTTCCAGCAGGTCGAGCACATCATCAGGGCAGTCATCGACGTGCAACATGAACCCGATCATCGCGGTCGGGAGAATGCCGCAATCCAGCATAACCCAGAGGGGCATGCCCATGTCGTCAGGACCGCCAAAAGCAACCTGATTACTGAAATTCAAAAGACGACAAAAATCGGCATTGTTTTCATCTTCGATCAGAATCACTTCTGTATCGAAGTCGCCAATTTGGTCTTCAAAATTCAGATACTCAGCGTTGGGGCCGTACGTCAAAACGTAGGGTACGAGCTTGTCCAGAAAGTCCATGCGAATCACTCAATGCGCGGAAGGCGGGACTCTAAGTGCAGCAAGCGCATTCTTCAAGTCTCTTAGTAAGGCGGGGAAGCCTCTTAGTAAGGCGGGGAAGCTTCCTAGTAAAGCAGGGAAGCTGCTTAGTAAGGCGGGGAAGCCCCAACGAAGACTTTCCCGCCTTTCAGACCTTCTCCGCCTTATTAAGGGAGCTTTAGGACCGTCCGCCAGTGTGCAAGCAAGGCCTCAATCTGGGGCCGACAGACCTTGGTACGGGAGGGAAGATGCGCAAACAGATGAACTTCCAATCCGTTCGTCCGATGTTTGGCGTCGATCACCTCTCGCTGCGCGTCGAGCAGCGCCATCGTGCGTTCTTCATCCCCGGTGACGGCGGCGATGTAGAGGTCGAGTGCCACGAACAGGTGCTTCAGCGAACTCTCACGCCAATGATCGATGCGCTCAAGAACCACCTGGGCTCGTTCAATGTTTCCGTCAGCAAGCTCCAAGGCCGCCAGATGGGTGGACACGATGAAGTCCATATAGCCACTGTTGGTGCCGTCGAGAATGTCCATCACGCGCGCTGCTTTCAGCCGCCCTTGCTCAAACTCACCCTGCAGGAAGTGCAGATCGATGCGACACAACATGGTGCCGGCGAGGTTGATCAGGTCTGGAGCGGACTCAACACGGCGCTCCATCTCTTCAATAAAGGGCGTCGCATCCTCAACACGCATGCGGGTCAGGTAGAAATCGGCCAGGCCCAGCGCGATCGAGAATTCCATCGGAAGTTCGCCAGATTCACGCGCAAGCTCCAGTGCGTTTAGCAAGATCGCTTCGGCCGCATCGTAGTCTCCTGCGGCGATCAGATCGTTGGTGTGGAACTGCTTGGTGACGAGCTCGTATCGGGAATCTCCAATGACCTCAAAGAGCTGGATACTCTTCAAACCATGTTCGATCGGATCGCCAATTCGCAGTTGGCAATGCATGAAGTGACAGTGCGCCTGAGACCACGCGTCGTTTGTGGCCAAAGCGAGCTCCATCGCTTCCTTTTCGATTTCTCGTGCGTCATCGACTCGGCCACTATTGGCGACCTGTCGCGCCTCAAGACGCAGGCGGGTGCAACGCCAAACTCTAGGCTCGTCGATTGCCGAAATCGTCGCATCATACCGTTCAAGACAGCGTTTCTGCTCGGCCAGTGTAAGGAAGAAGTCGTGGATTTGCGCGGCCCCCAAATAGGCCTGTGCCGCCTCTTTTGCCTGTCCAGCCTTCTCGTAGTGGGTTGCGATTTCGGTCATCAACGTAGGGTCAAACTCTGCTCGACCCGAAAGCACCTTGGCACAGATTCCGTGGAATATTGGAAGGTTCCGACCTGCATCCGCAAGTAATGTCTCGCGCGTAACTCCGTTGTTAAACTGCAGGGTCCCATAGCTTCGCGTCATCAAGCCCGCAGCGACGATGCGGTCGATCGCGGGCTGCCCAATCAGCCCCAGCTCCGATGCGCATGCGATGACGTCTTGTTCCAAGCTGCCTAGCCCTAGTGTCGCGGCGATTTGAGCGACCTTACCCACATCCGCGTCCAAGGAGCGTTTCAATTGACTCGAGATCAACTCGCGCAACTCCTGGGGCAGCGGCGGGTCGTCTTGGGTCAAGCGCAGCCTTCCGCGCTGAGGCGTCAGCACGCCTCGGTCCACCCAATCACCTAGAATTTTCAGTGTGTACAGGGGATTGCAACCCGTGCGCTCTTCCAACCTTGCGATCGTCTCACCGCCCAATTGCGCCGCGGTAACGACAAACTCGCGGAAGGTTTTGGGGTCCAACGCCTGCAGGCGAATCTCCAGGTCGGGATTCAAAGTTAGTTTTTGGGAATGGGTAAGGCACACCAAGAGCGGCGCCCGCGACTTAGCCGCCTGACTTGCAAGCTCAAGAGCGAACGGATCGCTATCGACATCATCGACAGTCAGGATAACCGGACGACCCATGTGCAAGAGCACCTGGCAGACTGCGTCGATCTGCGCCTTCTCGGAATGACGGCGAGTCGACGGCGCGTCTTCAGGAAACATCAGGTCCACAAGCGTGACGCATGTCATCAAGTCAGCCGGATCGAGCTCAGGCTTGTGCAACGCAAACCACTCGCGGACCTCATCGGTGACGTTCTTGGAGTTACGGTGGACGCCAAAGAAACGCCGCAGCATTAGGCCCGCCGACTTCGGGCCGTCACCAGCTCGCAATACCAGGACTCGAGCAGCCCCAACCTCTTCAGCACGCTCTCCAAACCAATGTGCCAACCGGGTCTTACCCAGTCCTGAATCGCCGCGAATCGAGACGATCTGTGGGAAACCCAACGTCGTCTCACGCAATGCACTCCACAGCTGGTCGCGCTCGGCCGTTCTGCCAATCAATGGAAAGCGCTTGATGTGGAAGATGCTCAGCGCCGAACTCTCCCAACTGGCCGTCTCACGAGCCGCCGTTTCTTCATGCCATGTCGCCGGCATAGGTGGAGGAACAAACACCGATTTGTTCGCTGGCGCCGGGCGCTCAAGGTCGTCCCATGTGTCATGATCAAAGATCGAATTCACCACCTCGGTCGGCGCTGCATCCGGCGTCGTCACGGTCGCGTTTTCGTACTGGTCCGTTGAAGGGTCGCCTAGCCTAAGCAGAGCATGAGCTGCATCCGCAGCAAGCTGAAAGCGCTGCTGTGGCCGCTTCTGAAGCAATTTCGCCACCCATTCCTCAAACCCATCTGGCACCGGCACATGCGTCTTCATCGCCGGCACCGGATCGGTGATATGAGACTTCAAAATATCGTAGCGGTCGCCCTGAACAAACGGCGGTTGGCCAGTGACCAACGCGTACGCAATACACCCCAGGGAGTACAAATCCGTCCAAGCGCCGATCTTGCGATTCCCCTGGATTTGCTCGGGCGCCATGTACTTAGGCGTACCGGTCAGGCTTAGCCCCTCGGCCGTTTCATCTGCCGACACGTTGTGCAGCTGCGCGATGCCGTAGTCCAAAAGCTTTAGGTCCAGTCGAGGCCCGACCACATGCACGCTGATATTTGATGGCTTGAGGTCGCGGTGGATGACACCTCGTGCATGAGCGTGCGAAAGAGCGTCCAGAATCCCCAACAAAATCAGCTTCACCAACTGCCAGTGGTTGGCCCGCGCCTCGCTGAGTGGTGCACCGTCCACAAGCTCCAACACGATATACGGCTGACCGGGCTGAGTGTTCCACTCATCCTCGTCACCTTCGGCGCGGCCCCAATCGAACACCTGCACGATATTCGGGTGGTCGAGCCGCGCCAGCGCATGCAATTCGTCGGTGAGAAACTTCTCGTCCGCCCGTTTCGGCAGCAGCAGTTTTACTGCCACTTCTTGACCGGTTTTACGATGCACCGCCTGGCGGACGACGCCCATGCCGCCTTTGCCGAGTATGTGGTGTGGTGTGAAGTCTTTGAGCATTATTTCGCGATTTCCTCGCAACGCTGTGACCACGCTGTACGAGAACCGACTGGAAACGGTTGATTCCCAGCCGTCAAACTAAGGAGATCACATGTCAGAAACAACAACATACTATTTTCCTCACGAGCAGCTGGATTGCTACCAACTCGCTCTGGAGCTCAAAAACCAACTCAAAGATATCAGATTTGAGATGGATGAGGATGAGAAACAAGCGAAGCGGGCGATTCGTTCAGTGCTTCGGAACATCGCGGAGGGTGTAAATCGAATCAAGGGGAACCGAAAGAACCTGCTGCGTGCTGCCCATGCATCAGCGGCTGAAGTTGCTTCCTGTTTGGATTGCGGCGAAGCCGAGAATATCGATGACATGAAACACGATTTGCGACGTGTCGGACAGATGGTGGAAGGTCTAATCAAGGCTACCAAGTAATCTTGGCGACAAAACCGGTTAGCCGGTTGGCCGAATCACCCGGTTAGCCGGTTAGCCGATAAATCCGGTTAGCCGGTTAGCCGATAAATCCGGTTAGCCGATAAACCCGGTTAGCCGATAAACCCGGTTAGCCGGTTAGCCGGTTAGCCGATAAATCCGGTTAGCCGATAAACCCGGGTAGCCGGTTAGCCGATAAACCGGTTAGCCGGTTAGCCGATAAACCCGGGTAGCCGGTTAGCCGGTGGCCGTTATTCGAGGACTGCGACCAAGTCCCCCGCATCCAGGGTGTCTCCCTCCCGCACTTCCAAACTTTTAACTGTGCCATTTACTGGCGCGGTTACCGACGTCTCCATTTTCATCGCTTCAGTCACGATGATGACGTCACCCTTCTGGACCGAGTCTCCGACTGCCACATTGACCTTGAACACTTTGCCCTGCATCGCAGCGCCAACTTGGCCAGGTTGGGTTTTATCGGCTTTTGGACGCCGCACGATATCGGTTTCGACCGTGTTGTCGATGACTCGAACTTCGCGAGGCTGACCGTTTAGTTGGAAGTACACGACGCGATTTCCGTCTTCATCCAACTCACCGATGGCATTGAGCTGAATAACCAACGTCTTGCCATCTTCGATGTCGATCATGGTCTCTTCGCCGGGCTCCAATCCATACAAGAAGTGCACGGTCTCCAGGATGTAGTACTCCCCAAATTCCTCAAGACTGGTGGCTAGATCCGTGAACACTTTTGGGTAGAGCGCGTACGAGATTCGCTCCCTCTCAGATGGCGTGCGACCAAGCAACGTTTGCAGCGTCACATCGGCCGCAGACCAGTCGTAATCGGGCAGATGACCGCCTGCTCTGTCGGTGAACGGCGTTTTGTCTTTAATAACAATTCGCTGCAGTTCTTGTGGGAATCCGCCATGCGGTTGTCCGATGAGACCCGAGAAGAAATCGACCACCGACTGAGGGAAATCAAACTCCTCGCCTTCTTTGTGACGGGCGATCAAGTCGCTGACCGTCATCTCGTTTCGCACCAGGAACATCGCGAAGTCGGCCACCACTTTTGAGGTCGGCGTGACCTTAACGATTCGTCCCAACGCTTCATCCACTTCGTGGTAGCGCGACTTAATCGTGGTCCACTGGTTGCCCAGACCAAGCTGCACCGCACGAGGCCGCAAGTTTGAATACTGCCCACCAGGAATCTCGTGAAAGTACACATCCGTCGTGCTCGCCTTCAGGCCAGACTCGAACGGGTAGTAGATCTCGCGGAGCAGCTCCCAGTAGTCGGACAGCTCTTGCAGGTCTTCGACGGGCAGGTCTGGTGCGCGCTCAGGAGCGCCTTCCCGCATCGCGGTTACGACTGCATTGAGCGATGGCTGACTGGTCAATCCGGACAGGCTGGACAATGCGCAGTCCACACAATCCACGCCGGCCTCCGAGGCCATCAGATACATCGCCACACCGTTGCCGGACGTGTCGTGTGTGTGCAGGTGAATGGGCAGGTCCGTCGCATCGCGGAGCGCCGAAATCAACGCCTTCGCGCTATATGGCTTCAGCAAGCCGGCCATGTCTTTGATGTTGATAATATGCGCCCCGCGCTCCTCTAGCCGTTGCGCCAAATCCGTGTAGTAGGCGAGTGTGTACTTGTCCTCTTTGGGATCGAGGACATCACCCGTGTAACAGATCGACGCCTCAACGATCTTGCCCGCCTTGTTCACCTCTTCCATGGCGAGTTCCATGTTAGGTACGTAGTTCAAGGCGTCGAAGATCCGGAAGATATCGATGCCCTGCGCAGCCTCTTTGATGAACGCCCGCACCACATTATCCGGGTAGTTCGTGTAGCCGACGGCATTCGCGCCACGAAGCAACATCTGAAAGAGCACACCGGGCATCTTTCGACGCAATCCGTCCATACGCTTCCATGGGTCTTCCTTCAGGAATCGCATACACACGTCGAACGTTGCGCCACCCCACATTTCGTAGCTGAAGACACCCGGCAGTTTGTGCGCGGTCTGCCGACAAACCCTTGCGATATCTTTTGTCCGCACACGCGTCGCGAGCAAACTCTGGTGGGCGTCCCTGAACGTTGTGTCGGTGATCAACAGTCGCTGATGCTCGCGCATCCACTTGCTGAGCCCTTCCGCCCCCTGCGCCTCGAACACCTGAAAAGCCTCCGACTTTGGCGGGTCGTCATAGGTGTCAAGTTTTGGCACATTTGGCAGAATCAACGGATCTGGGCGGACGAGCCGACCATTGCCGCCTGGAGGTCCATTGATCGTGATATCTGCCATTGCTCGCAGGGCCTTCGTTCCGCGGTCCCGACGCTGCGGGTACTCGAACAGCTCAGGCGTCTCGTCGATGAAACGGGTGTGCGTATCGCCCGAAAGGAACACAGGGTGATGCACGACGTTGCTGAGGAACGGGATATTGGTTTTCACACCACGAATCCGGAATTCAGCCAAGCTTCGGCCCATGCGCTGCGCCGCGTCGTCCAAGTCACGCCCCCATGCCGAGACCTTGACCAACATGCTGTCATAGAACGGCTGAACCAGCGCGTTCGACCCGCCAATGCCAGCATCCAATCGAATGCCAAATCCAGCGGCTGAGCGGTAGGTGATGATCTTGCCAAAATCGGGCGCGAAGTTTTGCTCTGGGTCTTCCGTCGTGATGCGGCATTGCAACGCTTGCCCATTGACCTTGATATCGCTCTGGCTTTTGACGCCGATCTCGTCGGAGTCTAGCGGCAGCCCTTCGGCCACGCGAATCATCGTCTTAATAAGGTCATATCCTGTCACCATTTCTGTAACGGTATGTTCAACCTGAATACGCGTGTTGACCTCGATGAAGTACACATGACAGTCGCCCTCGCGCTCTTCGACCAGAAACTCCACCGTGCCAACATTCTCGTAATTCGCGGCCTCGGCGATCTTCAGGCTGTATTCAAAGAGCTGCTCACGCACGTCATCGCTGAGTTTTGGTGACGGTGCGAGCTCGATGACCTTCTGGTGTCGACGCTGGATCGAACAATCCCGCTCGTGAAAGTGCACACGATTGCCATGCTGGTCAGCCACGACCTGGACTTCAATATGACGTGGATTCTGAATGAAACGTTCGATGAACACCTCTTCACTCCCGAACGCGGTTTTCGCTTCTGATCTGGCCGATCTGAACGCCTCCGGCAGCTCCTGAGCCGTTCGAACGATGCGCATCCCGCGACCGCCACCGCCATGCGCCGCCTTAATGAAGATCGGGAAGCCAAACTGGTCGGTGAAGTCTTGTGCTTCCTGCAACGTATCGATGGGATCGTCACTTCCTGGGACCACGGGAACACCCGCGGCCACCGCGACTTTTCTTGCTTTGACCTTGTCGCCTAACGCTTCCATCGCAGCCGGCGGAGGCCCGATCCATACGATGCCCGCGTCTTGGCACTTGCGCGCGAATTCCGCGTTCTCAGAGAGGAATCCATATCCGGGGTGAATCGCATCGATTCCGTGGCGGACGGCGAGCTCAATGATGGCATCGCCGTTCAAATAGGCATCGACGGGTTTGCCTTCTTCACCAACAAGAAACGCCTTATCCGCCTTGTATCGATGGATCGAAAGGCGGTCTTCGTAGCTGTAAATGGCGGTGGTTCGGATGCCGAGCTCGGTACACGCTCGGAAAATTCGGATGGCGATTTCGCCCCGGTTGGCGACGAGAACTTCACGGATGCGACGCATGTCTTGCCTTTTAACGAAGGGAACGTTCAGGCATCCGGTATACCAGAATTCCACCGCTTCGCATCGCTCAGAATTCGCGCAACGTACTCAGATATCGATACGGCAGAAGTTATCGATGCAGGCGAAGTTGTTGGGGCATTCGCCATTTGTCACACATGGCTGCCGGCACTGACGGTCCGTTGTGTCGCACTCCTCACCGTTGTCGCACAGAACGTTGGCGGTGCCCCCACACGCCGCCACGCATGTGCCAATAGGCCGGACACCTTGACCCAAGTCCACGGCTCCGAAAATCCGGCAACCATAACCTTCGCCCTGTCCCACGGCTTGCCGGTTACAATCGGAGCTTCTCTGACAACTCGGCAGGCAGAGTGCTTGGTTGTTTCGAGTAATGAGACAAATCCCATCGTCGCCACAACCCGTCGCATTTCCGAAGAAGATGTCTCCCGCTGCTGAGCCAGAAGGCGCGTTGCAGGGACCGGCAAGACACTGACCGCCGGGATTCTGGCCATCGCCATTTTCAGTCGCACATACCCCGCTTAGCCAACCTCCGTCGCAATCGTCATTTCCAGTGCAGGCCGTGCCTAAAGTCGGCACAGGACAATCTGAACAAACGGTTCCCAGAATCCGGCAACGCAGGTCTACGGCGGTCTCGCCACGGCAGCCCTGTGCGGCGACATCGTCAACGACATCGGCAAATTGTGCATCGCTGTTGTAACGAGCGGCGCACCCCTCGCTGCTGGTCGAGATGCACGTGTTGTAACCCGACTCGATCGGGCCCACCCGGTCGGCCGGAACATCGCATTGCATGTCCACACATGAACCAAGGATCGATTCGCAGTACTGCTCGCACAGCGTCTGCACGCTGTTGTTCGCATTGTTCGAATTGTTGACGTTATTGACGTTGTTGGTGTTGTTAACGTTGTTCAGATTCGTGTTGTTCGCGTTGTTCTGATTGGTGTTGTTCGCGTTGTTGACGTTGTTCACATTGTTAACATTGTTGACGTTGTTCACATTGTTAACGTTATTGCCGTTGTTAGGACTGCCGCTTCCCTTCTTAGGAGCGTCGCCACACGCGGCAATCATCACGAGACAGGCCATCAAGACAAAGATCTTCATCATGGAATCCAGAGCACTTGGTTAGAATCCAGTCAGGTTATCCCAACACCTGCGTCGATGCCAGCCCGCTAGCCGCCAGCCGCTAGCCCCCTAGCCCCTAGCCCCCTAGCCCCCAGCCCAGTTCAATTCTGCCCATAGCGGACCCGCCAGATTTGTAATACTGTGAGCGCAACCGATTCTACGAGGATTGCAGTGACGGCAGCCGCTGAACTGGATTTTACCAATCTTGGCCCAACGCTTCCGATTCCGGATGACGTTGAGTCGGACGAAGGCTTCATCAAAACGTTTGATGACACCGACCTCTATTGGCAGTCATGGACCAAAGATGGCGCCAAGGGTTCGATTGCGCTTATGCACGGCTACGGTGAGCACTCCGGTCGCTATCACCACGTCGCCGCAGCGCTCGCCCGCGCCGGGTACAATGTCATGGCGATCGATGCGCGTGGACACGGACGAAGTGCCGGGGTTCGCGGCCACGTATTCAACTACGATGACTACGCGCGCGACCTGAGCCGGCTTGTCGGTGAGGTCGAATCGGCGTGGGGACTCCCCCTGTTTGTGTTGGGTCATAGCAACGGCGGTCTGATCTCGCTGCGGCATGCGCTGATGAAGGACGAACGGGTGCTGGGGTACGTCGTTTCGAGCCCATTTTGCGGCTTTGCAGTGAAGGTTCCGGCGGTCAAAGCGGCAGCGGGCAACCTTATGAGTAAGTTCTGGCCGACGTTTTCAATGCCCACCGAGATTCCACCTGATGTGGTCAGCCACTTGAAGGTGGTCGTGGACAAGTACGGCTCCGACCCGCTGAACACCTCGGTGACCACAGCACGTTGGTACACGGAAACTAAAGATGCCCAGGCGGACCTGCTCAGCCGTGCCCAAGATATCAATCAACCGTTCTTGTTCCTGGTTTCGGGCTCCGATGAGCTCGCAGACGCACGAGCGGCAGAAGAAGTCTACCACCGCATGTCCAGCCATGATCGCGCGTTCGAGATTCTGCCCGACCTGTTTCATGAAGTTCTGAATGAAGAACCATGGGACGAACTCATGGTTCAAATTGTCTCGTGGCTCGATGAGCGACTCCCGTAGCGTAAACAACCCATGATGTATCGTAGGTTAATTCTGGGGCTGTTGATTGCGTTGATGGCGCTGTCATGTCGTGATGAGACCGAAATCGATGAATCGGATGTCGACCTTATAAACAGGGTCTTTGCGACCGGTGTCGAACACCCGGACGACGCATTTGTGCGCGCCGAAACACTACGAATCCTCTCCTATCTTGAAGACCCCGCACTCGCCGATATGGCGAAGGCCGCGCAGGACGACCCAAGCCCGATGGTTCGCGTTGCCGCGCTACGTATGGCGTTGCGCTCAGGCTCGCCAAATGCCCGACAGCTTGCGTTGAAATCGTTTGGACGCGCAAAACGCGATGAGCGACTGCAGGTCCTTAACGCTGTGTTGGAATTCGGTAGCGCGCCACTGAAGCGCGAGATCACGGCTCGCGCCCTTCGAGGATCTGACCCGGCGACACGACGTATCGCGTTTGAAAACGGGTTGCTGCGTCGTGTCGACGAGGCCGTTGCTGCCAAGAAAGACAAATACCTTGAGCGCAATCTCATTCCGGAACTCGCACGGTACGTTGATCGTAAGAACGTGACCGTTGCTGCGCTGGCGCTGAAGAAATTCATTGAACTCGGTCAGGAAGAACGCGCCGAGCCGTTGATTCGCATCTTTGAGCGTGAAGATATGGCGACCGAAGAACGCGTGAAGGCCGCACAGGTCCTGGCAGGCGGGCACGCCTCATCGGCCGAACCTGCGTTCATGAAGGTCATCAACGAGTACGACCAGAGCCTGAAGGACGAATCGCTTGGCATTCCCGGCAAAGTCATTCCGCAAGAGTTGGTGCGGGCTGCGGTGCTCGGTGCCGCTGGGGCGGGCAACACTGAGATCGTTCCCCGCGCGAAGGGCTACCTCAAGAACGCCACCCTGAACGAGACGCTGGAGATCTTGGAAGCGTTGGAGGTCAATCCATCGGAAGACGCCGCATTGGCACTCAAAGTGGCGATGCAAGACGCTCGGGAAGAGATTCGATCACGCGCCATAGAACTGTATCAACAGCGCAAAGATGTCGACCCAAATGCGTTGATAAAGGCAATGATTGGAACGTCATACACCACGCAGCGGAAGATCGCGTTGTTGTTGATGAGCTCATATCTTGATGTTTGGTTGGAATCGATTCGAAAGAGGTTGGAGCGTCAAAGCGAGATTCAGCCGACCCTGCGCATGTTGCGTGATGTGCTTCTCACACGTGAAGAGGTGGGAAAAGTTGTCGGGCCCCTGTCCGATCGTCTCACAGAAATCATGTCTGCCGAAAAGGACGAGCGTTCAGCGTTGGCGGCGTATCTTCTGGCGATCAACGCAGAGACAACATCCGACGAAGAGATTGCGGCCCTGGACCAAAAATTGGATGAGAGCACGCGCTACGCGTTCCTCGAATTTCAGATGCGAGAGCGGCACACCAAATCGGTGAAACTCTTCCGTACGTATATTAATGCTGACCTCTACGCCATGCGATTGGTGAGCGCCGCCGGGTTGTGGAAGCTTCGCGCCAAGGCCCCCGCGGCCGAAGGTGGAGGTGACACCGACGCGGAACCTAAGGAAGCTGAAGAAGCTGAGACAACCGATGACTGACCCTTCGACGTTCGTCGTTCGTGCAGCCCAGTTACTGACGATGCCTTTCGATGCACCGTCACTTCCCCACTACGACCCGACCCGAATTGAAGACCGCGATCGCGAGATTACCGGGCTGATCGAAGACGGCTGTGTCTTCGTCAAGAAGGGAGAGGTCGCCTTTGTTGGGCCGTGGGCAGATCGTCCCCAGGCGGCAAAAGACGACAAACTCCCGCTGATGGAGACCAAAGTCGGCATGCCCGGCTGGGTGGAATGCCACACGCATGCTGTCTTTGCTGGACACCGTGCAGACGAATTCGTCCTTCGAAATGCAGGCCGTCCGTATGTCGAAATCTTAGAGGCCGGTGGCGGGATCCTGAACACCATGCAGGCGCTCCGTAAGACCAACGAGGCTGAGCTCTCGCAATCGTTGATGACCCACGTGTTGGAATTCGTTCGACAGGGCGTCACAACGGTCGAAGTGAAGTCGGGCTACGGTCTGTCTCGTAAGCACGAGCTCAAGAGCCTACGCGCCGTAAAGAGCGTCGCAGGTGACGCGCCTTGCGAGGTCGTCGGAACCTTCTTGGGTGCCCATGCGTTTCCACCGGAACACCGTTCAAACCCGGAAGCCTACGTCGATATCGTATGCAACGACATGATTCCTGCGGTCGCAGAAGAACAGCTGGCGGACTATGTGGACGTGTTCTGTGACCGGGGGGCGTTTGACGTCGAACAAAGCCGCCGCGTGCTGGAAACCGGGCGCGAGCACGGCATGATCCCGCGAATCCACGCAGACGAGATTACCAATGCTGGCGCCGCAAGGCTGGCTGCCGAGATTGGCTGCGCCTCTGCCGATCACCTTGAATTCACGCCAGACCAAGACATTGAAGCCATGGCAGAAGCGGGCGTGACCGCCGTCCTGATGCCGGCCGTGAACCTGTTCCTGGGAACGATCGACCATATGGCGCGGGGCCGATTCATCCTGAACTCCGGTTGTGAGGTCGCACTCTCGACCGACTTCAACCCCGGCAGCGCGATGACTTACGATCTGGGAATGATGACGACGTTTGGCTGCACGCTCTACAAGTTCACTCCGGGTGAATCGCTGCGGGCGGTCACAGCTGGCGCGGCGAAGGCCATGGCCCGCGATGATATCGGCACCATCAAGGTCGGTACGCGTGCCAACCTCGCCCTGTTCGATGTGCCTGACTACAAGTACATCCCGTATCACTTCGGGGCATCTCACGTAGAGGCGACCATCCAAGACGGACAGTTTGTCTTCTGGACCGACGCGACGGACGAGTTTTAGTGGCGATTGACATCACAGCTGGGGATGACGCGTTTCGTTGGTCAGACGACCCTTCGAACCCACCATGTTCGTTCGTTCCTGAAAGGGCACTGAAGCCAGGTTTTGTCGCCACACCTTATGGCGAGCTGTATTTCCTGAATCTGCATGGCTCACGGGTCGAGATGGCTCGCCAGCAAGGGGAGCGTTTCAAGGATATCGCCAATCTGGGCGTGATTCCTTTCTTCCGCGGTTACCTCGAGGGCGTGTTGTCGAACTCGCCGGTCAAGCGCGTCGCAGGTGTCGTCGATTGGGCGACCGGGGCGGTGATCGGTGAACGGCTGAAACGCAATGTCCCACAGGAGTTCGCTGAAGCGATTGGCGCCTTTGCGGAGGCTGCGGGTCTGCCCGAACGCGATATCTACCAGGCGTACCTGATGCCGGAGACGTTCCTGTTCATCCTGAGCACGTACCACCGGATTCTGGGCACGGAGGTCGCAACGGGACTGGGCGCGCCACCCATGTTTGGCTGCACCAGCGCGATCACCGTGCCGCCAAAGTCGAATACGACGCTGCATGGTCGCAACTTCGACTACTTTGGCGTCGATGCGTGGGATCGCTATCCGACAGTCGTGTTCCATCATCCAGACCAAGGTCACGACTACGTGAGCATGTCGACCGCTGGCCTTATCGGTGGTGGCATCACATCCATGAACTCCGCGGGTCTGACGCTGGCTGTGCATCAGCACCATCCGAACGACTACGACCTTGATGGCGTACCCGTTGGTATCGCTGGTGATTACGCGATCCAACATGCATCGAACATCGACGAAGCCGTCGAGATCGTGAAGGACTTCCCACCATGCGCCGGATGGACCTACGTCATGACGGAAGGTGACACCGGGCGGGCCGCGATCTATGAGGTCGCAAAAGGGCGAGACTACTTCCGTGAGGTTCAACCGGACGAAGCCGCCATGGGCTACGCCAACGTCTACTGGGGCAAAGAGCTGCACGAGGCCGAGGTCGAATTCTACCCAGAGTTCTCGCGCTGCAACTATGCGCGGCAAGACCGTGTCGTCCAGTGTTTGCGCGGCGATGGCGCTCGTGACGTCCAAGATATTGCGAAGATCATCGGCGATCTGAACGACCCCGAGAGCGGCAAAGAGCGCTTGATGGGCCCGACGATCGTCAATGTAACGACCGTCGGTAGCGTGGTCTTCGAACCTGAACATCGCCGTGTCTGGGTTGGCGCTGGCCGCTCACCAACCTGCCGTGGCTGGTACATTCCGTTCACGATGTCCCTTCCTGATTCGCCTGATAAAGGTGGGGTGGACACATCTGTGATGCCGTTTGTGCCCTTTCCTGGCTGGCATGAGAGCCCGAGCGGCAAGGCGTTCGAGTACTATCGAAAGGCCATGGTGCAAGCGAACGACGGCGAGCCAGATGAGCGCTTGATCGTCCTTGTGGAACACGCGCTGGCGCTGCACTCAGACGAGCCATACTTACGAGTACTTGCGGGTCTGATTTCACTTCGTTTGGGCAAGGGCCTGCGCGCGGAAGGCGCGTTCCAGCGGGCGTTGGAGAAGGTTGAACGCCGCGATCGCCGCGCCGAGATTCAACTTTTCATGGCGTGGGCGATGGACCTTCAGGGCTCCAGGTCACGTGCAAAGAAGCTCTACAAAGATGTGTCGCGAAACCCGGATGCGGACACCATCACAAAACAAAGAGCCGTGAAGGGACGCTTGGTCCGCTTCACGGCTAAGGATGCCGCTGGCATCAATATCGACTTTATCTACGGCGGCGTGCCCTGAGAGCTCGCTTTCGCTCGCGGCGGTTGAGCTCGCTTTCGCTCGCGGCGATTGAGCTCGCTTTGCTCGCGGCTCCAAGCTCGCTCTCGCTCGCGGCGATTGAGCTCGCTCTCGCTCGCGGCTCCAAGCTCGCTCTCGCTCGCGGCTCCAAGCTCGCTCTCGCTCGCGGCTGCCGCGCCGCAGGCGCTCAAGAGCCGCACCGCAGGTGCTCAATCGCCGCGCCGAAGGCGCTCAAAAGCCGCGCCGAAGGCGCTCAATCGCCGCACCGCAGGTGCTTAAGAGCACCGCAGGTGCTCAGACCGTCCCGTCCGCTTCGGCACCGGAGGCAGGTGTTGGTTTGCCTTCCATGTCTTTTTCGTAGTGGCGCTTCATGTAGGCGACCTTGGCCGTCATCTCTTCAAGCGCTTTGGTCAGCTCAAAGAACTCGTGCTGCATCGTCGGAACCTCAATCTGAGTGTTCGCGCGACGTGCCTCTTCCAGCAATTCCTCCGCTTCAGCAGCGGCTTCATCCATACCGTTCATGATGACACCGATGAAGAGGTTCAAGACGATCATCGTGCCCAACAGGACGAAGCTGACGAAGAACGCCGAACCAAGCAGTGGTTGCGCGTTAGATGCCGTGCAAAGCGCTTCGCTGCCGCCGTAGCCGTAGTTCGCACAGCCGTACATCTGGATGTACATAAGGTCCGTCCAGTCCTCGAGCGTCACCGCCCGGAAGAGCGAAAGCAAAGCGATCTGCAGGTTTCCGAAGTGAATCGGGTCGTTCTCGCCGAACATGAAGACTGCTGCAACGCCGTACAGGTAGAAGAGCAGGAAGAGCAGGATCGACACATAGAACATGGATGGGATGGACTTCAGTAGCGCGCCGACCAGAAGCTGAAGCTTGGGAATCGCGGTCACAAGCTTCAAGACACGCAACAGACGTGCAAGTCGCAAGACCATCGCGTATTCGCCCATGCCAGGCACGAAGCAGACGGCGACGATGATGAAGTCGAAGACGTTCCATGGGTCGAAGAAGTAACGCCAAGGTTTGGAGCCCTCGGCCACCATCTTTACGACGACCTCAAAGACGAAGATCCACAATACGATCGCGTCCAACGTGTGCAGGAAAGTCCCATAGGACTCGACCATCGATGGGTACGTTTCGATACCGACGAGGACGCCGGCAAGGATGATGACGAACGTTATGAAATTCTGAAACCATGCGGCTTCAGCGACTTTTTGGGCAAGGGCAACCATTTCTCTCTCTCCTTCGCGGTTTGGCGCGGGTGGTCCGCTTTTCACTTCCCTGGATGGGGGAAGCCATTTGAGTTTTTCGATGGAGACACCCTAATCAGCCCCCACTGGTTTTGCATCTGATAGATCCTGAAAGCTCACCAAATGGAGCTATTCATCGAATCCGGGGGAGAAGCGATCGGTCACCCATTGGGACGAAACCCGGGAGTAACGCGCGAGGCCGTAGATGGCCGGATAGACGACGCGCGCCTTGCGTTTCTCAACCGCATTCCAAATGAGTTTGGCCAGCTTCTCGGGCTCGCCCATAGGTGCGTTCTTGGCCGCCCAGGTTTCTTTGTAGTTTTCCCGAGCGGCAGACTCCATCGGGCTTCTGACCGGGCCAGGATAGACGGTAAGCACGTTCACGCCGGAGTTTCTGAGTTCAACACGCAGACTCTCGCTAGCTGCTGCCAACCCAGCCTTGGAGGCATTGTAATGCATCATGCCTGGAGTCGGTGTGATTCCGGCCATGCTGGACACGTTAACGATCGTCCCGGCACCACGTGCCTTCATGTCGATCAAGGCGAGCTGCTGTAGGCGAAGCGGTGCCAGAAGGTTCACGAAGAACAGGCGATCCATCCGCTCCAAGGAGATTCCCTCGGAGGGCTCGACGTATTGCATCCCGGCATTGTTTATCAGGATATCGACCTCGCCGAACTTGGCCTTCGCGTCCTCGAAGAGCGCGTTGCAGTTCTCAAGGTCGCTAACATCGGTTGGCCGGACAAACGTCTCGCACGACATCTTTTCAGCCAATTCCTCAAGTTGCCCTTCACGCCGTGCCGCAAGGGTTACCTTGACGTCCTTCGAGCCAAGAAACTCCCCAATCGACCAACCAATGCCACTCGAAGCCCCGGTGAGTAAAACGTGTTTGGACATCCGTAAACCTCCATGAACTCGGTCACCAAGAACCAAGAACCAAGAACCGAAAACTATCGCGCCGAGATTTGGGAGATGTCTGCAACATTCATGAACAGCTTCTCCAGTTGGAATAAGAGGGCGATGCGATTCGCTTTCAGCGCCTCGTCATCAACCATGACCATGACGTCGTCAAAGAAGGTATCAACCGGTGCCTTCAAGCCGATCAAGGTTCGGCAGGCTGCATCCCAGTCTCGTGCTTCCACCGCAGAATTCACTGCGACGCCTGCTTTTTGAGCGGCTTCGTGCAGCGCGACCTCACCAGCTTCTTGAAGCAGGCCGGTGTTCACCGCTTGCTCGGAATCAGCGTCCGCGGCCTGCTTACGCAGGATGTTGACGACGCGTTTGAACCCTTGAGCCAGCGGAAGGAAGTCGTCCTCGGACGTCAACTTGCCCAGCGCTTCCACGCGGTCCGTGATGCTGAGCACGTCGTCGAGGCCCACCGCAATCACTGCGTCAACCACATCGGCTGGGTGGTCAGCGGCAAGCTGGTGCTTCAGGCGCGTACCCATGAACTCAAGGACTTCCGCCTTGAGCTCACCCGCGTCCTTCAGTTTGCCGGCATCGAGTTCGTCATAGGTATCCAGCGCCAGTTGAACAAGCGTCGGCAGACTTACGGAGTATCCTCGGTCTTGCAGGATCCGAATGCAGCCAAGCGCAGCCCGGCGCAGGGCGTAGGGGTCAGCGGCACTTGTTGGTACGAGTCCGACTCCAAAGCAACCCACCAGGGCATCCAATTTTTCAGCCAAGGCAACGCAAGCACCCGCGTCAGTCTGCGGCGTGTTTCCGTCCGCACCCTTTGGCAGATACTGCTCATCGATCGCCTTCGCGACCGCATCGGCTTCGCCAGCTTTCTTCGCATATTCGCGGCCCATCACACCTTGCAGGTCGGGGAATTCATAGACCATCTGGGTCATGAGGTCCGCCTTGCACAGGTAACCTGCACGACGTGCGTGTTCGACGGTGTCTTCGCCCGCTTCGATGGCTTCCGCGATATGCGCCGCCGTCATGCTGATGCGCGCCGAGCGCTCTTTCATCGTTCCGATTTGCTTGAGCCACACGACATCGCCCAGTCGGCTAACGAACTCCTCGAGTGGAACACGCAAGTCCTGCTCCCAGAAGAAGCGAGCGTCATCCAGACGTGCCTTAAGGACACGCAGGTTACCGGCCGCGACGACTTTGGGGTCATGAACGGGCGTGTTGTAGACGACCGCGCAGCTGTTCACCAAAGCACCATTGGCGTCTGCGATTGCAAAATAGCGCTGATGCGATCGCATCGATGAAATAAGGACTTCGTCCGGCACCTCCAGGTAGTCCTGACTAAATTCGACACGGATTACGTGAGCTTTCTCGATGAGGTTAACGACCTCGTCCAAAAGCGCGGGGTCGTCGATGACCTTGCCGCCCGCTTGCTGACCGACCTCGGCCAATCCAGCTTCGATCGTCGCACGCCGCTTGGCAGGATCTGCGATGACCAGGAACTCCGCGAGTTTCGATTCGTAGTCAGCGATACTGCCCACTTCGATCGCGCCCGGAGCCGCAAAACGATGGCCATACGACGTGTTTCCGCTGGTCACACCCGCGAATTCAAACCGAATCGTCTCGCCGCCCGCGACGGCAACCATCCATCGAACGGGTCGACCAAACGTCTCTTTGTAGTCCGCCCATCGCATCGATTTCGGGAAGTTCAGTCCGCGGACGATGCCTTCCAAAATGCCAGGCAAGAGCTCATGCGTGGGTCCGCCCTTCTCGAAGACTTTAGCGGCGATGTACTCACCCTTGTCGGTCTCGACCGTGTACAAGTCCTCGACCGCGACTCCTTGGCCACGAGCGAAACCTTCGGCAGCCTTCGTAGGCTCACCGTCTTTGTATGCGGCGCGCACTGGAGGGCCTGTTCGCTCTTCCTCGAGGTCAGCCTGTGCATCGGCCAAGCCTTCAACCAGAAGAGTCAAACGACGTGGTGTCGACAAAGTACGAACCTCACCGACATCAATGCGCAGGTCTTCGCAAGCCTTCAAAAAGCCGTCACGAATCTGACCAAGCGTGGGGTCGACGAAACGAGCTGGAAGCTCTTCACATCCGAGTTCAAATAGCAGTTCCATTTACGCCTCCTCCGCAGGCAGCCACTGTGCCTTCTGGTCTTCGGGGAGCAGTGGGTAACCCAGGTCTTTGCGCTTATCGACGTAGCGAGTCGCGATGCCGCGGGCGAGGTTTCGAATGCGTCCGATGTACTTCTGACGCTCGGTGACGCTGATTGCGCCGCTGGCGTCCAAGGTGTTGAACGTATGGTTGGCCTTCAGAATGAAGTCGTAAGCAGGAAGCACAAGCTCGGCTTCCATCAGGCGCTTCGCTTCAGCTTCCATCTCGTCAAACCAACGGAAGTAGAGGTCACTGTCGACCTGCTCGAAGTTGTAGTGCGAGAACTCAACCTCTTCCTGGTGGCGAATCTGCCCGTAGGTGACGCCCGGTGCCCACTCAAGGTCATAGACGCTGTCGACGTCCTGCAGGAACATCGCGATACGCTCAAGACCGTACGTAATCTCGGCGCAGACGCGGTCGAGCTCAACACCGCCCACCTGTTGGAAGTAGGTGAACTGCGTCGCTTCCATACCGTCGATCCAGACTTCCCAGCCCAGACCCCAGGCACCCAATGTCGGTTGCTCCCAATCGTCTTCAACCAGGCGCAGATCGTGCTCCATCGGGTCGATGCCAATGGCCTTCAGGCTGTTGAAGTAGATATCCAGAACATCGTCTGGGCTAGGCTTCAGAATGACCTGAAACTGGTAGTACGCACCCAATCTGTTGGGGTTTTCACCATAGCGACCGTCGGTCGGACGGCGACATGGCTCGACGTAAGCCACGTTCCAGGGCTCAGGCCCCAGCGAGCGCAGGAACGTCGCAGCATTCGCTGTACCGGCTCCCTTCTCGATGTCCCAGGGTTGCTGGACGACACATCCATAATCGGCCCAGAACTGCTGGAGCCGTAAGATCATATCTTGGAAATTGAGCGCCACGACCTTCTCCTTTAGGGGTAACGGCGCCCTCCCTATACCTAATGCGCTAGTTGGTGGCTAGTCTTTACGAAGGCGAGCCGCGCCGAAGGCGCTCAAAAGCCGCGCCGAGAGGCGCTCCTAGAGCGGGGCGTCGATGCAGCAGCCTTGCGCGCAATATTGATTTGCCGCGGCACACGGGCTGGTCGGCGTGCAGACTTGCGCACCATCATCACACGTGAAGCCGGGGTTGTCTCCGCCTCCACCGCCCATGTCTGAGCCGCCACCCATATCTGGGTCACCGCCGCCCATGTCGGGGTCGCCACCGCCCATGCTGCAGGACTCAGGCAAGTCTTCAACCGTGCGACCACCGCAAAGCTCACACTCGCCGCATTCGTTGAGGCATTGCTCGCTTTGGACGCAACGTGGGCATGCATCTTCGTCGTCGATGTTGTCGACGGAGCACGACGTGCCGATCACAACTTTGACCGAGGTATCCGGTGCCGTGAAGATCTCGCAGCAACCGAAGCAATCACAGCCGTTGGGGGCGAAACGCGCGCAGAATTGGATGCACCGCTCGCTGAGCTGGCAGTCCGGATCGGACTGCGGAAGTTCGCCCGTCAGGCATTCGGTGCGGTAGCGACAACCGTCGTTACCTGAACCGGAGTTCCCGTCAAAGAAGCAGTCTTGCCACTTGGGATCTTTGTTATCGCCCGGAATTCCCGTCGCGAACGAGCCCTCATCGTTATCGTAGGGTCCCGTGCACTCGACGTCGAACCCATCGGCGAGTCCGTCGCCATCGTTGTCGATGCCATCGGAACATGCACATGGCGTATCACCGCAAAGAACCTGCCCTTCTGCGTTCACTTCGAAGGGAAGATCGGTGCCCCACGGGGTTAGATTATTCGAACCGTTTGTGCCGTTGTTCGAGTTATTGCCGTTGTTAGCGTTGTTCGCGTTGTTCGCACGGTTGTTATCCGCACCGCCAACGGTGTCTTCTGAACAACCCAAGCCAAAAACGAATAGGGCAACGATTAGGGCAAACTTGAATTTCATGGTGTCTCCTAGTCGTTCCCGCAATCAACAGGGTCGCCGACTTCCTCGTCCGCAAGTTCAAAATCTTCGTTTTCATCGGCGAACGAGTAACAGCCTTCGCAAACTGCATTGTCACTGACCATCCATCCGCCGCCGACTCCAATGTTTACCAGCGTAGCGCCATTTCCGGAAACTTTCACGTCTCCGTAGACTTCGCAGTTCGCAGCCGAGAATCCGTTCGACTCAACTTCCAAGTTGCCATGGATCTTACACAGAATCAGAGCAGAGTTGTTGGAGTTTGAGGGGAACCGCACCTTGCCTTCGACTGTGAGCCCTCGGACGCGAGAGTTGTTGGACTCTACGACCAAGTCACCACCGATGATGGTCTCCTCCACGCCATTGCCGAACAAGGTCGTGCGTTCTGCCTCAAGGGTGAGGTCACCTTCAAGCACCGTTCCATCCGTGTCTTCGGGGAAGATGATGACGCTCCCACTTTCGTTCTGGGGGAGCTCAATCTTCCCATCATCGCCGACCTCAAGTTCTTCAACCGGCGTGCCGTCGTCGGCGGGCGGATAGCAGATGACCTCGATGACATCCCCCTCTTCGTTGAGGATGACGTCGGCCTGTGCGCCTTCTTCATCGCAGTACCGGCCCTGAACGTCAGCCAGGTCGACACAATTGCCATCGATGTCGACGCAATCACCGGCCGTTCCGGATCCCGTCACGACAAACGTGTTGCCATCTGCGGCAACGATAACGGCGCTATCGTCACCAAATTCCGTTTGGTCGCCATCGCCTTCCGAGACACGCCAACCCGACGACGGTTCGTCATCTGAGCAAGCCATCACCAACGAGAGAGACGCAAGTACGATCGAAATCTTAAGAATGCTTCGCATGTGTATTCCAAACTGTGGTACTATTTACCTAGATTGCAGTATGGCTATCGCCGACCTTATTGCAATGAGGCCCAGTAAAATAGAGTATTCGAAGTGTATACAAGCCTCGTAGCAGGTGTATTCTAAACCCATGTCGAACAAGCCTGACATCTTTGAGTATCTCGACTATCGAGCCTTCCTGCTCGACGTGTACGAGAACGCAAAAAGCACGGGCACGGCGATGTCATATCGGTACCTCAGCCGACGTGCCGGGTTCAGTTCGCCAAACTTCATCAAGTTAGTGATGGACGGGAAGCGAAACCTCGGCGACGAGAGCATCCTGGCTGTCGCGAAGGCGATAGATCTCAATGATGAAGAGGCTGAGTTCTTTGCATCACTGGTTCGTTTCGATCAGGCCCAGACCAGCGAACAGAAGAACGAAGCCTATCAGGAAGTGGCCGCAAGCCGTCGCTTTCGCAGTGCGCGGCGCATCGACCACGAGATGTTTGAGTACCTGTCGCACTGGTACTATCCGGCGATTCGCGAGATGGCGGCTCGAAAGGACTTCAAATTCGATGCAACCTGGATTTCAACGCACCTATGGCCCCGTGTTCCAGTCAAAAACGTACGCAAAGCGTTGGAGACACTGACCGAATTGGGTTTGTTGGTGCCAGACGGCGATGGTGGAGCAACACGAGGTGATCCTTCGTTGACCACCGGTCACGAGGTTGGCTCGCTGGCGATCGGCAATTTTCACCGCCAGATGATGTCGTGTGCGGCAGATTCTATCGAGTCCGTCGACCGTGAGTTGCGTGATATCAGCGCATTGACCGTGTGTGTTCCAGGCGAGCTCGTTCAGGAGCTAAAGGCAGAAATCCACCGTTTTCGCGAGCGAATGCTCGAGATTTGCGATAGTCAGCAAGATGGTGACACAGTGTACCAGATGAACATTCAGTTGTTCCCACTCACCAAGGCAGAGTCATGAGAAACCACATCATTATGATCGCTAGCGTGGCCCTGACCGGCTGTGTAGGTACCGATGTTGGTAATCCCGAGACATCGAATAATGACGGCACAGAAGTCGTGTTCACGACCGAGGTCGTGGATGATCCGACGTTGAACGGATTGACCGTACGTGGTGCGACTCTCGAAGAAGCGTGGGTGACTATCGATAATATCGAGCTGCGTAGAGATTGCTCGGCGTCTAATGCCGAAATCTTCGATGGCCCGTACTACGTGGACCTGTTGGCCGACGAGAAGATGCCAATTCCTATTGAATTGGGCGATCAGGACTATTGTCGACTGACCATCAACCTCAGTCCAAACGTGGATGGCCCAGAACCTCTGGGACAGCGATCCGTATTTGCAGCGGGTACACGCGCTGACGGCGCCCCCTTTGAGATTTCCGGTGTTTCTTACGTAAACCTGCGCTTCAAAGGTGCCCGCGGCAACTCCATTCAAGTGCCCAAACGCACGCTCGGAAATCTGGCGGTGTTCTCTTGGGTCGCTAATGGCGGTATCGACGCGCTTGATCAAAGTGAGCTCGCTATCTCCGACCTCGATGCACCAAACCTCTTCAACGAGTTTGAACGGTCACTAAAGGAAGACTCGCGAGTCCATGCTGACGGCAACCGCGACGGACGAATCGACCCTGACGAGCTGGAACCGATCGCGATTCCTGAGTAATCTCTCGTTCATGCGAAGAACGATCTCATTGGTAGCGCTTACATTCTTGGTGGGTTGTGCGGCGGGCGAAGAGTTGCCGATTGGCGACACGGATTCGAACAACGCCAACAACGTCAATAATCAGAACAATCTGAACAACGTTAACAACGTCAACAATCAGAACAATCTGAACAACGTTAACAACGTCAACAATTCGAACAACGCCAACAATTCGAACAACGTTAACAACACCAACAACACGAACAACGTCCAAGAACCACCCGGCCCTTCGCGCTACAACCCCAACTTGCTGCTGTCGCCGATCACCCGAAATGTCGTGGAGACCATGGACGCCATCCAAAGCGTGAACGGCCCAGACGACACCGTGTTCATGAAGGTCGGCGCGTCCGGGACGGTGAACAACAACTTCTTGGACTGCTTCGCTGGCCAGAACATTGACCTCGCTGGCGACAATGGGTTGCAGGCGACCATCAACTACTTCAACGCGACCTCGGTTCCTGGCGGAACGTCTTGGGACCGCGATACCCAAGCCGCCGTCGTCGGGCGCACCGCCAGTTGGGCGATTGGCGGAAGTCCGTCACCCATTGACCAAGAGGCTCAAGCGCTGAATCCGCGTTTTGCGCTAGTCAATTACGGCACTAACGACATGCAGATGGGGTCCACCCACCAGACCGCACTCTGGCCGTTCTGGGATAATATGTGGCAACTTTTGACAGGGTTAATGGCCGACGGAATTGTTCCTATTGTCACCGGTCTGAATCCACGTGGAGACGCCACGATCGCAGCACAGTGGGTGCCGACCTACAACGAGGTCACCCGCGCCATGGCGCAGGCACTGCAACTGCCATATATCGACCTCTATAATTCTGTGGTGGATTTGCCATCGCGGGGGTTGGTTGGCGACGGACTGCATGGCAACGCTGCGCCGGGTGGTGCGTGTTTATTCAACACACCGAATCTTCAATACAACTACAACGTACGCAATCTTGAGACGCTGCAGATGTTGGATCGCGTTCGCCGAACCGTGGTGGATGGCGAGGCGGCTCCGGACGTTTCGTTGCAAGGGTGGACCGGCACGGGTTCGCTACAAGATCCAATCATCGTCGACCAGATTCCATTCTCGCACTCTGCGTCTACGACAAACGGCCCCAGTGATGTGATTGATGCTTATCCGGCGTGTGATTCGGGCCAGGACGAGAGCGGCCCCGAGGTGTTTTATCGCTTGGACCTGAACGCAACGACACGCTTGCGTATCATGGTCTTCGACGCCGCCGCGGATATCGACGTTCACCATTTGGATGGTTCACCGTCGGCCGATAACTGCCGAGCCCGAAACGACAAAGTCGTCCAGGGAACGTTCGCGGCAGGCACGCATTACTTCGCGTTCGACACGTATGTTAGCCCCAACAATGGCCCCCAACCCGGCGACTTTACAATGGTCATCGTCGAGTGTGAGGCGGGCGATTCGACCTGCAACTAGGGGTTCGCTTTGCTCACCGATTTGGTTCGCTTTGCTCACCGATTTGGTTCGCTGCGCTCACCGATTTGGTTCGCTGCGCTCACCGATAGCGCAGGTCGATTGGCTTATGGTGCTACTGCTGCGACTGCTCCGAAATAGTACATGACAACCGCGACCATAACGATGACTGCGGCAACACCACCCGCAGCAATTGCGACCTTCCCGCGGCGATTCTGCGCCATCATTTCTGCGATTTCTTTGTCTTGAATTGCACTCATTGGTGCCTCCTCTGTCCCCGGAGTGCCCCGATGCACTCCACACAAGAAACATCTCAGAATCTGTATCTATTTCAACTATTTGCGATCCAAGGCGGGGGAAGCTCGGCTGACGCCTCGCGTTACAGCTCCCTCTCGGTCGCGTTTCAGCTCCCTCGCGGTCGCGTTTCAGCTCGCCCTTCGGGCTTTGCGTTGCAGCTCCCTACGGTCGCGTTTCAATCTGAGCAGACACCGGTGTCGCGCGTTACGGAAACAGGCTGTTGAGGTAGAGGCCGCCTTCCTCAACCAATTGTTCGGTTGAGGCGCCTTGTAGTCGTGGCCGGTAGACCGCTGGCATTGGACCTCCCGTATGGAAATCGAACGCTGCATTCAACGAATCGACAATCGTTGATTGCAGTTTCAGCCCAGCAAAGTCTTGGTCTGCAATCTTCTTTGCCCCGACCCAAAGCGCGTTGACGCCACGATAAAAGGCTACCCAATCACGCATCTCGTATTCGCCCATCGGGGTTCTGAACTCTCTGGACGTTACAAACGCGCTGTAACGCTCACGCGCCGGTTGAGACATGACGACGTTGGTGGAGCGACCACGCGATGACTCCCAATCAACAAGATGTAGTCGAGCAAAGTCCCCGACCACTTCTTGGACCAAGCGCTGTGAATAACCCGTCATTCTTGCGAGCTGCGCAGTTGTCGCCTCGAAACCTAGAAGAAGCAGCGCGAATACTTCGGACCGACACCCAGTTCCCATAAGCAGTCGTGTGTTCAGCTGCACAATCTTCATGTTCGAGAAGTCGGGTTTGGCGAGGTTCCTTGCCGCGAATGGGCCACGGTTCCAACCGTGTACTTCGAAAACAGGATCGCGTTTCTGGCCTGTAGCAGTGGGTTTGAACTCCGAATCCAGAAACAGTGCCTGGGTGCCTGATGAATGCTCTTCAATACCTAAATCCCAGGTCACTCCCTGTTCTTGAACAACGGCGGCCCAAGCAAGCGCAACACGGCGCATGTCTGGGTCCGAGTACTTGTTTAGCAACTTCTTCAGTCGGTTGTCGTGAACGAGCTGCCCATGAAAACAGCACCAGCTGAGCGCTTCATCAAACAACCGTGGCTCAAGGCGTCCATAGGTCCATGTGCCAAGTAAAAGCGCCTCCAGGTCCACGGAGACCTCGATGAATTCGCCAGTCGCCCCGACGCCAAGCGCTTGCCATTGGCTCCACAGGCGCTTGATTACTTCTTCGTTAAGACGATTCTGGAAGGTTGACAGCCACATCGGCAAACCCCTCTGCGTTGAGAAATTGGACCAGCATCATTCGAAACCCCTTTGACGGATCCTGCGTAATGCACCACGCAGCTGCAGCACTCAGTTCCTTTTGAGTGGGACCTAGAAGACGAAGGTCACGTAAGTGCTTTCCCGCCGAATCAACCGTTGCATAGAGCTTCAGATGAATCTGATCGTATCGGTCCAAAAACCTCACAACCAACAACGGTCCATAGTCACGACGATGCGCCCGCCCGATGATCCCAACAGGCAAGCCAAACGACTGCATGTCGGAGGGGCCCGGGTTAATCCAGTCTTCAGAAATTCCCCGCAGCCTCGCGACCCTGGTGATTGCCGCCCGCAGCGATGCAGAAAGTGGCTTAGCGGCGACGTCCGTTTCATCCACCACGATTGCGAGTATGTCGATGTCCTCGGTGGCGCGGCTGATAAGCCCCAAAACCGCCAAAGCAGCACCACCACAAACCAGTAAGTCAACTGGCGGCGATTCTTCCAATTCTAGCGCTTGTGCGAGGTCTTCGAGTCGGTCATGAATGGTTCCTATATCTTCAAACGTTGCCATATCATCCTCCCAGATACATAAACATATATT
>JAUIBR010000097.1 GCA_030427705.1 bacterium | reverse complement strand
CAGAATTCGAGCTGGCTTACTTCGTCGCACCGATCCACAGCGCGGTCTTCGCTGTCGTCGCTCCTGGCGGTTGGTATGGGCTGGGGATCGCACCCATTTCCGGTCGAAACCACGACCGCCTTCTACGCGCAGATTTGCGATATGACGATTCGGAGGGCTTTTCGGCCTTTATCGACGGTGAGGCCGCGCTCATCTACGACGAGCGCACTCGGATATCGTTGAAAGCTGAATGGCCCAACACGCCTGACGGTGCGTCGGTTCGTGATGTCGAACGCGGTACATTGTTTAGGGATTGGACTCAGTCCGAGCTGGGATTCGGGCTCAGTGGCGATGTGACCGCGCTGGCGCTGCGAGCCTCGGTCCTGACGTTCAACAATGTCGATGACGAGACATTGTATTCAGGCGTGCGCTACGGCACATCCGCCAAACCAGCCGAACATCTAACGGTCGACATCGATGTTGACCAACTGACCTACATCCAGGGCGAGCGCCGATTTCATGATGCGATCGCTGGGATTCGCCTTGGCGTGCCTTTCGGAAAGAGAGGACGTTGGGTTGTCCAGCCGGACGCAATTATGGCGATGAACTTCGGCGTCTTGCCGGAAAGGACGGGCTTCGAAGCCTCGACCAGCGGCACGGTCATGTTGGGCGCTGAGTCATCTCTCTACTTCGCAGGCCAGCTGGGTGCCGTTCGACATCTCATCACACCGCGTATCCGACTCCAATCTGAGCTCTACGGCTTCTCGCAGCGAACCGTGCCTCCCGCGGGGTCCATCGGCTTCCCGTATACTCGGCGCAGTGGATGGACACTGGGGCTCTTCGAGCTTGGGCAATCCTTCGAGTTTGGCGACTTCGCCGTCGACCTTCCCGTTGGTGCGGTCAGCTCAACGGAGTACTTGGAGGAGTTTAAACTTGGGACCAGTCTTTATGGACGCTTGGGGTTGCACACGCGGCAACTGAAGTTTGAGAGTGCGCTGCACTGCCTGCAACTTTGCGACGAAATCGGCTTTGCATCGAATCTTGTGGGCAACTCAAATGGCTTTAGTGCTTCGCTTGGCACGTCTCGGACGACCGGAGAAATGATCGCATTAAGCGATGGGTGGAGCCGTCGGACGGGCCCCACCACGAACTGGTCACTGTCGGTCCTGTCGAGCGAACGGATCACCAACGTCCATTCCGCCTCGATCGGCTATGCGTTTGGCCCGGTTGGGACAAATGTCCGCGGCTTCCTGGTTCCAGACGAACCGCGCGCCACCGGCGGCGCGGTATCACTTTCGTACATTCCCAAACTATTCGGTTGGCGTTGGGTCCTGGATGCAGGACTCACGGAATCAGAGGATTGGAACGTGTCACTGAACTGGGCCGTTCACTAGAGCTCAGCGACGGAGGATTCCAGCTTCTTAAGCTTCGGATGCTTCGGCGCCATGGTGGCGATCCGCTTCAACGTATCCTCTGCTTCGTTCTTCTCTTTCATCTTCAGGTGGAAGCGTGTGATCAGCACCAAAATATCGGCGTTATCCGGTTCCATCCGTGAAGCCTGGTAGAGGTTTCGGCGGGTGTCGGCGATGACTTCCGGCTCGTTCATTCGCAGGCGGAATGACGTGTATGAGCGGTACGCCAGCACGATGCCGCGCGTGGGATCGTAGTCGGTCGCGGTTGCAAAGCACTCCGCAGCCTTGTCCATGTCACCAAGTTTCAAATAGGTCAGGCCATCTTCATAGTAGATATCTCCCAACGCCTTTGCGTTCGGGTCCACTTGAAGAAGCCCAGTGTTGCTGGTGCTCTCGGAGATTTCGGACATTCCGCCCGAATCGAATAACGACTGTACTTCCACGATGGCGCGACCTACGGCACGACGAATGTCCAGAGCCTTCCGAGTCAGGTCCATGTCTCCTAAGCGCTGGAAGTTCTCAGCACGATAAAATCGTTCGTACCGCTCGTAGCGCGAGGACGCTTCCTCCCAGCTCGAACTCGACGTGAGATTTAGGATCACGTACGGGTCTTCTGTGCCCATCACGCGTTCGTAATCTTCCGTCACGATGGCACGGATTCGCTCGATGCGGGCTGCTTTGTCGCCGGAGTCATTCATGTAAAAAAACAGGGATTAAGTCTGTTGACTGAAAGATACCACCGAACACCCGGTAGGCAAACTTAGGACTGCGATTGCACGCGATCTGGTGGTTCTCTGTGAATTCGAGTATCCACGCATGCAACCGCGAGGTTTTAGACCATGAAGTATGACGCCATTACATATTACGACTACGAACTACCCGAACGTCTCATCGCCACGAAACCGGCTGAGAATCGGGACGAGTCGCGATTAATGGTTCTCGACCGAGATTCCCATCAGGTTTCACATCGGAAGTTTGCTGACGCCATTGATTACCTGAACGCGGGCGATCTTCTGGTGTTCAATGATTCGAAGGTCGTGCCGGCCCGGATCTATACGACTAAACCCACTGGCGGTCGTGCAGAGTTGCTGGTCACAGACATCGAGAAGCCTGACGGTGATTGGGGCGCTGCCATCGAAAACCCCGTGGTTGTCGCGATGACACGGTCCTCAAAGCCAGTTCGGGAAGACACCGTTCTTACCACGCCATGTGGAATTCAGCTCAAGGTGCTCGAGATGTTGCCTGAGCGACGAGCGCGGCTTGAGATCCAGGGCACGACCTCGGTCGCAGAGTTTCTTGAAAAGATCGGCGAGATGCCGCTGCCTCCCTATATCGTGCGTGAGCGAAAGACTCGCGAAGAGGACTACGAAGACGATCTCGTGCGCTATCAGACAGTCTATGCGCGGCGGCCAGGGTCCGTGGCTGCTCCGACCGCCGGGTTGCACTTCACGAAGGCAATCTTGGAACGTATTCAGTCTAACGGTGTGGACGTCGAGTTCGTGACACTGGAGGTCGGTCCCGGCACGTTCAAGCCCGTTACCGCGGACAACCTGTCCGAGCATCCAATGCACAGCGAGAACTACCACGTGAGCGATTCTCTATCGCGATCGATCCGGGAAACCAAAGCGCGTGGTGGACGGGTCATTGCGGTGGGGACCACAACCGTTCGGGTTTTGGAGTCCGAGGCGCGTCTCGATACACCGTTCGAGCCAGGGAGCCGCTCAACCAGCATCATGCTCTCGCCGGCTTCTACGTTCGAGTGTGTTGATGCCATGTTCACCAATTTTCACCTGCCGCGCTCTACCCTACTCGCACTGGTTGCCGGGTTTGCGGGTTACGAATTGATGCGGACCGCGTACAAAGAGGCGGTTGAACACTCGTATCGCTTTTACAGTTATGGCGACTCAATGTTGATAATCTGATGCAACCCAATTTCTGTCAGACATTCGAATACGAAGAGATTGCACGTGATGGGATGGCTCGTGCTGGCGTGTTGAAAACGCGCAACGGCACGATCGAGACGCCGATCTTCATGCCCGTTGGCACGCTTGGGACGGTCAAGGCGATGTCGCCCGAGGAGTTGGTCGACGACGTCGGAGCCCAGATTATCCTGGGTAACACCTACCATCTCTATCTGCGGCCTGGCCTCGAGGTCATTCGCGCTCACGGCGGCCTGCACAAGTTCATGAATTGGAATCTTCCGATCCTGACGGATTCGGGTGGATTTCAGGTATTCAGCCTCAAGGACTTGCGCAAGATCACCGAAGAAGGTGTCGAGTTTCAGGATCACATCGACGGTTCTCGGCATCTGTTTACGCCCGAGAACGTCATTCAGACCCAAGAAACCTTGGGCAGCGATATCATGATGGCGTTCGATGAGTGTCCGCCACATGACGCAGATGACGAGTACATGAAGGCCTCGCTTGCCCGCACCACGCGTTGGGCACAGCGCTGCATCGATGCTCGAGAGCGAACGGATTGTGCGCTTTTTGGGATTCTCCAAGGCGGGACGAGTAAACGCTGGCGTGAGCATCACGCCGAGCAAATGCTGGACCTTCCGGTCGAAGGTTGGGCTATCGGCGGGCTTAGCGTTGGTGAAGAGGCCCAGGCGATGTACGACACGGTCGAAATCTCCACGCCGATGATGCCGGACGAAAAGCCGAAGTATCTGATGGGCGTTGGGAAACCGCACGACCTCGTTGAGTGTATCGCGCGCGGAGTTGACATGTTTGACTGCGTTTTGCCAACGCGAAATGCCCGAAACGGCCAATGCCTTACCAGCGATGGTCGTGTGGTGATTCGGAACGCTCAATACGAACTGGATATGCGTCCACTCGACGAGGAATGCGAGTGCTACACCTGTCAGAACTACACCCGTTCGTATCTGCGGCATCTTTATAAGAGCAAAGAGATCCTTGCTGCTCGCTTATGTACGCTGCACAACCTTCATTACTATCTGAACCTTACGAAGCGGGCCCGGCAGGCCATCATTGACCAGAGATTCGACGCGTTCCGCGAAGAATTTTATGAAAAACAACGTGATCGCGGTTGACCATCGATTTGGCGGGATGAGGTTAGCGAACTCGGCGTGACAAGGTGGTACAGCGTGTACGCGCTTGACCTTGAACTCCGAGGCTGCTAAAGCACTCCGTCCCTTTATTTTTGAGCCGAGAACACCCTCACGGCCCCGAAAATCAAGGGGATTAGACCTAAACGATGTCGAGCCACTAATGTTGGATCTCACCATACTCGCTCAAGCGCCTCAACCGGGGCCGATGGAGCAGTTAGTAAGTATGCTGGTGCCCTTGGGCATCATCTTTTTCATCTTCTATTTGTTGATTTGGCGGCCTCAAGCCAAACAACGAACGGACCACGAGCAGTTCCTCAAGGCGCTCAGCGTGGACGATGAAGTTGTGACCAACGGTGGCATTCTCGGCCGCATCCGCAATATTGGTGAGGATGTCGTGACCATCGAGATTAGCAAGGGAACCAAGATGCAAGTGCTGAAGCGCAACATCTTGGGCAAGCAGGACGCGGTCATTGGTGCCGGCGGTTCTGACTCAGAATAGATTTTATTGGATGTTGTCGACGTAACTAGAGAGTCGAATAGATGAACGCAACTACCTTTCGCTGGCTCATTGTAGTCGTCGCCCTTGGAGGCGCGATTTATGGGCTACTGCCATCGTTCCTGGATGGTGCTGACGGCAAACTCGACGGCGAGTTTAGCGACCCGAAAACGGCTGAGGAGCCCTACATTGCAAATAATGTTGGACCTCTGACGCTTGGCTTGGACCTCCAGGGCGGCCTGCTCCTTCAATACAACGTTGATGTGAACAAGGCTGTTCAGGATAAGCTTGACCGCATGGCCAAAGACTTGGGGACTCGCCTCAAGGACAAGAACGACGGCCTCGATGTCACCGTCGACCACAATTTCGGCGATGATTACATTGTCGTGACGTTTGCCAACGCTGCAGACACCGAAAAGCTCGACGAAGACATGATGAGCTTCTTCACTTCGTTGAAGAAGGTCGAGATGTCCGGTGGCGTCTTCCACCTCGTGGTCGACGAAGAGTACATCAAGGAAACCAAAGACTTTGCGGTCCAACAGGCCATCGACACCATTCGTGAGCGTGTTGACGCCCTCGGTGTTGCTGAGCCAAGCATCACGCGACAAGGCGCAAGCGACATCGTCGTTCAGCTGCCAGGTTTGAAAGAGGCAGACGTTGACCGTGCAAAGAAGCTGATTGGTCAAACGTCGCAGCTTGAGTTCCGAATGTTGGATGATGCTGGAACGAACGCATTCTTCAACCAGTTCTCGGGCAAGTTGCCAGCCGGCTTCGCGCTACGTGTCATCGACGGTGGCTACCGGTCGGTTACACACCGGGACAAAGACGCCCTCGAGAAGTTCTTCGCAGGCAAAACCGACGAAACCCACATGGTCGGCTTCCAGCACCACCCTGTCTTTGTGGATGCTGAAAAGACTCAGCTCGACGAAGAAAAGTCGTACTGGAAATCCTACTACGTGTTCAGTGAAGTCGAACTCACTGGTGATTACGTCCAAGAAGCACGTACCGCGGTCGACCAACAGTTCAACCGCCCCTACGTCGCTCTGAACTTCGACCTCAAAGGCGCTGAGCTCTTCGGAGAGCTGTCGACGAACAACGTCGGAAAGCGCATGGCCATCATGATGGGCGAGACGGTGGTTAGCGCACCAGTCTTCAACGAGCCTATTCCTGGTGGACGCGCACAAATCACGATGGGTTCGATGAAATCGTACAACGAGCTTCTGGCTGAAGCCGAAGACCTCGTCATCGTGCTTCGCCACGGCGCCCTGCCCGCTCCTATCGAAAAGCAGTTCGAAACGGTTGTGGGTCCGTCGCTGGGTCAAGACTCCATCGAGTCGTCTGAGATTGCATTCTCGATCGGTATGTTGCTGGTCGTTTTGTTCATGGGCTTCTACTACCGACGTTCAGGTCTGATCTCGGTCATCGCGCTGGGATTGAACATCATCTTTGTGATGGCTGCCCTGGCGTCGTTTGGTGCGACTCTTACCCTTCCTGGTATTGCAGGAATCATCCTCACCGTCGGTATGGCGGTCGATGCAAACGTCATTATCTTCGAGCGTGTTCGCGAGGAGTTGGACCGTAACGCATCGCCACGTGATGCCGTCGCAATTGGCTTCGAGAAAGCGCTCTCCGCCGTTATCGATGCCAACGTAACCACCGGTATCGCCGGGCTGGTTTTGCTTCAGTACGGTACCGGTCCTATTCGAGGATTCGCGGTGACGCTCCTTATCGGAATCGTCTCCACGATCTTCACAGCGGTATTTATTTCACGGCTGCTCTTCGACACGAAGATCGCGGTTTCCAAAGAAACGGTAAGCATCTAGCGCGAAGAGGATTGAATAATGTTTAGAATTGTATCCAAAGATTTTTTCGTTGAGTTCCTCCGACTGTCGCGCATGTGGTTGCCGGTTTCCGGTATCGCTGTCTTGATCAGCTTGGGACTCTTTTTCGGCATGACGCCGAACTACGGTATCGACTTCAAAGGCGGTACCGACATGATCATGGTTTTCGCTGAAGGCGTGACATCGGACGAAGTACGCTCCGCTGCCGCTGAAGCCGGCTTGCCCGATGCCAACGTTCAGACGTTCGGCTCGGAGAAGAACCAATTCCTGGTCCAAACGGCTTCGGTTTCCGTTGTCGACCCAGCCACGATCGAGAAGCTCAAGACGGCATTCTCGGGACTTGGCGAGACCGACCGCATCGTGTGGAACGAGAACCAACCTGACCGTATGGATGTCGTATTCAAGACGCCTGTGGCCCAGAATCTTGTCACCGAGGCGGCCGTTCCGCTCGTTGGATCCGTGGAACTCTCAGACGGACCACGAATTGAGGGCGGCTCCTCGTACGTGATTCGATTTGAAGACCTCCAAGCTCGAATTGAAGAAGGCTTCAAAGCCGCCATGGGTGAGCGTTTCATCTCGATTGAGCGTTTGGAAACTGTGGGACCTCGTGTCGGTGAGCAATTGAAAGAAAGCGGTCTCTTGTCGCTCTTGGTTGCCCTGCTCCTCATCCTTATCTACATCGCGTTCCGCTTCGATATTCGCTACGCACCAGGCGCTGTTGCCGCTCTGGCGCATGACGTGATTATTGCCGTCGGTTTCTTCACTGCAATCCAGATGGAGATGAACCTGCCAATCATCGCTGCCCTGCTGACGATTGTTGGTTACTCCCTGAACGATACGATCGTTGTGTTCGACCGTATTCGCGAGAACCTGACGAACGAGGGAGATTCAGACGTTCCCGGCGTGGTTAACCGAAGCATCAGCGAAACGCTCAGCCGTACCGTCATCACCTCGTTGACGACGTTTTTGGCCGTCCTCGCCATCTTCATTTGGGGTAGTGGTCTTATCCAAGACTTCGCCCTCGCCCTCATCGTCGGTATCGTCGTCGGTACCTACAGCTCGGTCTTCGTCGCTTCGCCAGTCATGGTGTTCATGGACGGATACTTGAAGACGCGCAAGGCAAGTGCTGCTCGGTCGGAGTCAGCGTAAGACGCGAATTTTCGCGTTAGTTCGATTGTTTTTATACCGCCGGCCAGTCCGGCGGTTTTGTTTGGTGCAATGGTTCTTTCATGAGCGCCCCAGAGAAGAATCAGTCACGGTGGGTTCTACGCGATACGGAGATCTGCGCCGAAAAGCTGGCTGAAACACTGGGTGTGCACCCATTGAGTGCTGAGATTCTGGCCCGGCGTGGTGTCTCTGATATCGAGAGCGCCGAACAGTTCCTAAATCCCTCGCTAAAATCGATGCACGACCCCTTCATGATGAAGGGCATGAAACGTGCGGTCCGCGAGATCCTGCGCACGATCGATGCAGGAGAACGTATCGTCGTGCATGGCGATTACGATGTGGACGGCATCAGCAGCGTAGGCGTGCTTTACGGATTCCTGCGCTCGCTCGGCGCCAACGTTGGGTACTACATCCCAAAACGTGACCAGGACGGCTACGGCCTCAATATCGAGACGGTTCGCCGGCTTCATACGCAAGGCACCCACCTGCTGATCACGACTGACTGTGGCATCAGCAATGTCGATGAGATTCGGTTCGCTCGGCAGATGGGCATGCGGGTCATCATTGTGGACCACCACACGGTGCCCGAGAAACTGCCGCCGGCGAACGCAATCCTGAATCCATTGCAGCCGGGCTGTCGCTTCCCTTTCAAGTCGTTGGCCGCGGTTGGAGTCACCTTCAACTTCGTGGTGGCAATCCGCGCCGAGCTTCGTGACCGCGGAATCTTCGAACTGATTCCTGAGCCTGACCTGCGGGCAGAGCTCGATCTTGTTGCCCTCGGCACTGTCGCCGACGTGGTGCCGCTCCAAGATGAAAACCGGACCTTCGTGCGCTTAGGGCTAGACGTGTTAGCTGGCCGCCGTCGCGCGGGTGTCAGCGCATTGATGGACCGCGCTTCGGTTGAGGTTGGGCCCGTTACCTCCCGCACGATTAGCTTCCGCCTTGCGCCACGCCTCAACGCGGCAGGACGCATGGCCGATGCATCGATTTGTGTGGAACTGCTCACAACCGAGTCGTATGGACGCGCTACACAGCTTGCGCAAAGGCTTGAAGAGCTCAATACGCAGCGCCAGTCCGAGGAGAAGGACATCCTCGGGAAAGCCGTTGATATTGCAGAAA
>JAUIBR010000046.1 GCA_030427705.1 bacterium | reverse complement strand
ACGCGGGACGCAGGACCATCTTGTGAATCCCGCCTTTCTGAAATCCAAAGGGGTTGAAGTCTTCACCATCGACCGTGGTGGTGAGGCGACTTATCACGGCCCCGGGCAGTTGGTGGTTTATCCCATTGTGCGCTTGGAAAAGCTCGGGCTGGGTGTCGTTGATCTGGTGCGTGGTCTGGCGAATTGCCTGGCTGACGTCGTGCGGGACGACTACGGCATGGAGTGCGAATATGACACGGATCACCCTGGCGTTTGGAGCGTAGATGAACCGCGTCGAAAGGTCGCGAGCGTAGGTATGCGAATCTCGCGGGGTATCAGCACGCACGGCGCTGCCATCAATCTGGTCAATGACATGGCGCCGTTCGGCTGGATTATCCCATGTGGGATTCCGAACGCGCCCATGATGAATCTCGCAGAAGTTTCCGACGTGGATTTCGATGAATTCACCGACACGTTCCTGGCGCGATTTGCCAAGTTCTTGGAGGTGAGTTTCGTGGATGCCGCGCCCGAACTTCCACCCGAGAGTGACTGGGTGCCTGCGGATTAGCGCGGGACGAGCGCCTCACATTTACCCTCCACGCATTGCATGGTGTAAATCGAGTAGTCGGGTGCGCATTCGGCGCACTGTTCGGCGCCTGTGCATACCAAATCTATGAAGTCTCCGATTCGATTTCGGTTTAGCCCGATAACCTGACCGAAGGTGTCGTTGCCGCATTCACAGCATTCTGTTGAGCGGGCGACACACTCTGCGTCCGCCTCGCAACCGACGAGTGCGGTGTTTTCAACATTAACAACCTCGCATGTGCCTTCGTTGCAGCCAGCTTTTAGGTAAGGGTTAGGCTGTGCTTCGCAGGCAGGGCAGGGTTGCTCTTCGGGGCAGACGCTCTGGCGATGCTGCTCGAAGAAACTTGCGTTGATGGCATCGAAGTCGCTCGCCTGCGGCTCGGCGCATGTCCCACAGCATGTGTTGAATGCCAACATACACTGGTCATTGCCAGTACAGGCACGGATGTCGCCGTTATTAGCGTTGTTCGAGTTGTTTGCGTTGTTTGCGTTGTTTGCGTTGTTGATGTTGTTCGCGTTGTTCGCGTTGTTCGCGTTGTTCGACTTGGGGTCGGCGTCGGCGCACCCTGCGAGGGCAAGAAATAACAATACAATCAGAGCTTTCATAGCGTTCCTGGAGAAGTGATTCCTAACTGTCGCTTATCCCAATAACGCGATCAACCCCGGGAATGATCTTGCTGGATACGGCACTTTTATAACGCAGTGCGTAATCGCTGTTACTCGCGGATCAACAGTGATACACATAAAAACACCTCGATAACGCCAGATCTAAGCAGCGAGAATATTGAACATGGAAAAGTTCGTCATCGAAGGCGGTCAGCCAATCTCTGGTCGGGTCCGACCAAGTGGTAGCAAGAACGAAGCGCTACCTGTTTTGGCCGCAACATTGCTCACCGACGAAGAAGTCGTCCTCAAGAATGTGCCGAAGATCGCCGACGTCCTCGTGATGTTGGAAGTCATTGCAGACCTCGGTGGAACCTACGAGTGGATTAACGACACAGACGTCAAAATCCACACGAAACAAGTCAACTCAACCAAACTCAACGCCGAGCTTTGCACCAAGATTCGCGCATCCATTCTGTTCGCAGGCGCGATGTTGGCGAGGGAAGGGCGTTGCGAACTGCCACCACCGGGTGGAGACGTTATCGGTCGACGCCGTCTGGACTCACACGTTTTGGGTTTCCAAGCGCTTGGCGCGCATGTGGAGTTCAGCGCCCATGAGTTTGTCTTCGAGGCGAAGAAGCTCATCGGTACGGAAATCTTCATGGACGAAGCATCCGTGACGGCGACCGAGAATATCGTCATGGCAGCCGCGGTCGCGAAAGGCACCACGATTATCCGAAACGCTGCGTGCGAGCCACACGTTCAGGGGCTCTGCAATATGCTCAACAAGATGGGCGCGCAGATTTCTGGCATCGGCACCAATATCCTGACCATCAAAGGCGCGAAGGGCCTCTGGGGTTGCGAACACGAAATCGGCCCGGATTACCTTGAAGTCGGCAGCTTCGCTGGCCTTGCGGCTGTGACCGGTGGTGAGCTCACCATTGAAGGCGTTCGCGCGGAAGACCTGCGCATGATTCGCTTGGTGTTCGAGAAGCTCGGTGTCGAGACGAAGTTCAAGAAGAACAACACGGAACTCTTCATCCCTGGCAACCAGACGCTGAAGGTTGTCGACGATATTGGTGGCACGATTCCAAAGGTCGATGACGCGCCTTGGCCAGCGTTCCCGACCGACTTGATGTCCATCGCCATTACGGTCGCAACCCAATCTCAGGGAACCGTGCTGTTCTTCGAAAAGATGTTCGAGGGTCGCATGTTCTTCGTCGACTCATTGATTGCGATGGGTGCACGAATCATCTTCTGTGACCCGCACCGTGTTGTGGTCGTTGGCCCAAGTCAGCTGTACGGCTCGACGCTTGAGTCACCTGACGTTCGCGCCGGTATGGCGTTGTTGATCGCCGCGCTCACGGCACAGGGGACGTCAACGATCTATAATATCCGCCAGATTGACCGCGGTTACGCGGGCGTTGACGAGAAGTTGCGTGCGTTGGGTGCAAACATCCAGCGCCTGCCTGTCGACGATTAGGTGTTTGTCGCCTCAACATATCTTGTTGAAGACGACCACGTTCAAGGTGCCCCGCATGTCGACTTGATACGACGTGCGCAGGCCCAGGGTCTGCGATGTCAGACCCTACACATTCAATCACTCGCCGATGGGTGGGAGACCAAGCCAGGCCGCTTCAAGAGCGGCAATGGCCCGTTGCTTGCGCTCGCGTCTGCGCGAGACGCTTTGGAGTCAGACGCTGATGTGGTGCTGATTTCTGGCCGCGATCAACTGAGAACGGGTTACGAACGCGACGAACGTGCGAGTCTGATGGACATCTACGACGGCGTGTCGATTCCGGAGGCCTACACGCGGCTGACGCGCGCGTTCTTCGAACTCCATGGCTGGGATTTGTCGTCGTTTCGCGGGCTCGCCGATGCGCTGCACCAGAACTACCGTCGAACCGCCGAAGCGCGGGGCCTGTCGGTATCTGAACGGGACAATCCCAAGGTCACTGAGCTGCTTCGCAGAAACGACTGCGCCAACCCCAATATCGATTTTGTGGGTGAGGTCGTATTGGCCAACCAAACGGCGGTTAACACGCTCGGGTTGGATGATTCAGTTCAGGTGACAGCGGTCGCAACCGCATCGGTGGATGATGGGCCCGCGCACGTTTCGCAGATTGCGCCATACCACCATTTGCGGACCGTCATGGACGAGGTCGGGCTGGACAGAATCAACCCTGAAGATGCGGTGTTGGAGCTGTACACGTGCTTTCCAATCGTACCGATTGCGTTCTGTGTTAACGCAGGGTGGTCTCGAGATTTCCAATCAACTATGTCATTTTTTGACAATGTTGAGATCACCGTTTCTGGCGGGATGAATCTGTCTCGAGCGCCGTGGAACAACCCAGCCCTGCGCGGGTTGATATTGACCGCCGAACGCCTCCGTGCAGACGGCGGAGTCGGGGTTGTGCATGGCAATGGTGGTGTCGGCGGGTTGCAGGGGCTGGCTGTCCTGCGGGCAGAACGAGGTGCCTAAAGGTCGTTTAGCCAATCCGGAGATCCTGAGATATCCGCAGACCATTCCTGATCGTTTAGTCGCTCAAAGTTCTCAGTAATCCGCTCATAATACGAAGAAGCCAATCCGACGTACGCCCTCGGACCAGTGCAGGTATCGATCGTGACAACCATCATGCGAGCCATGCCGGTGCCCACGTGGAGCACCTTTCCAACCTCGGTCCCGTCCGCTTCGGTCGGTTGTGTGTGAACATCTGCAATCGTGGGGTCGAACTCGGCAGATTCCCCGTAGATAAGCTGGGGGTACCATCCGCGTGGAATGGGTGAACCATCGCAATTTCGATCGATTACGACGGCCTCATTCACCCAGTCCAACTGCTCCTGCGTTAGAGGCTCGCCAATTCTCTGTGCTCGCGCCATGTCTTCAAGTCGCTTCATGATGACACCAAGGTTTTGAAAGTACGCTACATGGCGGTCCCCACGCTGCCATTTGGCAACGGTTGCCTCCCCGAGCGCAGCAAAGTCCGCCAGGGCAGCGAAGAACTCAGGATAGGGGTCGACGTACGCGTCGGGATACTCGCACGATGCGCCTGAGGTGTAGGACTGCTTCGCGTAGAGAATTGTGTCTCGGCGAAGCTCGGCCCAGGAAGCGAGCTGTGTGTTCAGAACACGGCGTCCCCAAGGTTCTGTGCGTGCCACAGCCGGTAAGCCCGAATTGGGATCGGAAATCTCGCTCGTCGGTGAAAGCGCACGTAGCGCCTTCATCCAGCTGTTGTAGAGATTCTTGTTCCAGTAGTCGTCCCCATGCGCGTCGGTTAACACGCGCATAGCCTCCAGGTCCGGCGCGTATGGATACTCTTGAAGCTGCGGCATGAGGAGCGAAACCGCTTGATCATTCCCCAGCGCGGCGTACGCAACATCAAGCGGGTCGGGCATCATACGTGGAATGCTGCCGCCGCCAGCCCGGTCGTAGACGACATTCGACATCACGTGCGAATCGACAACGTACCGTTGTCCAAAGAAAGCAAACGTGACAGAAAGCGGCATGGTTTTTCGCCAGCCATTTTTGATGTAGTGGCTCGAGATTCGTTGCGTTCCAAAGCCATATTTCTGCATGACCTGCGCGATCTCAGCGTCGGATTTCTGGCCAAGCTGGTCAGCCGAATCAAGCTCGAGCGACTGAAGCAATGTGTCGAGCTGCGGGATAGTCATGTAGTCGCTCTCCCCGACAAACAGCCCGATGGTCTCGTCGATGTTGGCCCAATCTGCCTTGCTATTGGCGGTCATCAATGATTCCAGCGCGTAGGCGGTTTCAAGGCTCTCGCGTTGGAACTCAAGTTCGTGTGTCTCCGGATTTGGCTCTAGGACCCTGAAGTCGATTCGGCCAAACCACATCATCGCGCGAAAGTAATTTTCCAGTTCGGCGCTGTCTGTGTAGTGGCCACGAGGTTTGAACTGGGAGAAATCGAGTTCTCGCTGCGAACCAAACAGCTGCGTCGTCTCTACGCCATTGGCTGCCACGGCCTTGTCGACGAGGTCTACGATTTGCGTTTGGTCGGCCCCCGCAACGGGCGACGCTGGCATTCCATCAAGGAGGCTCTTTCCGACGGCGAGGTACAAGTCGAGGTCTGCCCGAATCTCGGGTGAATACTCGTCGGCTGCGCCGGTTCGCAGTTCTTGGCGCATTGAGTTGATCATCGCCTGCAGCGCGGGAAGCAGTGTATCCCATTCGATGTACTTCAGCACATTATCGAAGGATCGATGGACGGCATGGATGATAGAATCGGCAGAAATGTAGATCGGCAAATCCTCTAGATAGATCTCGGCGTATCCATATGTGAAAGAGGGGTAGCCGGGGTCCCGCAGAACGAAACCGTGCGCCTCAAGGCGGGTCATCTCTTCGTCCGTCAGCGCCAGGGCGGAATCCTGAATCAGCTCCAGATGCTCAGCCTCGGCGGGGTTGTAGCCGAGGTCGGTCGAGTGGTTTACCGCACGTGTCATCTGCAATTGCGACGGGCTTAGCCTGAGCAGGGAATCCAGTTTTTCCCGCACCTCTTCCTCGCCGTCGATAGGCGTAATGAGGAGGTTGTCGTCCCGATTGTTGGACGGGGTTTGGTCCGTCACGTTGTTTTGGGCTGTCTTCTCTTCAGCTGACATACAGGCCGAGAGCAAGACTGCGAGAATGATGACGTGGAGTTTCTTCATTGGGTGCCCCAATCTATTTGTGGATTACGTAATTAATACAGGCTCCACCGGACGCGATCAAATCCGGCAGCATGCGTCAATTTTGACGCCCCCAATCGCTGGATGTTCTGATAGGTTTCGCGCGTGACTGAAATGGAGCGCGAAATGAATGGATTGATTTTTGGTGTGCTGGTGGTGCTGATGTCAGTTGGCTTTGGTTGCTCTGACGATGGCGGTGAAAAGCAGAAGACGCAGCGCGGCTTTGTGGAATGCGGCTCGATTACATGTCAGCCCGGCTCCTATTGCGCGGCCGAAGGGCAATGTTCGCCGGGCTGTCTCTCGGATGTGAACTGTTTGGCCGGAGAAGACTGCCAACTTGAGGGGGCGGTCGGGACTTGCGTTGAAGGCGCGTCGAACAACGCGAACAACGCGAACAATGCCAATAACTCGAACAACGCAAACAACGGCAACAACTCCAACAACCAGAACAACACGAACTCTGGTCCATCTTGTGGCGATAGACACTGCTCGATTGGGGAGGACTACACGTCATGCGCCCAAGATTGCCCACCCCCGAATCGGGCCGATTGCGTTGCAAAGTGCGAAGAGGTTGAGGGGATCTGCCCAAACAGCGGTGGACCGCCCGCCGTCGCGTGTCGCGCCGCCTGTGCCGCAGCTGATGAGGCCGCGATTGCTGGATTCCTAGAATGCGAGTTTCCTACCGAACCTGACGCCTGCAACCTCTGTATGTATGGCACGCTTTACGGCTGCGGTGACGGACGATGCGAGGCGTTGGAGTCGTTCGAAACGTCGTCTGGCACCCAATGTACCGCCGATTGCCCACAACTCGACGGTATCGATTGCTTCCTGGCCTGCGCGGACTACCAGGAACAGGGTTGCATCAATGAAGACCCATTAGGTCAATGTTTGAAGGAGTGCTACCTGTCCAGCCCAGAGAAACGAGCCGACTTCGTGGCATGTGCGGACCCGTTTGACCTGGGTGAGTGCAGCCAACGAACGTGCATCGAAGATTTTGGGATCGTCTGCCTGGAAAACGACTGCGGTGCGTGCGGTGATGGCTACTGCGCGCCACAGGAGTCGTATGTGCGCTGCCCGCAAGACTGCGCGAGTCCTTGTGGCGACGGATTGTGCACGGCTGACGAGGTTTGCCTGTGTACTTACGATTGCGGACCTTGCCAGCAAGCGCCCGCATGTGGTGACCTGACATGCAACGGCTTGGAGACATGCGGGAACTGTCCACAGGATTGCGGGTCATGCCAGACTGGAGGAGGGCCCGGCGGCGCGTGCCGAAACGACTTTTGGATTTCAAAGACCAATGCTTACAACCCCAACACCCTCATCGGAACGTCATGTGCGGACTCCGCCGGAAGTAACTGTCCCGACGGAACGTCGTTGCGATTCCCAACTGGCGAGTGCATCTGCTCGACGCTGTGTTACGACGCAGGTAACCCAGAGAATATCGGTGGGCTGCTATGTCGCGACCTAGGCGGCACGTGCCAGCAAACTTCGACAGACTACGGCAGCGCTGCAGTTGTATGTGTAAATCCAGCATGGAACCTCTGTTCACTGTGAGGTTGTTCGTCGCGCTCGTGGCTGCATTGTGGGCCACGGGGTGCGCCACCGTATTTACTCCAACGATGACTGTGTATGACGTGGAGTCCGCACAACGGCACGTCGAATTCGGAGTGAGCGACGCCCTAAAGGTGTCGGACCAGGTGGCCTTTGAGGCCACACCTATCGAGCAGATCGAGGTGCGCAAGCGAATGGTATGTGTCCGCCGCGCAGGCAATGCATATTGCGGTGAGGCGGGGTTCGAGCACTTTAAATTTCGATTGGTGGCCAACGACATAAAGCGAGTTCAAATCATGGGATTTGCGCCGCGACCTTGCGTCACTTTGCAGGACGACACGGTGCACTGTGGCAAGGCGAAGTCCACAATCACCGACCCCGAATCGAATTTTGTAGCCGGTGAAGATTCGGTCTGTTCATTTCAAGGTCGCCAGATTCAATGCCACACGTTTCCTGCATTCGCGTCTCATAAGGGCGGTCACACTGACCTGGCGATGCCCGACGACTACGACGACATCGTTCACCTCAGCCTCTACGATATCTTCGGGCGATCCGTGCTCGCCGCCACCGATGCCTCGGGCAAAGTGGCGATCTGGTGGAATTTTCGGACCAGCGATAAGCCGAAGCGCTACAAGATCGAGCCCGTCAAGCAGTTCGAAGTGACCTATGACGGCATCGCGGCAGTCACACAAGATGGCGAAGTCATCTTCGATGAGCGTCTTGTAGGACCGGGAACTGGGCGCACGACGCTCTGCGGGGTCGACGATGCCATCGAAATCGACACCGGCTACCGCCGCCTGGTCGTAAAGACGAAACGCGGACTGGTGTTTGTAAGACGAGAAGCGGGATTTTGGGCGCCAACGCACGAGCCCTGCGATGGACCATCAGAGCTGTGGCAGGGCGATTCCGTGACGGACTTCGCAACCGCTGCGCACGGACCAACATGTGTCGTCTCAGACAACAAACTAATGTGTTACGGCGAGCGTTTGGGTGAGCCTATGCCCACCCACACCGAGACCATCTTTGAGAATGCGACTGCGATAGCGTCGGGGAGCGAGTTCAACTGCGCGTTGTTGGCCGACGGGCAAGTTCGTTGTGCGGGGCCAAGCATGGGGCCGCTGGGGCAAACCGAGCTGATTCCCGATGCGGCCGGTGCAATCGATATCCATGCCGGGAAACGTGTGCTGTGCGCGGAGTTTGAAAAGTCGCTCAAATGCTGGTGGCGTGCGACGACCAAGAAGGAACCCAAGCTGGCACAATGGCGCAAGATTCGACCCCTGAAACTGCGCCATCGACCCAAGGATCTCAAAGTTTCGGAGTGGGGCGTGACGTGGACGCACGAAGACCGCCAATACCGGTATTCGCTGTTCCCGCCGGCATACGACTTCTCGAAACCGTGGGCGCTGGAACACAGCAAGTATACGAAGGCGAGGTTCACCAAAGCTAAAACGCGAAAGGTCCCCGAGGGTCAGGGCCAGACGGTGCGGACCGCGGCCGGTAGTTACTACATCATCGGAAACGGCAACCTGTACAAGCACGCAAAGAAGGGCATGAGCGGACCAGAATTGGTCTTTGGGCTGCTGACTGGTGGAATCATGTTGCCAGTTTTCGATGCGATGCAGCCGTATAAGACCACCGAACTCGGGACGTTTCCGGATACAACCACTTTGACCGCCGGCGTGCATCACCTGTGTCATCTGACGGCCAAGGGCGTCGTCAAATGCTCCGGCACGAACAGCTATGGCCAGATATCAGGAGCTCCTGGGCCCAACATTCCCCACAAAAAGCCAATCAGACTGGATTTTGGTGGGACAGTTAAGGACGTCGAGGCGGGCGCATTTCACACATGCGCTTTGCTGACTTCTGGCGAGGTGAAATGCCGCGGAAGTTGGGGTTTTCGCCTAATCCGCCCCGCGGACAAGTATCCCAAGTGGCATATTCTGCCGATGTCGCGGGCGATCAGAACCACGCCAGTGTCTAGATACTAGGCAGTCGTCAGACTTCGACGTAGCCCTTCTTGACCTTCTTTTCGAATTGTTTGTCCGCATCCTTCTGCGCTTCTTCTGCGGTCTTGAAGGACTTCTCTTTGGTTTGGCCGCTCGTGCCGATTCGGCCCCAGCGTGCAAGGTGCGTGTTACCTGAGACTGTGATCTCCCAGAACTTATTGGAAGAACCGTCGGAGTACTCGCAGCGGCGTGTTTCGCCGGGTTCAGCGGTTTCCACGTCCTCGGCGTCTGACTCATCGCCTTCAACCAGCACAAAGCCACGCTTCATTTTCTGACCAATGAGGCGCTCGAACTCGTCCTGGGCATCTTGGTCGGACGAAAGCGTAATAGAAATCGTCGAGCCTGATCGTGAAACATGCCAGGTTTCGTCATGTTTTTTGAGCGTTGTTTCTTCGTCCACTTTTCCGGCCTTCTTGGGTGGGTTGGTTTTGGTTTTTGGATTGGGTTTGGTCTTCTTCGCTTTTGAGTCGCCAGGCCAGGCCTCGGTCTTGGCGTTGACCTCTACAGCGTCATCTGGCCATTCGGCGTCTGCTCGGACCCCGACATAAGATGGAAAACGAGGTACGCCAGCTTTGGTGAGTTCCTGATATCGATAGGTCACGATCGTCCCGATTTCAGGCGGGTTTTCTCGGTCGTGGTCCGAAAGCCCGGTGCCGCATTTAAACTCGACGCCGTCTGGACGAGCCAGCATCAATGCGCCAATTCGCCCACGGTGTCGACCCGCGCCATCGGTGTACCCGATGACCTTGGCTTCCGCGTCATGGAAGCTCTTCACCTTCAAGAGCGTGGTGGAGCGGCTGCCGATGTATTTCGACTTCTTTTCGCGAAGCATGACGCCTTCACCGCCCAACTCTTCGATGCGTTTGAGCTCGTCGGTGAGGTGGTCGATTCCGTCACAGACGAAATGTTCAAGCACTTCTGCATACTTGGAAATGCCTTCGCCGATCGTGTCTTTCAAGTGCTGCACGCGCTCTTCGAATTCGCCTTCGTGGTCGGGTGCATCAAACACGATGTACTTGATGTCCTCCCAGGCCTTGCCACGGTCTTGCCGTTTGACGATGCCAACGGCCTTCTGGAACTCCCCGCGGTCCATCCACAACTCGCCGTCGAGCGGCCAGTCCGGCAGGTGTTCGGTGAACCAATCTGGGGCGAGGAACTCATTGCCAAGGCGAGACCAGAAAGTCTTGCCGTCCCAATACGCGCGAACGCCGTCGAGCTTCTCGCTCATCCACCAACCGGTTGGGTCGACATGCGTCTCCCACTTTTGGGCCAGCAGAAGGTTGGGCTTGTCGCTTTCGGTCTTGGCGGTCTTGCGAACGTTGTGCGAGCCGCCAACGCGCTTGGCTTCGGCAGCTTCGCCTCGGACCGCCCGCAAGTGCTTGCATGTGCGTTTGTCGATGGCGACCGATTGATTGCGCCATGCCGGACAGGTGCACGAATACACGCCGCCCGTGTTCTTCAAGACATACGGATCAGCGGCCGAGCCTTGAACTTCGACTTCTTCGCCGTCCTCAATCTCTTGCAGGACTTCGACCTCTTCGTCATCGTCTTCGACCTCTTCGGTCCGTTCGACCTTTGGCGCTGAACCAAGCAGCTCATGCAGCACGGATTCGTCGTAGACTGCAATGCCGTAGGACTCGGCTTTGGCGAGTTTTGAGCCGGGTTTGTCACCGTAGAAAACGATGTCGGTCTTTTTGGTCACGGACGACAGCACGTTCGCCCCGATTTCCTCAAGCTTCTTGGCCGCTTCCTTACGAGTCATGCCCGTAATCGCGCCGGTGAGGACGACGGTTTTGTCCTTAATTTCCATTATTGGTTCTTGGTCGTTGGTCGTTGGTTCTTGGTTTTTAGTTCTTGATGATCGCCATACCAGCCTGGTTTTGCCAAGGGCCAAGAACCAAGTACGAATGACCAAGAACCAAGAACTTATTGGCCGACCCTTACAACCTGTCCAAACGCGTCGATGGCCCAGATATCGTTGTTGGCGGGAAATGGAATCGGGCGCTTTAGGTAACCCGACGAATCACCCGTAACGAAAGCCTGCAGTGAGCTGAGTTCTTCTGCATCGAAGGCGATGAATTGTTCCGAGCGTGACCCGCTACAGATATCTCCTGCCAGGCGAGTCAACACCGTTCCATCATTCACTTGAACAACAACCAGGCTTTCCGGAACGGAAACGGAATTGATTACTCGGAGGTTGTTCGCGATGTCGTAGGTCGTCAGGAAGCCGTCCGAAACGACAGCAGCGATGCTGGAATCCGCGGCGCCACTCGCAACGGGGCCAAGGTTAATGGATTTCAGTACTGCCGCTCCAGCGCTTCTCCACTCGAGAAGGTACAAGTTGGTTGTTGAGTAGGTACGTTTCCCGGGTACGCTGCCGATGCTGACGGCACGCGAGTCCTCAACGTTGAGAAGGCGCCCAGGCACACTGACTGGTGCTGCGAGCGCACGGCCATCAGGCGTTAACTGGCGGACAGAATGGCGCACTTCATCCGCTTCATAATCAACGTCGCGCGAGAGCAGGTAGTAATCGTCGTTGACTCGTAGATACCGATCGAACTCCCAATTGATAGACACCACCTCTCCGTTGCGGTGGATGATGTCGTCTCCGTAGACCAAGAATTCGCCCATCAGTTCGAGCGGCGCGGTCCCAATTCGAGTGTGCGGCGTTCTCGAGAGTTCCGTGCGACTGGTTAATCTTGGGTCTTCAAGAGTCTCGATGTTCCAGATTTCCAGTTCAGGAGCCCCCACGTCTTCCACGGTAACTATTGCTAGCTCGTCACCGTTGGCGGCTGCTACGGATCGTTCCTTGGTTTCTACGACCGCCAGGGGTGAATCAAGGTTCGAATCGGTTTGGAAAATCTCGTATTGGAACGATTTCGAACCTGCTTCGAATAAAGCTGTCTTCGTTGCAATCCACTGTTCGGCTGCCACGATTTCCAGCGGCAATCGAAGGTCTTGGTGAGAAACAGCACCTGATCCTAGGTCTGCTACCGAGAGTCCGTGTGGTCCAATGGCGAGCGCTCGGTCTGAGCTGATGTGAATTGCTTCGCGAGTGGTTAGCGGACCGGAATCCAGCACCACGTCGAAACCTTGCTCCGTGGTCAACGCTAGCTTCGCTCCGTCCAAGGATTGCATCCAGATTCCGGATTCCTCGGGTCCGTGGGCCCGCGTAGCGGTGCGGACACCTTCAAGGAACAGGCTATCCAGAATCGAGACCCCACTGCCGTTTGATTCGGCCAAGTGCGTCTCATAGCCAGCCGAGACAATTACGCGATTCGAGTTGGGAATCGTGAACAATCCGCTCGAGTCTGGCACAGAGCCAACCGACATTTGCGGACTTTGAGCAGTCGTTGGATACGCAACCATGTCGTTTTCGGTGCGTCCCCATAGGTACGAATCCGAGAGCAACAGCGGTTCGCTCAGCCGCTCAGACTCAACAAATGACCGGCCAGGGTTTGCATCGCTAAAATCGATGACATGTGCGCCGTATCTCCTAGAGCCATCAGGGTCCTCAACCGGCTCCAAATAGGCAAAAACATCGTTGTTGAGTGCAAACCGACCGACGAGGGGTTCACCCAAACTGGGCTCTTCTAAATCGCATCCAAGTCCATCACGCGCCACCACGCAGAAATTCCGTTCGTTCGTTAGCACCATTCGACCATCCAGAACTTGTCCGGCGGTTGCACGCCAGCCCAACGTGAACTTGGGTCCGACGGGTTCAACCGCGCCGCCAATCGGATGCTCATGGATCGTTGTGCCGACGCTTGTTGATATGGCGACGTGGACAACGCCGTCGTGTCTCACAGCGGCAGCGATTCTCCCGTCAAGCACTACACGGTCAATGACTTTGAGGGTTCCTGGGTCTGCCGACACCCAGAGAATCTCGGCGGTATCGGCTTGGTTTCCGCTGATCGGCGGGAGAGCTCGTCTGTGGTCAGTGACAATCAGAAACGAGTCGTCTGTGGCCTCGAGCAAGCTTGGGCACCAATCGGCGTCCAGCGTTGCGGAAACCATCGGATCTGAGATCGATTGGAGTTTTAGTCCAAATCGATTGATGAACGCGACCGTATCATTATTCGTCGCTGCGGCGGTCAGGCAACTTACTGGCCTATCGATGGTGGTGTTGTTGATGTTATTGATGTTCCCACCACACGGGGAGACCTTCGGTATGTTCACAAACGATTGTGGTTGAAACTCGTCGTCGGCAGAGGAGCAACCGGCAGCGATGGCGATCAACACAATAAGAAGCCGCAAATCCATTTCCCAATCCTCAAGGTGGAGAGCGTCAATCCTGCCGAATCTCCAAATCATGATCAAATCGAGCCGGAAGCAACAGAACTAATGACCCAAAAAGCCAGGAACTTATTGAGTAGCGTAGAACGACTGGAACTCGGTCCAATACGTTCCGTCTGGCACGTTGCCCCGAGCAACCCAGCGCCCATCCGGCAACTTTGCGACCGCACGAATCTGCATGGTGGTGCCTTCTGAGAATTCAACGTCCAGGTCGACCTGGGTAAACACGGGGGTGTTTCCGTTGAAGTCAGCCTCATGCACAGTTCCGTCTTCAAGAACCGCGTAGAGTTTGTTGGCCGGCTCGTCGTGGGTGAGCGTGAAAACATCGCCGGGCAGGTCGAGTTCATCCAATGTCGGATTCGCATCCATGACGTTTACCATCACCGGTTGTGTCTGAAGTTGGTGATAGATGACAACTGGCCCCGACGTCAGAATACGCGTCGCGGCAGGCGGCGAGACGTTCTGCGTGATGTCGATGTCCAGGTATTCTGTTGCGGTGATGAGCTTTGGTGTTGGTGGCAGTCCATCTGCCACCCAAACCAAGACCGCGGGCCCATTGGCTGTCTGGACGCCAGCTGGGAGCGTGGGAAGTGCCCCGGTTTCCTGCAGGTCGCCCCAGGTTGCTCCGCCATCAGTGCTGAGATTATAGCCTGGGTTGAGGCCCATATTACTGCGTGTTGCGACGACTAGCTGGTCGATGCCGCCGAAGTCGAGAACGCCGCCCTGTAGGTTTTCGATGGGGCGTGTGATAGCCCGCAATTGTCCACCAACGTCTTCCCACCCATCGATGAACGTAGGTTGGTTTCGGAACACCGCATCCCTTGAGAACGTCTGGTCCCCGATTTGGCGCCAGTGCTCCGGTAGGCCAAATGGGTTTGGAGCATTTGGTGGAGAGGTGAAGACACGGTCGAACAAGACCCTGGAATCGACTCGTGGTCGAAGGCGTTGATCGGCATCGAATAGTTCGCCACCGATGTATTCGAAGCCTCGGTAGAGGATGAGATCTGACTCCGAGCCGGCACCGGCACGGGGCTCCCAAGAGCCAGAATCCACGACCTCATTGAATGTCACGACGTTGACGAGCTTCAGATATCCTTCGAATCGAAATGGTGTCCAGTTCTCAAAGATTTCATCCACACCCTCCGAGAAGATGGTGTGAATGCCATCCGGTCCAACGCCTTGATTCGGTCCAGTCGCTGCATCAATTCCGCCCAGATCAACTCGGTTGAGCCCTTGTCGAAGTTCGATGCGCTGAGGAATCACATCCAGCGGCGAAACCATCTTCGTCGTCTTGGCGACCCAACGGCGGAGGCCTTCTTCGCCCGATACTCTGCCTCCAGACTCGACCTGAAGAACGCCCTTATCGGGCCAAGCATCGGTGACAACCACCTCAATTCGTTTGTCCGTCCATAGCGTCGTGTCGGTGGACGGGATGGTCACATCACCAACTTTGAGGGAGCCGGCGTTTCCAAAACCAACGCCAAAAATAGTGAGCGTCGATCCCACCGGCCGCGCCGTTTGAGACAGCGCGCGTACGTAGGGCCGTGTGACAGTGTCGCTCGGCATCACCCCCTCGCCAGCAATCAACACAGGTGTGCCGCCATTGAGTTGTGGCATGCACGTAACATTCAAGCTGGGAAGGCGTGTTTCGCAGTATCGGAATTCGTCGTCCTCGTAGCGTTCGTTGACCAATGACGCGCCGTTTGCAGACATCGCGCTGCCTCTAACCGTGACTGGCTTGCCGCCGATGTAACCTGCGGTCCCGAGTAGAGATGTGGATGATGTTGTGACGGAGCCAGTCGCGGGAACGATCGGGGCGATGAAGTCGCCATTTCCGTAGTCGTTCAAGCGGTAGCCTGCGGACGCTTGTTGATTCCACGGGTACTCCATCATCCCAGGAATCGGCAGGTGGTCGTCGGTCTCCCGTGTGGTGCCGTCGCGCCCGATAATCACCGTGAACTGTTGCGTAACAGGATTCTCGCAGCTTGCAGTGCCGCCCAGCGTCCGCCACGCGACATTGTACACAACCTCTTCGGTTTCCGGATGCACACCAATGGCGGTCATGACCTGTGAGTCCTCGCCGCCATAATAGGGCTCAAGGGCATCCGCGATATCCCAATAGCCCGTCCGCATGTGGCTCGTCTGATCCAAGGTTTGATTGAACTCCACCGAGTTGATTAGGACCGACTCCGTTGCTTTGCGGTCCGAAGTCACCGTCACGCAGACATTCACAGGGTTTGGACCGCCAACATTGCCTTCTTCAACCCCCTTGTATTTACCGTGCGTGACGCCCTGCGAGAGCCATTCGCGTCCGTCAAATCTGGCTTGGAATGGTTGTGATGGAATGGCGAGCTGGTCGGGTTGGAAGACGTCGTTGAGCCGAAGTGAAACGGGGTTGATCCCCCAGACACCCGTGGCCAACTGTCCATCCGCCGTAGGGAGCTGCGTGAGCTCGAGGTTGTCGATGACACCCACCCATTCGTCGTTGAGTTGTGTGACAAACACCCCATCCTGATAAAGCTCGCTTCCGCACCGGTAGTGGTAGCCATCCGCCATCGGTGTGATGCGGTTGTTGAGGCCCATATCCTGGCAGCGGAAGAACTCACCGGTCTCGGCATTTACCCAGTGTTTTTCGGTGTAAACACGGTCTCCATATCGATTCCAACCGACGACTTTGCGGTCTCCAATCGGTAGATCCCAGATGGATTCAATATTCGGCTGATCGCCTTCCGCAATTATGCGGGTGATGAAGAGGACGCCGGCGGGATTGATGTGGGCGATCTTTCCGCCATCTGGAGAGACATCAATGGGCAGCCGAAACTGGTCAGGTTGTGAGTCGAGCGGATAGAGAACCGGCGAAGTGGTGTTGGTACGTGGATCCAACAAGCCAAATGAACGATTCGTCGTGTTCTCTTCTCTTTCGATGAGAACGATGACACCTGGTATATCGATGCCATCGGCGATGGTCTTCTTCGGTGAATTGTTGTTTTCGCCGTCCTCGCCTCCGCAGGCGACGAGCGCAATTACCAATAGGAACAGATACTTCTTCATGCCCAGACTTCGTTGGTGGTTTTCATCAGTCTATGCGGGTTGCGATCTGCGAGCAAACTACCGCTAGCGTTTGGGTTTGGGGTTTCATTTCTGAACCAACCCTGTGGATCGTTCGCAACGCCTTCCAGCAATCAGCTTCCAGCAGTCAGCTTCGGCTAGGAGAACCGCAACTGATGACCAAGATTCCAACAAACAGTGACGGCCAAATTTGGAGCGGTATCCACAGACGACGCAGAAGAAACACAGACGTGCACAGACCTTTTTTCAAGAGGGCATCAGCCACGTCACAATTCTAGAGTTGTGAGGTGTTGAATGCTGTCGCAAAAAGAAATCTCCGTGTGAGTCTGTGAACCGTCTGTGTTGTCTGTGGATTTGAGTTACTGCCCATTCGCTCCGATTCACCCAGCCAGAGCTGAAAGCTGAGTGCTGAAAGCTGGCAGCCACTGCGGACCGACCCCAATGCGCTCATAGACTGATCCGGGCTTGGATTTTTGGAATTTGGCGGCCGCTTGTCGTAGAATTCCCATAATCAGAACAACTGGAACGACTATGAAACTGCAGATCTTTGTACTTGGGATGTGTTTGACGTTGTTTGGATGCGGCGATGTTTCGCCCAAGTCGAACAACGCAAACAACGGCAACAACGCGAACAATGGCAATAACGTTAACAACGTCAACAACGTTAACAACGCGAACAACACCAACAATATCAACAATATCAACAACTCGAACAACGCGAACAACGGTACCGGGTTCAATGACTGTACGTTGAACTCCGAGTGCACGTTGGTTGCGAACACCTGTTGTGGGGTTTGTGGCGCGCCTCAGGCATCCGACTTGGCGGGCGTGAACATCAATCAGGTCGAAGCCTATCGCATGGACGCTTGCCCAGAGCCTCAGCCATGCCCGGATTGTCCACAGGCGTTGAACCCCAATCTCATCGCGACGTGTACTGTGGACGGCTGCATGGTCGAGGACGTGTCGCAGAGCGACGAGGCGAGCTGCGAGACCGCCGCGGATTGTGTGATTCGGTCGAACGAATGCTGCGAATGTGGCAACGACGAGTTCTTCCAGTTGGTCGCGATAAACCGGGCATTTCTGACCGAATTCGAAGCGAAGATCTGCGATCCCAACACGGCCTGCGACGACTGCGTGCCGGACTATGGCGACAACGCTGCGACCTGCTTGGAAGGCCGGTGCTCAATCGCCCAACCATTGTAGGACATGGGGCTATCCGCCAAGCATCGCCTTGATATTGCTTTCGAGGGTCGCGTTGATGTGGTCGATTGACGCTTCACGGATGCTTAGCTTCGTAAACGCATACGCATGGGCCGGCAGTTGAGCCAAGCGTTGCGCTTCATTCAGCGATGCCGACAACAGCGACTCGCCTTCCACCACGTCATCCAACCAACCTGCCGCCAAAGCCGATTTGGGGTCGTAAATCTTGCTCTGAAGCACGCTCGACACGAACTCTTCACGCGACACGCGGTCTTCGGCGAGTTGATGAGCAAAGATTGGGACGGGCAGGCCGTTCGAGACCTCGTTTAGGCCCAGTTTGAATTCGCCTTCGATTCCGATTCGGGTGTCGCCAGTTGCGGCCAGCAAGACACCGCCCGCAATCGCGTGGCCGGAAACTGCCATGACGACCGGTGATGGGAACCCGTAGATTTTCATCAGCAAATTCGAGCCTTTCACCAATAGGTCGGTGATGACGTCGCGGTCTCCCGAACCCATGACGGATAGGTCGAATCCCGCCGAGAACTTCCCAGGGCGGCCAACCAACACGACGGCTTTCGCCTTCTGCTCGGCGACATCGTCGAATGCGGCGCTGAGCTCTTCGATGAGTTGGAACCCGATGGCGTTGGCTTTTCCGTCGTCCATCGAGATGGTGGCGATGTTGTTATCGATAGATACTGAAACAATATTAGACATAGTCATCCTCACAATTTGATCGGCCAGACCATACGCTATTCGTAGTTGGCACCGCACCAAAGAAACTCTTCGATCTCGTCCCAGGGGATGATTTCCATTTCGAACTGCGGACGTTCAACGTCTTCAGGCGCCATCGGCTTGAGCTCGCCAGCTTCATCCATCGCCATCACTTCGCCTGGCACAAACGCCCGACCAGAGTCGTCCCCGGGCTCCCACCCGCCAAACGAGCCGGCCATGCCGCATTCAAGGTATGAGCTGATGTGAAAGTTGTACCAGTACCGTCCGCTCTCGGCAGAGATTCCAAAGTAGGCGTACTTGTTTTCGTAGACGCCATCACGGGTCAACTGCTCAAGGTCTTCGATTTGGGCCTCGAGATACTCGTGAACCGACGCGAAGCCTTCGGTGACGCTGTCTGTCGCAACTGGCGTGACGGGGCTGAAAGCGGCCTTCAGCCCATTCATGAACTGCTGGGCTGTGAGGCCTTCTTTGTCTGCGTGTTTCGCGAACAGGTTCTTCAGATTGCGCAGGAACTCAGCCAGCGTTGTGTCTGAATCCTTGTGCTCCTCGATGAGTTCGCAGACGAAGAGGTAGATGTCTCGGTTGGTGCTCATTGGTATTGTTCCACTTGGTAGAAGGCTGACCTTGAGTTATTGGCGCGACAACGGAGTTTATTGCAAGGTATTGGAAACAACTATTGAAGAAGGCGTCTCTAATGCGTTCAATTTGTTTGGTGTCTTTGGCTTTGGGTCTTCTGTGGGGATGCGCCGATGTCCCAGGAGACGAAACGCGACCAAACAATCAGACAGCTGGTGTTGTATACACTCCGTTTGAGGGCGCAGGTGGCGTCGAATGTGGGCGAAACGCTGATGGTGATTTCGTACGATGTGAACCCCACGGAACTTGTTGGTCTAGACCAATTTTGGACATTGGTTGGGGTGGTGAGTGTAGTACCGACCACAACCTCTATCCTCCATATGAGTCAGCGGCCGGTAATCTCTGTGGACGTCGCCATAATCGCCCAGTTCGATGTGACCCAGGAGCGACATGCACAAGACCAGCATATGGAGCACAGATAGGGGAGTGTATTCACTACGCTATCTCGTATGAGCCCTACAGGTCAGCAAAAGGGGTGTCATGTGGAAAGAGCGACTGGGGCACGGTCTACTGTAGGCCGGGAGACGAATGCCTTGAGGAAAGGCAAGAAGGCAAGAAACCTGGGTTCTGTCTCTTCCCAGAAGAACCCGTGGAAGGTGAAGACCTTTAGTGGGCCGCAATGATCTCGGCTTCTTGCATCGCTTTGAGGCCTCGCGAAAGCTCTTGGTTCTCGGTTGGGCGAGCGTTCCACCAATCCCAAATGTCTTGGACTGTAGTTTCTAGCGTTCTGGTCTTGAACCCGTTTGCTTGCGCATTGGTCGTGTCGAATCGTGCAAACCCAGCGGTTTCGCCTTCGTTTGGTAGCCAAGCGGGCAGGTCGACCCACGGCGTCAGTTCGTGTTCTTTGAGGTCGGCGGGCAAGAGCCAAACGTAGTCAGGTTTGGCGTTGGTGACTCGTTCACACGTCTCAAGAAGCTTCCCGACGGTAACACTGCCAGATGATGTCACCATATTGAACGTGCCTTGAACCCGGTTTTCGATGACGTGCAGCGCAAAGTCAGCCACGTCGCGAACGTCCACGAATTGCATCGCGTCGTCTGGTGAACCTGGCGCGATCATCGTTCCACCACGACTGACGCGGACGGGCCAATACGTGAAGCGGTCCGTGACATCTCCCGGTCCAACGACGAGTCCGAGTCGCAGGTGAGCATGTTCCGGGCAGCGCGCTTCCACAACCTGTTCGCAGAGCACCTTCAGCGCACCATACGTTTCGCCCGTGATTTCTTCGACCGTTGGGTCGTCGATGGTGGCGAGCGGAGCCGACTCGTCTTGGTCGGATTTCGAGAAGTCGGCGTAGACCGAAAGCGTAGAGACATACGCAAAGAATCCCGGGTCTTCCAATGCATCGAGCACAACGTTTATTGCCCGTGGGAAGTATCCCGAAACGTCGATCGTGGCATCGAAGCTCAGACCCTCGAGCGCCGAGACATCCGGTCCATGCCGGTCGCCGACAAGCTCCGTGACGTCCGTCAGGTCATGCGGTGTTTTGCCACGATTGAAGATCGTCACGTCGTGACCCGCTGACTGCAGTTTCCTCACGATATGTGGACCGATGAAGCTGGTGCCGCCAAGGACTAGGACTTTCATGATGCTCTCGTTTAGGTGGGCTGAGACCTCGTTCATGGTGTAGATACGATGTATGGTTGATTTGTTGAAGCGGCTATTCGGCAAGAAGCGACAGTACCGTTGTTTCGTCTTTCTATGCGATCAAACCTCGCCGGCGCTGTGGCAGCCGGAAGTCTGGGCGTCTCTAGCCGGGGCGCTGCAGCCGGTCATCGATGCATGCGACGGCAAGCCGCATATCAAGGTGGACGCATGGGAGCATGGCGACCCGAAGCGTGAACGCACCAAGCTGGGACGTTTGTCTTGGGACGCCGAGTCATTCAAGACGTGGAATGATGGGGCGCTGACGGTTTATCTGGTCTCGACGACTACACCTTCCTTTGACGTTGCAGAGAAATCGGGACGATTGCCGGATATGGCATTGTATATGACCAACATAACTGCCGTCCTTCCGGATGCCGAAAAGGTTCCACACCGTCTGTTCCTGGCGGTTGCAGAAGACGTGATGGACCAAACTGAATTGGAAGCTGTGGTCTCGGAAGTGGAAGCAATCGCAAAACCCGACTTGGTCCTTCAAAAGACTCGCCCGTGGGGTTACTTAGCAGGTAGTTCAGACAACGACACAGCCACGATCAGCGACTATTCGGTTGTTATGCCCATGTACAATGAAAGGCAAGGCGAGCCAATTGGTGACCCGCAACACGGTTGGAAAGCTCATGTTTGAATTGAAGCTTGTTTCGGAAGAGCCCCCTTTGGGCCGTGGGCGGCTCCAAATCGGAGAGTTCACCGAAGAGTTCGAAGTTGTCCTAGAATTCTGGTCAGCCGACGAGTACCGCCAACATTGGTCGGAAGTGCTGGAATCCATGCTCAACGGACGGCGTAGTTCGGCTTTGATTACATCGATGACCGAACCATCAACCGCCAGCTTCCTAGTTTGGTGGCCGATTTATGCGCACGCAGAGGGTTTCGTGCTCCAACAGCAAATCCTCTTCCTGAATGACTTGAAGTTCGATCCCAATGACCCCGCAAAGCACGTTCCAAAACGTGTTCAGTTTTCAGAAGACGGTGAGCGGATTTCTGAATGGCAGATTGACTCCCGCGCCATCGAGAACTTCTTACGGCGCGCAATACGTGGTTAAACATCTACTCCATTCGCCATTTTGAACCCTCCGTGGGACCTCCCAAACTTCCGTCTCCTCCGTGGCCAATCAACCCAACCCACAACAACCACATCACCGACAATCAACCTGCCCGCGAAGCTACTAGACGCGAAGCGAGCGCAGCGAGGCTGAGCCACTAGACGCCAGTAAGCAAAGCGATACTGGCCACTAGACGCCAGTAAGCAAAGCGATACTGGCCACTGGACGCGAGGCGAGCGAAGCAAAGCCGAGCCACTAGACGCCGAACGGCAGTCTGCACCGATCCATTGCGCCTCGCATCCACTTGTGGCAGATCTCTTGGCCCTTTCGACGACGAGGTAAACATGGATAACACTGTCCAATTGGGTCTCCCCAAGGGACGAATGCACGATGGAGTGAAGGAATTACTGCAAGCTGCAGGGATTCGACTCCATGTGGGTGCACGCGACTACCGTCCCTCGATCAGCCTTGATGGGTTTGAGGTGAAAATCCTCAAGCCGCAGAATATCGTCGAAATGCTCCATGCCGGCTCGCGCGACCTTGGATTTGGTGGCGCCGACTGGGTTGCGGAGCTTGGTGCCGATCTTGTTGAACTGATGGACACCGGGATGGACCCGGTAAGTGTTGTGGCTGCGGCTCCAATCGACCTCTTGATTAACGACAAGCTGCCGAATCAGCACCTGGTGGTAGCTTCCGAGTATGCCGCACTGACCCAGAAGTGGATTGCCGAGCAAGGCTTGGATGCCACTTATGTACGAAGCTACGGCGCAACAGAGGTCTTTCCGCCGGAAGACGCGGACCTGATTGTCGACAACACAGCGACCGGTTCGACGCTTCGGGCCAACCGCCTACAGATCGTGGACACCGTCATGCTGTCTTCGACTCGCCTCTACGCAAACCCACGTGCGATGGACAACCCGGTCAAACGGGCGGCGATTGAAGACGTGGTGTTGGTGTTGAAGTCGGTGTTGGAAGCGCGCAAGCGCGTCATGCTGGAGCTCAATGTTGGGCAAGACCAGTTAGATGCGGTTATCGATGTGCTTCCATGCATGCGCGAGCCGACGATTGCGTCGCTGCATTCGGATGGTGGATTTGCGGTCAAGGCAGCGGTACCACGCAAGGTTTTGGCGACCCTGATTCCCGAGCTTAAGGCCAAAGGCGGCTCGGATATCGTTGTCACCGACATCTCGCAGATTGTGCCATGAAACTGCCTACGCCGGTCCAGAATCTGGAGCCCGCGTACTTTGTTCCTCGGGCTAAATCGCCAATCGATTTATGGATTGACGCCAACGAGGGGCCTCTGCCCCAATCGGATTGGTGCGCCGAAATCGAGCCGGAACGCGTGCGCCGCTATCCGAAACGTTCGACGGTCTCTGAGCAGCTGAGTCAGCTGAATGGGCTGCCCGAAGACCACATTGTGGTCAGCAACGGCGGTGACGATATCATCGATCGTTTGTGCCGCTTGTACCTAGATGGCGACCGAAACCTGGTCGTCGCCCACCCATCGTTTGTGATGATTGAACGTTACGCAAACCTCACACATTGCGAAGTTCGCCGGGTTCAATGGTGGGATGGGGAGTTTCCTGCTGATGACTACCGAGCCCTGATTGACCAAAACACGGGCATCATTGCCATCGTTACGCCGAACAACCCCACCGGCTTGTGCGCGCCAACCGATGTCATTTTGGACATCGCACGTTCAAATCCGCAAGCCTTGGTGATGGTGGACCTGGCGTATGTGGAGTTTGCCGACGAAGACCCAACGTTCGATTTAATAACTATGCCGAATATTTGCATGGTTAGAACCCTGTCCAAAGCGTTTGGATTAGCGGGCCTTCGGGTCGGCTACGGCGTCGGGCATCCCGAGGTTGTGGGACTCATCAACGCGCTGGGAAGCCCGTACCCGATCTCGTCGGCGTCGTTGGCAATTGCCGAACGCGCGTTGGAATCGGGCGTCTCGGGGTATGTGGACCTGGTGAGGGAAGGGCGGAAGCAGTTCATCTCGACGTTGAATGAGATGGGTGTGGACGTCACTGCGTCCCAGGGTAACTACGTGTTCGTGAGCGCGAAGGACGGGGCAAGGCTGCGCGATGCGTTTGCAGGATTGGGCATTGGGATCCGAGCGTGGCCCGGAAGCGACCTGAATGATTACTGCCGCATCACCATCCCCGATTCCAAGGCCGGTATCGACCGTGTTGACCGTGCCTTGCGCACCGCATTTCGGCCAGACGCGTTGATTTTCGATCTGGACGGAGTCATCGCGGACGTTCGCGCGTCATACAGAACCGCCATCGTCGATACGGCAAAGCACTTCGGGCTGGAAGTGCAAGACGCCGACGTACACGCCATCAAGGCCGAGGGCGACGCCAACAACGACTGGGTTGTTACCCATCGGCTGCTGAAACGCGCCGGAATCACCGTCGATTTCCAAGACGTGAAAGACACGTTTGAGGCCATGTATCAGGGCGATGGCGAAACGACCGGCCTTTGGACCAAAGAGACGATGTTGGTCACAAAGCAATGGTTGCTTGCGCTAAAGCGATCGCGAGATTGGCAGTTCGGTGTTGTTACCGGACGGCCTCGGCGTGACCTCGAACGGTTCCTAAAACAACATGACTTAACGGACGTCTTTGAGACAACCGTCTGTATGGAAGATGCAAAGCTCAAGCCCGATCCAGCCCCAGTATTACTGGCGTTGAAGCAGATGGGGGCCACGTATGCATGGATGTTTGGTGATACGCCGGACGATATGCGGGCAGCCCGCGGTGCAGGTGTGATTCCGGTTGGGGTTACGGCCCCTGGCGAGTCTTCGACGGACTCGCTTTTGGGCGCGGGCGCTGGATTTGTGCTAAACCGTCTCGACCAATTCGAATGGACACTCGCCTAAAGGAGATACAATGCGAGAAGCCACGATTCACAGAAAGACTGCCGAAACTGAGATTCGGCTCGAGCTTAACTTGGACGGAACCGGAACGGCCGACGTCCATACCGGCATCGCCTTTCTGGATCATATGCTTCATGCGTTGACCCGTTTCAGTGGCTTCGACCTGAAGCTGAACTGCGATGGGGACCTCGAGGTCGACGACCACCACACGGTGGAGGACTGCGCATTGGCGTTGGGTTCGGCGTTCGATCAGGCATTGGGTGAGCGACGCGGGATTACGCGTTTTGCGCATGCGTATGCTCCGTTGGACGAAGCGTTGACTCGTGCCGTTGTAGACCTGTCGGCTCGACCATGCCCGGTCATCGACCTGGGCCTGACGCGCGAGAAACTCGGCGCGCTGAGCTGCGAGAACGTGCCGCACTTCTTCCAGTCATTCGCCATGAACGGGCGGCTTGCATTGCATGTCGATACGTTGCGAGGAGACAACGACCACCACCGCGTCGAGTCGGCGTTTAAGGCCGTAGGCCTGGCGTTGAAACAAGCGGTTGTAGTCGCGTCTGACGATGTTCCATCAACGAAGGGTGTATTGTGAAACGGGTAGCAATTTGCTCCACCGGAATCGCAAACATCGCAAGTGTTCAAGCAGGCTTCAAACGAACGGGTGCCGAGTCATTTTTGACCGAGGACGCGGACGTTTTGGCTAGCGCCGACTATGTGATGTTGCCCGGAGTGGGGAGCTTCAATGCAGGCGTCGAACGCATCGACTCTTTGGGACTTCGTGAAGCGTTAATCGAACGTATCGAATCCGATAAACCGACCATGGCTATCTGTCTGGGCTTGCAGCTTTTGTCTGAAGAAAGCGAAGAAGGCGCGGGCGTCGGTCTTGGCGTGTTACCACAAAAAGTGGAGCGATTTACGGATAGTGTTCGCGTGCCGCAGTTCGGCTGGAATCAAGTGGAAGCGCGCGGTTCAGGGTATCTTGAAGCAGGTTGGGCTTACTTCGCGAACTCGTATTGTTTGCGGGAAGTTCCGGCCGAATGGAACCCCGCATACGCAACTTATGACGATCGATTTGTGGCCGCCATCGAACGTGGTCGGGTGTTGGCGTGTCAGTTTCATCCGGAGCTCTCCGGTCCCTGGGGAATCGCGCTCATGAAACGATGGCTGGAGGGTTGAGATGTTAGCAAGTCGAATCATTCCATGCTTGGACGTCTCGAACGGCCGTGTGGTGAAGGGCATCAAGTTCCAGGGACTACGAGACACAGGTGACCCCGCAGATTTGGGTGGGGCGTACGAAGCCCAGGGTGCCGATGAATTGGTGTTCCTTGATGTGTCCGCAACCGTGGAGTCGCGGGACACGCAGCTGGACACCGTTCGCAAGGTTCGCGAACGCATGAGCATTCCGATTACGGTTGGCGGTGGTGTGCGGAAGGTGGAAGACGCCCGGGCGCTTTTGGAGGCCGGTGCAGACAAGGTGTCCATGAACACCGCAGCCGTCTTGAATCCCGAGCTTATCACCGAAGTTGCCGAGCAGTTTGGGCGACAGTGCACGGTGGTCGCAGTAGATGCAAAGCGCACCGAAGACTCCTGGGAAGTCGTTGTGTCCGGAGGCCGCAAACCGACGGGCAAAGACGCGTTGGATTGGATTGAAGAGGCCGCAAATCGCGGCGCTGGCGAGATCTTGTTAACCAGCTGGGACCAAGACGGGACGCGCAGCGGCTACGATTTGGACTTGTTGAAAGCCGCCAGCGAACGGGTGCAAGTTCCCATCATTGCGTCAGGTGGTGCGGCGAGCTCACAGCATCTGTTTGAGGCGCTGCAGGCTGGTGCCGATGCCGTTCTGGCCGCATCTATCTTCCACGACGGTGACATGACCGTCGGCGACGTGAAGCGAGAGCTCGCTGAAATGGGCGTGAGGGTTAGACCATGATTGTCCCTTCCATAGATTTAATGGGCGGCGACGCCGTTCAGTTGATTGGTGGCAAAGAGCTCGAAATCAATGCCGGCGACCCGCGGCCCATTGCCGAACGGTTTGGGCGAGTGGGGGATATCGCGGTCATCGACTTGGACGCAGCGTTGTCCCAGGGCTCGAATGCCGATGTCATCAAAGACTTATTGCCGATGGCACGCTGCCGCGTCGGCGGCGGAATCCGCGACGTCGATACCGCCATCAAGTGGCTGGACGCTGGTGCGCACCGCATCATCTTGGGAACGGCTGCGCGGCCAGACGTCCTCGAACACTTGCCAGCAGAACGGGTCATCGCCGCATTAGACGCGGTTGAAGGCGAGGTCGTCGTCGAAGGTTGGACGACCAAAACAGGTGCTTCGATTCTAGACAGAATGCGCGAGCTACGACCCTACGTTGGTGGCTTCCTTGTGACATTCGTCGAGAAAGAAGGCCGCATGCAGGGCACAGACATGGAACGTGTCGCTGGGCTTGTCGAGGCTGCAGCGGGCGCGGACCTGACCATTGCTGGTGGTGTGACGACACCCGAAGAGCTTGCCGAGCTGGACCGGTTGGGTGTCGATGCACAGGTGGGCATGGCGCTGTATTCGAATCATCTGCACCTGGCCGATGCCTTTGCGGCGCCGATGACGTCGGACCGTGCAGACGGACTTTGGCCGACAGTCGTGTCCAACGCACGCGGCGAGACTTTGGGTTTGGCGTACTCAAATCTGGAAAGCCTGCGAGTCGCTCTAGACCGCGGGGTTGGCGCATACCACAGCCGAAAACGTGGACTTTGGGTCAAGGGCGAGACGTCCGGAAACACGCAGGCGTTGAAGTCGGTCGCTATGGATTGTGACCGGGACGCGCTGCACTTTGTGGTCGAACAATCCGGACCGTTTTGCCACCTCGGCACCGATGGTTGTTTTGGCAACGACAGTGGACTGACGGCTTTGGAGCGCACGGTTCATGCGCGCGTGGCCGAAGCACCTGAGGGGTCTTATACCAAGCGACTTTTGGATGATTCCGAACTGCTGGCCGCGAAGTTGATTGAGGAAGCGCAAGAGTTGGCGGAAGCCAAAACAAAGGAAGAGGTCGCTTGGGAGGCCGCAGACCTTATCTACTTTGCAAGTGTCGCGATGGCACGCGCGGGTGTGAACTTCGCCGACGTTGAGAAGGTCTTAGACCAGCGATCGCTAAAGGTCGTGCGGCGAAAGGGCGATGCGAAAGAGGTCAAAAAATGACACAGTTAAAGATTATCTCGCCGGAAGACGTAGCCTTGAGTCGGACCGAGGCGATCGACGCTCCGACGCTGAAAGGTGCCGAGGAGATCGTAAACGCTGTCAAAGAAGGCGGTGATTCGCAGCTTCGCGCGCTCGCTTTGAAGTTCGGAGATGTCGAGGAAGGCGGGCCGCTGGTTTTGTCCCGAGACGACCTGAAAGCCGCGTTTGATGCGCTCCCCGATGCTGACCAGGCGCTTCTTCAGCGCACGGCGGACCGGATTCGTGTTTTCGCCGAGGCCCAACGATCAGCGGTCGTTGATGTCGCGATTCCAATTCCAGGCGGCGAGGCTGGACATCAAGTTTCGCCAGTCGAGGTCGCGGGGTGTTACGCGCCCGGTGGCCGTTTCCCGCTTCCGTCGTCTGTCTTGATGACTGCTGTGACAGCACGTGCTGCAGGCGTAGAGACCGTTTGGCTGGCGTCCCCAAAACCGTCAGAGGTTACCAAGGCCGCGGCATACGTAGCCGATGCCGATGCTTTGCTTGCCGTCGGAGGTGCTCAGGCAATCGGCGCGTTCGCCTACGGGACCGAGACTGTCCCTAAGTGCGACGTGATCGTTGGTCCAGGCAACCGCTGGGTCACTGCAGCAAAGAAGTTGGTTTCCGGACACGTGGGCATCGACATGCTCGCCGGACCATCCGAGTTGGTTGTATTGGCGGACGAGACGGCGGACGCCTCGGTTGTCGCGGCAGACCTGTTAGCCCAGGCAGAGCACGACGTCGACGCAGTCCCAATCTTGGTCACCGACAGCATGTTGTTTGCCGAGCGCGTTCAGGGGCAGGTCGCACAGCAGTTGGAGGTTTTGCCAACGAAGGGCACCGCCGCCGCCGCCGTTGAAAACGGTTTTGCGGTCGTCGTCGAATCGATCCAGCAAGGCATCACTATCTGCGACCAACTCGCACCAGAGCACCTTGAAGTCATGACGTCCGACAGCCTGGAAGTGGCGTCCCAGCTCAATCAATTCGGTGGATTGTTCGTTGGGTTTAACGCAGCCGAAGTCCTGGGTGACTACGGCGCCGGGCCGAACCACACGCTGCCGACAAGCGGCACCGCCCGTCACACCGGCGGCCTGTCCGTGTTCGACTTCCTGCGAATACGAACTTGGATGCGCATCGACGACCTGGACGACGCCCAAGAGTTGGTGGAGGACTCGATTGCGCTCGCCAAACACGAAGGCCTCGAAGCTCATGCACGAAGCGCAGCCAAGCGCCTGACAAAATCCAGCGACCAATAGCCGGCGTCATGCCGGGCGTTCGTAGCGACGCGAGAATCCCAGGGGAAGTTCCTCAGATTTTTGGGATTCCGCACAGATTCTCACAGAAATTTTTTGGCTTGGTTCCAAGGCGGTATCAGGTCTGTCGATAGTTGGGGATGCCACCGCCCCAACCGAGAAAAATCCGAGTGAATCTGCGTTTCAATCTGTGAAATCTGTGGAACTTCGGCTCGGAAGTGGCGTGACAGCAATCGCCAATCGCCAATACCCAAAAGCTATTCGCTTTCGCTCGAGCCCAAGGCTGAATCGGTCGGGGTTGCCAACCTCGCGATAACAATCTCCAAGAAGAGATTCTCAAGGTTTTGCCCGCGGTCCTCTGGAATCGTGCGTTTGACACCTAGACGCAGGTCTTCGAACTGGCCCTCGGCCGTCATGAACTCTACATACGCGCCAGGTTCCCGACTCTTCATTTGCGTGTTTCGCATCCGAGCCAACAGTTCGCCAGCGTTTGATGTTCCGCCTTCCATCGTCCAGCCAAAGATCAACGCGTGTTGTCCTTCAGACGCCGGACGTGGATTCCATGAGTAGCCAGACAACAGGGCCGCGAGTCGTTCAAATCCCGGCGTTGGAGACGAGCAGGATACCGCGGTGACCATTCCAAAGTCTGACGGTACTTCGGCGTCTCCCTGCCATTTCTCGCCGACCCGGTAGTTGAACGACATATCCAACTCGAGCGTCTGCGCGAGCGCCTGCAGCCATCGATGCCATTGCTTGAGGTAGTCTCCAAACGGGCCGCTCAAGCCCACATACGTCAGGGTCGCACCATGCGCCCGTGGGTTCGCCAGAGAATCGAGCTGCGTCTGAAGCCAGAACTGTTGTCGTCGCAGCTGCCGCGCGATCTTGGCGATATGGTGCGTCTTCGACTTCTTCTCTTCCGGCGCAGGTGCAAACAAGAACTCCCCGGTGCCGCGCGGGTCGAGCAGTCCTTGGACACGACGCTCCAGCGTATCCAAACGCGAGATAAACGACTCGCGAAGGCGCAGTGCCTCGGCGAAATCAGACGTGGGGTCACCATCCGCGGCAGCCTTGTTGATCTGCTCCAGAAGCCCGTCGTACTCAGCTTGAACGGCGTCTCGCCGCGGGTCGTTCAACAGCGCATCGACGCCTTCTTGAATCGCGGAAAGCGTCTCGACCAGCTCCTCGGGTTCGGTTCCGACGTCGTCTAAAAGGATTGGATCGACCGCTTGGACCGGAGCGGTCTGCAGTGTTTCCAGCTCAAGCCCGACGCCTTCGCCCTCGGGCGTCATGATGACACGTGTCAGCCCAACGGACGGGTCGTGTACCGACAGCTGTTCGGCAAGTGGCGAGATCAACAATCGTTCGATCCGGTGGGCAAGCGTTCGTGCGCCGTATCGGCTGTCGACCGACTTCTCGGCGAGGTAATCGATGAGGCCTTCGTCGACATCCACCATCACTTGCGCCTGACGCAATCCGCGGCGTTCCAGAAGGTTCTGCAGCGTTCGTCTGGCAATCTTTCGCAAAGACTCGGGGCCCAGCGGGCGGTACGGAATCACCTTGTCGATTCGATTGAAAATCTCGGGGCGGAAGAACGATTCAGCCGCGCGTCGATAATGCAGGTGCCTGTCGTGTTCGTTAGCTTCCGTGAAGCCCAGCCAACGGTCTTCTGTGCCGGCGCCCAGATTGGACGTCATGATGATGATGGCGTTTCGGAAGTCGACAATACGACCGGCGGCGTCCGTGAGACGACCGTCGCCCAGGATCTGAAGCAAGAGGTCCAAGACCAATGGGTGGGCCTTCTCGATCTCGTCAAACAACAACACGCAGAAGGGTTGTAGTCGCACCTTCGACGTCAATTCGCCGTCTGGACTACGCGTCGTTCCGATAAGACGCGAGATAGCGATCGACTCGTTGAACTCGCTCATATCGAAGCGAATCATCCGTTCGCGAGAGCCAAAAAGGTCTTCAGCCAACGCTTTTGCCGTCTCGGTCTTTCCAACGCCAGACGGGCCGATAAGCAGGAATGAACCCAGTGGTCGGTCAGGATCTGTGAGCCCTTGCTCGATAGACAGTACAAGGTTCTTCACCGCCTCAATGGCGTCTGGCTGCCCGAAGATACGTGCGCGGAATTGGCGTTCGATGAGCTCCGGTGTACGTCCCGTGCCGGGTCGCAAGATCGTCATCGGCAGCCCCGTCTGACGGTGCACAACACGCGCAACGTGTTCGGGGTCGACAAGGATTTCTTCGCCGTACCCAAGCTCGTTCTGCACCCGAAGGGCGTCATACTGGCATTGCTTCACCAGTCGAACCGCTTTGCCGGGGAAGGCGTCCTGCTTAAAGAATCGGCGAGCTAAGTTCAGGAGTGTCTCAACGCCGTCTGCCGTGAATCGGATGTCGTAGTGACCTTCGATGCCGCGGATAAGCTCTGAGACGACCGCGAGCGTGTCCCGATAGCTAAGCTCGTCGACTTGTACCCGTCGGAACTTGTCGACAAATCCCGGCGCCATGCTTCGCGCGATGGCGTAGGTTTCTTCTGTCGCTTCCGTGATGACGGCGAACTGGTCTTGCTCGAGGTACGGCTCGATGAATCGTGCGACGTTTGATTCACCGCTGTACGTCCGCCCAGCTCTGACCAGCCCAAGCAGGTCCTCGGCAAAAAGGATGTCTTTTCGTTCGGCAAGTTCGCGGCAAATCGCTTCGGTGCGTTGCTCCCATTGGCCGATGATGCTCATGCCCGCGATGACGCGGTCGCCGCTGGACTGCCAGACGTCCCGGCGCTCTTGATACGTCTTAGACAACGCCCAAGCGCGTCGTGCCGCCTCATGAACCAGAGCCGTCTTTCCGACACCGGACGGGCCAATCAAACAGATGTTCGACGGGTGGTTGCTGGTGAAGACCTCCATCAGGTCCTCGATCATGTTTTCGCGCCCAAACGCCGGATTCAGCGAATCGTCTTCTGCTCGGTGAGATAAGTTTGTCGCCACCTGCTGCAGCGTTTCCGGCCGCGCGAGACGACCCTTTGGCCCGCCAGATTCCGATTTCAATTGATGATACGAAGGAAAGCCAAGGTCGACTTCAACCGCTTCAATCCCGCCAATATAGTTGCAGTGCAACGTCTCAAGATTGCTCAGCATGTGGTCGTCTGCGTACGAGCGAACCCAGTGATTCACCATCGCGTACATGTCGTCCACCTTGGCAAGCGCCAAGCACGTCCCAGGAACTTTCGGGAGCCATAAACGCGTGACGTCGTCACCCTTGTAGCTACCCACGACGATATGGGTCGTCGCGTACATTCGGACAGGTGGCCGGTCGACTTCGACTTGCCGCTCAATCTCCATGTACATGCTGGTCAGGTATGGAGATTCAGGCGGGATGAGACGGTCGAGCTCAGCAGGAGACATGCCGCCATGCACAAGCTCCAACAACCGGAACATCATCTCTTCTTTGAGCTGTGCGGGACTTGGCCCCTTGATGCCCTGCGCAAGTTGACTCACCCATGGAATCGAAACCTCGTAGTGGCCCTTCTGAGGCTGAGCCACATACATGTGGATGTTCAGCTTCATTTAGTCCCACTCCGTTTCGGTAATGTCCCAAACGAGGTCTTCCAAAACCGGTTCGAGCGTCGTCCAGGGATTCGCCGGGACGAGCTTCAGAGGCTCGTGTTCGGGCATCAAAATCTCGTTCGTCCGGTAATTATAGGTCCGCGTCACTTCCGCGTAGGTGCGTCCTGACTCCACCGTCTCGGGGAATGGCCACTCGTCGTATTCGTCGAGCTCCCAGACCTCGACTGACGAGTTGCCATCTTGCGCGACAAAGCGATGGATTCCGTCTTCCGCGCGCAAAAGCGGGCGCGCGGCGTAGCCGTAGAACTCGATGCCAATAACCATCGCCGTCGTCTCTTCCGTTTCTTCCCAGAAGAGTCGATCGACGTCGTAGTGGGCGTCTGGTTTCACGATGTGGTCAGAGTCAGGAATCGGGCGGAACAACTCGTAGTCCCAGTCTTTTGCCTTCGCCAGCTGGATGTACCATTCGACCAAACGGTCTCGCCACTTGTCCTCATGGGACCGCGAAATCAGGAACAGCGCCGCGTGATCTGGGTCGTCATACGCCGCGCGCAACACCGTCATCGTGATTTCGCTGACCTTCTCTTGCAGTTCGGCAAGACGGTCGGTGAGGTCGCTAGAGATCGCGAAGGTGCGCGCGTGAAACGCCTCGTTCGCGAGGTCTTCAAGCGCGGCCAGCTCAGCACCGACATCGTTCACGGGGTCGATGACACGACGTGCGTGTTGGGCGCGTGTCGCCATGGACGCTGCGTTTGGATCCTCCCAGAACGTCGAACTCTGGGACGAGATGACAAAGTTGTCGACTTCCCACTCCAGGTCCGAGAACACGTTCGTGTACGTGTAGCGCTGCAGACGTCGTCTAAGCGCACTAATCTCATCGATCTGGCGCAGCAGCTGTTGGCGAGCACTCGCCGTCGTTTTGTCGCCTGAGACGTACTCGATCGAAAACTCGATCGCGCCTTTGACGGGCGTTGCGGTTACCAGACGAGTCGTCCCTTCGGACGTCTCTTCTCGGCTGCGAGACAACGTTTCGGCGAGGTTCCAGACCAACTCTTGTTCGATGACGCGCTTGAGCGGTCTTGCGCCATACTTTTCGTCAAAACCAAGCTTGGCTAGCAGGCTCGGGATTTGCGGGTCGATTCGTAGTTCGACGTCTTGGCTCTTGAGTCCATCGCGTCGCTGAATCTTCTCTACCTCGCGGCGAGCAATCTCTTCGACGACCTCAAGTTTCAGCGGCGAGAATGGGATAAATTGGTCAATCCTGGCGAGGAATTCCGGGCGGAAGAAGCGCTCTGCTTCTCGTTTGAAGTGTGCCGCGTAAGACTCCGCGAGGTCTTCGTCGGAGTCGAAACCAATCGCAGGGCGCAAGGTGTCGACACCCAGGTTGGACGTCATCACGATGATGGTGTTCTGGAACCGAGTCGTTCGTCCATTCACGTCCGTCAGACGTGCCTCGCCCAACACTTGCAACAACAGGTCGAAGACACTCGGATGGGCTTTCTCAAGCTCGTCTAGCAGGACGACGCTAAACGGCTGCCGTCGGATTGGGCCCGTCAGGTCGCCGTCCTCTCTGCCTTCACCAATCAGGCGATTATAGGCGTCGCCGTGGCTGTACTCCGACATGTCGATGCGCACCAGACGACGTTGCGTGCCAAACAGAAACTCAGCGAGCGCACGTGCTAGTTCGGTCTTTCCGACACCGGTTGGACCGACAAAAAGGAAGGAACCCAATGGTCGTTCGTCGCTCGCCAGGCCGGCTTTCGTAATCCCGATGATGTCGGCGACGCGCTGGACGGCATGGTCTTGTCCCATGACACGTTGCTTCAGACGACCACGGACCGCCTCCAAGTCCAGCCGCATCGTGTCTTTAAGCAGAATCGGAGGCAGGCCGGTGTCGTAGCAAAATGCCTCAACCAATGCGCTCTCATCGAGCGATTTTTGGTATCGGTTCAACGCCTGTCTGACCGTCCTACCGACAAAATCAATCGTGCGCCCAACCGGGCTGCCTTCGGTGGCAAAACGCCGTTGTAGGCTCCAGGCTCGCTTGATTGCAGCTTCCGGAATCTCGATGTTGTTTAGCTTCGATATACGCGTGCAGGCGCGAACGACGGTGCGCTCACCAATCTCAGGTGCGGGGTCGTCTACTCGGATGACGGTGAAGCAACGTGCGAACCCGATGTCACGTCTTTCAACGTCCGCCCACTCATCGACCGTGGCCTCTGCGATCACACGAATTCGGCGATCCGTGAGCGTCGGCTTGAAAAACTGCGCCAGATTGTAATCCGAACCGACGTACTTTCCGGCGTCTAACGACTCGACCACGCGCCCCATGTAAAGGACGTCGCCGGTGTCCTCCAGTTCAGCGGTCACGTCACGGCATTGCTGTTGCCACCCGGACGACATAGGGTCGGTCGAGACCAATCGCGGCGGGTCGGCAAACCAAATTCGACGCTTAGGCTTTTCGTCGGATTGCTGTTGTTCCCAAACCAGATGCTTGACCAGCGAGGTCTTTCCAACACGAGGCGGCCCCACGAGCACCACCGCAGACGGCATCGTCCCATAGGCCAGACCGCGCAGCTCCTCAAGCGTCGTGCCTCGATCATAGGCTTCCTGAAATCCACGAAGGTCCGTGTCTTCTTCGGTCGCCTCAGTCCAGTTCTGCGCGATCTCGTCCAGTGTCGGGGTGGAAGGGCCTTCTTCGGCGTCTGGGTCGACGACCTCATCCGGGAAGATATTCAGCCACAACGAATCGACCGGGACCTCGCGCAGGTCGATAGGTTCGAACTCGATTTCGAGCGAGATGACCGAGAATTCAGTGGGTCGAGGACGATGAAAGTGAAGACTTGTGTGCGCAGACCGCACAACGCGCGCGAGGTCCTCAAGCGCCACTTGCTCTGGCGTCTTGGGTTCCTTCGCTTCTTCCTCATCGTCCTTGCCCGACTTGATTGGCATGTCGGGATGAACGTAGGTGCTCAGGGAAAACAGCGGGAGACCGATCTCTATCATCCCGCTATCGCTTTGGTGCGTGACGACGTCGACCTCCCAATCGATCGTCTTGGTCTCTAGACGCGATGCGGCCGATTGGTACCAGTCGTATGCCGCCGTTTTGTAAACCGGCAGCTCGACACGTCTCGCTTTGGGCGGGTTGGATTGCTCAATCTTCCAGAGGTCGCGAGGGTGCATGCGCTTAAGCACGTCGGTCAGCGCCTCGCGAAGTTCACGCAAAGCGTCGTTAGCCGAGGCTCCTGCCGCGGAAAGCTCAGGAGACGCGATCGTCTGTGCGATAAAGACGCCGGATTCGTACTCACGAAGGCCGACGGGAAATACCAGCTTCATCTAGCCGCCAAGTACCGGAAGTAGGCCCTGAATCTCGAACGATAGTTGCGCGACGTCAAGCCGCGTTCCTTAGATTCGCGTCGTATACGGAAATCGGAAGTGGAACATCAGGTAAAGCTGGCCCACGTGCCAGATAGACTCCGCCGGATCGCCCCATTTGAAGACCTCACCCCCGATCTCTTGTGGAGGATAAAACGCGGAGGTGTAGCCGATGCTCAAACGGAAGTCCTTGCTCATCGGAAGTTCCAGGTCGGCGCCTATCTCAAGGCCGGGCCGAAGGAAGTGTGTCGGGGATGGCAGCGTGTCTGAGTAGATGTAATTGTATGAGAACAAGAGGTTCGTACTCACAGACAGCCGCGGCGACTGAGACAACGCTAGACCGAGGCCGAGCGGCGCGAAGTTGACCCCGAACACTCCAGTGTTGTTTACCTTGGGCGAGAAGACGATGTTCTTAGGGAGGTACCACGCCGGGCGGAAGCGAATCCCTTCGCCTTTTGCCGCGTTCAACGCCATCTTGCGATACTTGCGAGGAATCTTGTGTCGGACCTGTTTGATTGTGGCTTGATTGATGATCGCGAAGACATCAAATCGAAGGCCTGTATGGAACGTCTGGTCGTCCATCACAGGCCCGTAGTACATGAACAAAGTCGGAGCGACCCCAACGTTTACTGGGACTGTGACCTCAGCCTTTTTTGCAACACGCGGAGCACGTCGCTTCTTTTGTTTGCGCTTCTTCGCAGCATCGGCGTCCATGGGGAAGGCGAGGGCGATGAAGATCGCCATGATGATTCCGAGACGCCAACGATTCATTCCATACCTGCGGTTTCCAGTCCGTAATCCTTGATTTTGTACAGAAGCGCGCGGTGGCTTATCTCCAGCAGTTTCGCCGCATTTGTGCGATTGCCCTTTGTTTTCTCAAGAGCCCGTTTGATAAGGATTCGCTCCAGGGATGCCGACATCTTCTTGATGGACATCTCATCGCCGGCGAAGAGTTGTTTCAGCTCGTCTGTCGATTCCAAAATGCGTTCTGGAAGGATCGACTCCTCAATCTCGTCGGTGCTTGTGAGAACCATGCCACGTTCAATGCAATTCTGTAGTTCTCGGACGTTACCTGGCCATGGGTATTCAATCATGATCTGGAGCGCTTCCGGCGAGACGCCGGCGACGCGCGTGCCCATGCGTTCGTTCTGCACTTTGATGAAGTGCTCAATCAACAACGGAATGTCGTCTTTGCGCTTTCGAAGAGGCGGAACCGTGATGCTGATGACATTGAGGCGGTAGAACAGGTCCTCTCGGAAGTTACCAGCGTCGACCTCCTCTTGGAGGTCCTTCAAGCTCGCCGCGATGACTCGAACGTCGACCTTGGACGCCTGGTTTTCACCAACACGACGAATCTCGTTCTCTTGAAGGACACGCAGTAGTTTCACCTGCAGAGCGAGAGGCAGCTCCCCGATCTCGTCCAGGAAAAGGGTCCCGCCATCTGCCTCCAAAAATAGGCCGTTCTTGTCGGCAGTGGCATCCGTGAAGGCGCCTTTGACATGACCAAACAGCTCGCTCTCGAGTAGCGTCTCTGGAATCGCGCCGCAGTTCACAGCGACCCACGGCTTGTCTTTTCGGGGCGATAACTGATGAATCGCTCTCGCCACGAGCTCCTTGCCTGTCCCGGATTCACCATTAATCAACACGGTCGACTTGAAGCCAGCGACCTTCTCAATCGTTTCGAAGACATCCAGCATCAACGGGCTTTGACCCACAATGTTCTGAAACGTCAGCGAATCGGATTCTTGAGAGCGGCGAAGTTCTTCGTTTTCTCGTTTGAGGTGAAGTCTTTCGACGGCTTTCTCTAACGTGAGGAGCACTTCATCCTTCTTGAACGGCTTGTCGATGTAGTCGTAGGCCCCTCGCTTGATTGCCTGAATCGCGAGGTCTCGATTGCCGAAGGCGCTCATCACGATCACGGTCGTCTGAATGTCCCGTTTGGCAATCTCATCCAAAAGTTCCAGGCCGCCGATCTTGGGCATGCGAACATCTGTAAGGACCAAATCAAACTCGCGAGTCAGCAGCTCCTTCAGGGCTGACTCGCCGTTTTCCACGGCCTTGACGATGTAGTTTTCGCGTTTGAGGAGCATCGACAACATATGTCGAAGGTCTTCCTCGTCATCGACGATAAGTACGCGGAGTTTGTCGTCACTCATTATTGATCGACATCCATTTCAGAGGCGTTGTGTGGCGAGAAGATATCACGTGGATATGGATGGCGAAACTCAGGCGGATCAACTCAATCACGAAAACCCCAACCTCCGCACACTGTTTTGTTGGTTTGAACGGCACATCGACGGCCGCTGCGTCCGGGCTTTCATACCTAAGAGAGGTGTGGTAGCGATCCGTCATCTTTGGCAGACGGGAGTCGAAACATGGCGATCAAGGCAGACAAAATTTGGATGGATGGTGAGATGATCCCATTCGCCGATGCGCAGGTTCACGTGCTCACGCACACGCTCCACTACGGGTTGGGTGCGTTCGAGGGTATTCGTTGTTACCAACGGGCCGACGGCCAGAGCGCCATCTTCCGTCTGCAGGACCACATCCGACGCCTCTACGAGACCTGTCATATCTGCACGATCGATATTCCGTTCCCTCAAGAGGAAATCGTGCAAGCGTGTATCGACGTCGTCAACGCGAACGGCTTTGAAGATTGCTACCTTCGCCCGGTCGTCTTTCTGGGCGACGGCGAAATGGGGCTTGCTGCAATGTCGAACAAAGTTCGTGTCGCGGTGATCGCTTGGCCTTGGGGCGCCTATCTTGGAGACGAAGGTCTCAACAAGGGAATCCGCGCAAAGATTGCCAGCCTCCAACGTCACCACGTCAACTCGTCGATGGTGAAAGGAAAGATCAATGGTCAGTATGTGAACTCCATCCTGGCCAAACGCGAAGTGATGGCCATGGGGTATCATGAGGCGATCATGCTCGACACTGAGGGATATGTGTCGGAGGCGAGCGGTGAGAACATTTTCCTGGTTCACAAAGGTCGCATGTATACGACGCCTCTAGGCATGTCGATTCTAGAAGGCATCACAAGAGACACCATCGTTACGCTCGCGCGCGAGCGGAACATTGAGATTATCGAACAACGGTTCACGCGAGACGTGCTCTACGTTGCAGACGAGATCTTCATGACCGGGACGGCGGCAGAGGTGACGCCGGTGCGCGAACTCGACAACCGAAAGATTGGAACCGGCGAACCGGGTCCGGTGACCAAGGCACTTCAGGCTGCGTACTTCGACCACGTAAAAGGCTCTGCGGAGACGCATCCAGAATGGCTGACCTACATCCACTAACAAAACAAAACAGCACCTACTGAGGGAGCGCGCTCAATGAGCAACTATAACGAATTGGTAGAGATTCTTGGCTCACAAGCAGACAGTCTGCTGGGCCACAAGTGTGAGACGATTTCCAAAGACTCACTGCATCTTCCGGGATCAGATGTGGTCGACCGGATCTACATGAATACCGACCGAAGCCCACGAGTGCTACGAAGTCTCCAAGCACTGATTGGGAATGGTCGTCTAGCGGGAACCGGATTCCTTTCCATTCTGCCCGTAGACCAGGGGATTGAGCATGCGGCAGGCGCCTCGTTTGCGCCCAATCCTATCTACTTCGATCCCGAGAACATCGTGAAACTCGCAATCGAAGGCGGCTGTAATGCAGTTGCATCAACGTTCGGTGTTCTTGGAAGCGTGGCTCGAAAGTACGCCCACAAGATTCCGTTCGTCGTGAAGATCAACCACAACGAACTGTTGTCGCATCCGAACACCTACGACCAAATCATGTTCGGCACGATTGAGCAGGCCTACGAAATGGGGGCGGTCGCTGTAGGCGCAACCATCTACTTTGGTTCCGAAGAGTCGAATCGACAGATCACGGAAGTGGCCAATGCATTTGCGTATGCGCATGAGCTTGGAATGGCAACGATTCTGTGGTGCTACACGCGGAACTCCGCATTCAAGACCGACGGCGTCGATTACCACACATCTGCAGACCTCACCGGACAAGCCAACCACCTCGGTGTCACGCTTGGTGCAGACATCATCAAGCAGAAGTTGCCAACCAATAATGGCGGCTACAAGGCGGTGAAGAATCCCGGGGGCAAGCCGTTTGGCAAGACACACGACAAGGTCTATTCGGAACTGTCGTCTGACCACCCAATCGACCTCACTCGCTATCAGGTGGCAAACTGTTACATGGGTCGATACGGCCTAATCTCAAGCGGCGGCGCGAGCGGAGACAACGACCTCCAGGACGCCGTGGCTACTGCGGTCATCAATAAACGGGCTGGTGGCATGGGACTCATTCTTGGACGCAAGGCGTTCCAGCGTCCTTTCAATGAAGGTGTAGAGATCTTGAACGGCGTCCAAGACGTCTACCTCTGCGACGAAATCGACTTCGCCTAGGAGCCGATTCACGTCGTCTCACAGGGCCCAGACGTTAAGTCGTTTGGGCCTTTTTGTTTCTTGTGCATTTTCTCGCAACGGTTGCAGGACCCCGGACGAGAACGACCTCGATAGCCCAATTTCGGGCAAAAAATCGAGGTTTATCATGGCACCAAAATTACACCGAGTAGATGACACATTTGTGAGTGGCAAAGCCTGCAACGAGAACATGCACTTGCTCGTGCAACGCACGGAAGAGGAGGTTGACGCCGTACTCTACATGGCTTTGTTCTTTGCTCAGAAACACGACATTGAGTTGCATGGACTCATGACGATGGGTACGCATGTCCACTCCCACGGGACCGATCGCTCCGGCGAACGCAGCGCGTTTCACCGTGATTTCCATGGCTATCTATCCAGGTACACGAAACAGAAACTCGACTTCGAGGGTCACGTCTATGACACGAGAGGTACGTACGACATCACGCTGCTCGACGAAGAAAGCGTCGAGCACCAAGCCTTGTATCTGGCGAACAACCCGGTTGATGCCGGGATGGTCTCAAGGTTCGACAAATATGAAGGGGCGTGTCTGGACTGGCGACATTGGGGAAAGACAATCACAGTCAAACGCCCCCCAGGAGTCTTGAGTAGTGTTGGACCAGATGTCCTGACCTATGAGGTCAAGCCACCGCCACACCTTCAAGGCAGTCCACTCAAACTGCGTATGGCAATAAAACGGTTGGCGAAGCGCGCACGTCGACTGCAGAAGAAGGCTCGCGAGAAGCAGCGCCAAAGACGGATCGAATCTGGCCAGACCCATCTGCCGCTCTTCATGGGCATGGATGCCGTTCGGGCTACTTCGCCGACGTTTAAGTCACCAAACCAGCTAAAGAAGGGCAGGGTTCGACATGTACGTTTCATGGCCAAAAACAAGGAGGTAAAGGCGTGGGCGAAGGCCTATTGGCAGACGTTCATTCGGAAATACAAGGTTGCGTACCAGGCCATGGTCGACGGGGATAGACCGGTGTTCCCTGTAGGCACCGTGAAGTACAGACGGTTGGGGTTCGAGGTCGAACCCATATCTGAGGCCGACCGGTTCGAACAATTGGACTTCGCTTTGGAGGCTGCTTGATTTGAAATTGGTGCAAGACGTGAGTTGGCAAGTCGAAAACAACTTGGTTAAGGTCGCTCTGACTACAGGGAGTCACAGATGTCAGAGATCCTCACGCGTCAGGATGTTCTCGATGCACGGGAGCGGATACAAGACAGTATCTTCGTGTCCCCATGCCACCACAGCCAGCTCTTGTCCGAGCAGTTGCAATGCGAGGTCTACCTTAAGTTAGACAATATGCAGGCGACGGGCTCTTTCAAAGAGCGAGGGGCAGCCAACAAACTTCAGCTACTTAGCGAGGATGAACGCGCGAGCGGCGTCATCGCAGCGTCGGCGGGAAACCATGCTCAGGCTGTGGCCTATCACGGCTCACGGATGGGGATACGTACCAAGATCGTGATGCCCGAAGGCACGCCGTTGGTGAAAGTAGCCAGAACCAAACGTTTTGGTGGAGAAGTTGTGCTCCATGGGGCGAATTATGACGCGGCGTATGCCCATGCGTTGGAGTTGCAGGCAGAAGAAGGGCTGACGTTTGTTCATCCCTTCAACGACCCCGCAATCATGGCTGGCCAGGGCACCATGGCGCTCGAGATTCTTGAGCAGGTTCCAGATGTCGACGTGATCGTCGTGGCCATTGGTGGAGGCGGTCTCGCGTCTGGGGTTGTAGCTGCAGCGAAAGGAAGTGGTTCGAATGTGCGGGTAATCGGAGTGGAGCCTGAGGTCTTGCCGTCCATGAAAACGGCGTTGCAGAACAACGGCGTGATCGAAATCGATGAAGGCCAAACACTTGCCGACGGCATTGCTGTGCGGAAAGTGGGTGAGCAGACTTTTCAAGCGCTGAAAGGGCGTATTGACGACATCGTTACGGTGTCTGAAAAGGAGATTGCTGGCGCGATTCTTACGTTGCTTGAGCAAGAGAAGACCGTCGCAGAGGGTGCAGGTGCCGCGCCGCTTGCGGCGATGATGGGTGGGAAGATCCGCCTGCGTGGTCAGAAGGTTGTGTTGGGCGTCTGCGGCGGAAACATCGACGTGAATGTGATCAATCGCATCATCGATCGCGGTCTTGCCGCGACGGGCCGGCTATGCCGATTCAAATTGAGGGTCACAGACAACCCCGGCATGCTCGCGGATGTGTTGACGACCGTCGGCAAACTGCGGGGCAACGTGCTCGAAGTGCATCACAACCGCACGTTTACGTCTGGTGAGCAGTTCGGCACGACTGAGATTGAGCTCAAGCTTGAAACTAGGGGAGAGGAGCACGTCAAGGCGATACGCAACGCGCTCTTGGACCAGCAGGTTACGATCCTGGACTAACGTCCCCAACGGCGTGAGCCGCCGACAATCAGAAACAAGACGATGATGGTGGCCGCCGATTCATCACTACCCTCATCCACTTCTAGGGTCCCATCACATGCTGCGCCCACTTCTGGCGCGTCTTCGCCGCTGTCCGGGGCCGGATCCGGCCCTGAACCATTGTTAGCATTGGCATTGTTTGGGTTCGTGTTGTTTGTTGGGCCAGTGGTGTTGTTCGAACCGGTTGTGTTGTTCGTATTGTTTGTGTTGTTCGTGTTGTTGGTCGCGGTTCCCTGACACAAAGAGGTGTTGAAGGTGCAGTTCATGTTGCAGCTGAGGGGACCGGCCGGCAGCGGAGGCATCAAATCGACGCAGGACTGACCGCCGAGCTGCGTCCCGTCGCAGTCCTCGGGACCATCGATGACGCCATTGCCGCAGGGAAAATCGCCGGGTAATCCTGGATTTGACGGGTCCACAGCGGGGTCATTGGAGCCGACAGTCCACTGACAGTTTGCGTCGCCTAACTCCTCGGCGTTTGTGTATCCGTCGCCGTCCGAGTCATTCATGCAGATTGCCGACCAGTCGACGTTGCCAGTGCCGTCTTGAACATCCAGTCCGTTGTCGAAGATATCCTGTCCAAACGGATTCAACTCTCCACCTCCGCCGCCATCTACGTGGCAGATGCCGCAATCGAAGGAGCCTCCGTGCGGGATCTGGTCGGACCGGAAGAAACGCGCTTCCGCCGTGGCTGAGGCCAAAAGGAACGAGAGCGAAATCAATACTGCAAGTTGGCTTGAATTCATGGCGCGAGCTCATCCGCTATGCGATGTAGGCAATCAGAATACATGTTCCGTGCAATTGGGTCCAACACTTGCTCATTTGATTCACAATAGCACGACCTCGGTGTAGGTTAGCAGCAGACACAAAAAGCGGCGCGCATGGAATCAGTCGAAACACAGCTTGGGCAACTCGCAATCGCGCGAGGCATGATCGAACTCGGTCAGTTGCTTAAGTGCATGGAAACGGCAGTTGTCAGCGAGCGAATGTTGACGGACGTGATGATTAGTGAAGGGCTAATCTCCAATGCGCAGTACGAAGAATTGGTTGCGCGCCTACAGGACGTTCAAAGCGTCAAACGGGAACTCGAGCTCGGAAACACCATAGTCGTCGATCAAATCGAGAGGAGCCGAAGCGAGATTCGGGATTCTTGGGCATCGCCCGTCACCATGGAGTTCGACCCGTCTGACTTGTTGTTGGACGGCGAGAGTCGCTATGAGTTCAAAGAGGAGTTGGGGCGAGGTGGTATGGGCCAGGTTAAGCTGGCACACGACCTCGTCATGCATCGGGACGTCGCGATCAAGATGTTGCTCCCAAGCATGCAGAACGAGAAGGGACGTAACCGGCTGCTGACTGAAGCGCAGGTAACTGGACTCCTGGAACACCCAAATATTGCGCCGATCTACGACCTCCGAGAGCTCGCTTCGGGGGAGCCGTTCTACACGATGCGCGTGGTTCGGGAGCGCTCCTTGGAGCAGATTCTGGCGGCCATCAAATCTGGCGAAGAAGAGGCGTCGCTCACAAATCTGGTCGGTATCTTGCGTCAGGTGACCTTGGCCATCCAGTACGCGCACGACCGTGGTGTCGTTCACCGCGATTTGAAGCCGGAGAACATCCTCATTGGTAAATACGGTGAGGTCTACGTCATCGATTGGGGAATCGCGAAGGTCGTTCATGCGCAATTGGGGCTTGAGAGCACCGAGAAGATTGTCATGGGGCAACTTGTCGGTACGCCTCAGTACATGGCCCCAGAGCAAGCCAGAGGTGACAATGAGAATGTCGACGGACGCAGTGACGTCTACGCACTTGGTGCGATTCTGTACGAGATTCTCACCCTGGCTCCCATGTTCGAAGCCGATCATGTCTTGAGTCTGTTGTTTCAAGTGGTTCATGACGACCCGCTTCCGCCATCCGAGAGGGCACCTGACCGCACGATTCCGCCCGAACTAGAGGAAATCTGCCTTCGTGCAGTTGCTAAAGATCCGGCGAATCGTTTTCAAACCGCAGAAGAGTTGGCTGAAGAACTGGAACTCTTCCTCGAGGGTGTAAAAGAACGCGAAAAGCAACGTCAGGCTGCAGAAGAGGCGCTTGAGCAGGCTCGCCAGTTCCGCGCCGTCTACGAAGATGTGCGCGCGCAACGCGCGGAGATTGCGAGCGCGGTAGTCGACGAAGCCCGAAAGGTCGAATCTTGGTTCGATATCGACCGAAAGAGCGACCTGTACGCGCTAGAACAACAGGTCGAAGACCTTGGCGTGGAAAGTGAACGTCGTTTTGGTGAGACCATCCGAATGTACGCTCAGGCGCTTGCGCATGTTTCGGGTCACCCGGAGGCCCGACACGAACTCGCGGACTTGTATTGGACGCGCTTTGCTGAAGCGGAAGCACAAGGGAATCTGGCGAACGCGGCATACTTTGAGGGTTTGGTACGTCAGTACAACGACGGTCATTTGGACGACAAGCTGGAGGGAACAGCTATCCTTCAGATTGCCACCGACCCACCCGGCGCGACGATTCATTTGTCGCGCTACGAACGCGAGGGCCGGCGCTTGGCTGAGTGGGAAGTTTTGGAGTTTGGTCCAACACCCGAACAGCGGATGATTGCACATGGCAGTTACGTCGCTGACGTTGCGCTCTCGGGCCGACGCAACGTGCGAGTGCCATTTGTCATCGGTCGTTCTGAGACGAAGTCTATTCACATTCGACTTCTTGAACCGTCGTCCGTCCCAGACGACTTTGTGATCGTGCCTGGAGGACCGTACGAACGTGGCGGTGACATCGTCACGGTCGACAGTTTTGCCATCCAACGTACGCCCGTCACGTGTGGCCAGTATCTCGAGTTTTTGAATTCGATCGACCCCAATCAGGCTGCGGAACACGCGCCCCGGATTGAAGATCGTGAATCCTATTTTCCGATGAACGAATCGGGGCAGTACGAATTGCCGGGAACCGATGCTGAGGGCGACGAGTGGGACTTGGAATGGCCGATCTTGCTTGTCAATTTTCACGACGCCTCGGCGTTTGCCGCATGGCGCGCTGCAAGGGATGGGCACCAGTACCGGCTGCCTACCGCTGATGAGTGGGAAAAGGCGGCTCGTGGAGCGGATGGACGGCTCTATCCTTGGGGTAATGACTTCGACGCATCGTTTTGTAGCATGCGCGAAAGCACGAAGGGTAAACCGAATCCCGCCAACGTCGGCAGCTACCAGTTCGACCGTTCGCCCTACGGTGTGATGGACATGGCAGGCAATATCGCCGAATGGACATCGACTCCAGAGACGCCCGGTTCCGAGCGCGTGTTGCTGAAGGGGGGCTCATACAACTCCATGGCGGTCGTCTGCCGGCTCGACGAGTTCATGGCATCTCCAAAAGAGTTCCGTTACTCCCACTACGGCTTCCGACTCGTCCTACCACTGGGGCAATGAAACTGCGCTCCTGCGCCATTCTTTGCCGCGTCTAGCAACCTGACGTATTCTCTACCCAATTAAATGAACTGTTTGTCGGAGACGATCATGCGTGCGCGGATCTTTTTAGTTGGTGTGCTACTCGCCTTGGCTGTGGGGTGCGGTGACGACTCGGGGGCCGCTGGGCCGTCCGGGAACTCCCTGAACAACGTTAACAACGCGAACAACGACAACAACGCGAATAACGTCAACAATCTCAACAACGCCAACAGCAATAACAATAACAGCAATAACACCAACAACGACCCGATGAGCAATGGGTCGTTGACACCAATCTGCGTCGGCAGCGGATGCGGTTCCTCTCAGGTGTTGATTCCAGGGCCTGACCACGCTGCGGCTGGACCAGTCGACGCAACCGAGTGCAACTCAATTGTGCAATTCGAGCAGCCGTTCAATCGAGATCTGGGAGCAGCTGTAGTCTTGCTGGGCGACGACGATTCTCTGGCAGGTGCGCTGGCGGATAACCCTCAGGAAGCGAATCTGTTGATTTCGTTGGCTCCTGGCACATACGCGCTCGAAGAGACGACGATCGCAAGCCGTGAGAGATTGGTCATCGTGGCCACCTGTCCAAGCCAGACGAAGATTCAGCTTTCAGGAGGCCTGACCCTGTCAAATATCGATTTGGCCATCATCGCCGGTGTGACGATTGAAGGCGCGGGCACAGTGTCTGTCGAAGGCTCAGGGGTCACCAGTATCATCAACACGAGCTTTCGCCAGACCACATCTGAAGCTGCCTTAGACCTGACGGGTGGGGTCGTATCAGTCGCGTACTCGGAGTTTTTAGGACAGAACACGGGGATCGTGACCGAAGGCAACCGTCTCGCGCTCGCGAGGGTATCAATGGAAGGTGTGAAAACCGGTGTTCTGACCCGCGGTACGAGTCCCTCGGAAGTGTCGGGCGTGGCGCCGTTTGGTAGCGCGATCTCCGTCTTGGATTCCGAATTCACAGGCTCGGAGGATTCAAACGCAGCGTTCGCTACTCAGGCTTCTGTCCTCACCTTGGATAGAGTTCAAATCTCTGGATTTCTTCCCGGGTCCGATTCCGATTCTGGCGCTGGAATCCGTGCGGTTGAATCCGTCCTTCGCGCACGTGAGCTTGATATCCGGGATGGCGGAACGGGAGTTCGTCTTACCAATTCAAGGTCATGGATCGATGAATCCACCATTCAGGACGTGGCCAACCGTGGCATCATGAGTGAGACGACCGGAACGTTCGACTGGCTGCCAACGCCAGCGAATAACATGGCTCCGATCTTTGCGGCAGACGACGCGCTTCTGGCTGGCTCGAGTTACTTCGACGAGACCAATCTGTTGATTCCTCAGGAGGTTATTCCGGGGTCTGTCTTCCTGCCGGGAGACATGTTCTTGCCGGGCGATATGTTCCTGGGAGGACAGTTCCTCCCGGGGGATATGTTCTTGCCAGGCGATATGTTCCTGGGGCAATCCGACCTCGCCATCTCGGACGCCTTCGGTCAGTTCACAGCGATGGGTTTGCAAGGCGTCGAGATCAGCAATGTCGGAGTTGTAGGGGTGGACCTGCGTCAGACAGGCGCGTTCATGAACGAGGTTGATATCGATGGCGTGTTCGGGAGCCCTAATGTTGGTAATGCCACCTCTCCACGTGGAGGTCATGGTGTCTACGTCGCCAACACACCACGTGTAATCGTGCGCAGCGGTGCGATTCTAGACAACGAAGGCATCGGGATGTTGGTCCACGACACCGAAGAGACGACACGCCCACTTCAAGATGGTGTGACGGTCGAAGATACCTTGGTGTATCGAAATGGGATTGGCGGCGTATGGTCCGAGAGTAACCGAAACGCCCCCGACTCGAACGACACGAGCTACGACCTTGAACTACTTCGAACGACCATCTTGTCGAACGAGGGGATTGGCGTGTTGGCCAATCGCGCGAGATTGTTCGCAAAATTCACGCAGTTCAGCAGGACTCAATCTACGATGATCAGCCATGGAAACCTCACCGTGGAAGCGGGCGACGGACTGGTCGTCAATGGGGACTGGATGCCGGAAATCGAGTTTTCGTCGTTCACATCCAACGCCAGGTTTGGTGCGTTCTTCAATGGCGTTGGGGCCCGCATGGAGTCTTGCGCATGGCAAAACAACGGAACGGCCAAGATTCACACGCAGGATTCACCAGCAGGCGGGTTTGAAGGCGACGATAGCAACGTCCAAGCGGCGAACCAGGGCGCCTTCGGTGGCTCGACGATTGAAACCGTGGCTGATGGGCAGCCAGCAAATGCTCCTCCAGACAACTGATCGAAATTGAAGACAGAAAACGACGCTGTTCATGAGGAAGCCGAAGTCGTCGGGCGAGTGTTTTATCGCCTCGATGGGACGGTGGAGTACGTCGACGATGGCGCAAAGAACATCTTCAAACTCGGTGCGGCTGTGCTTGGGAAGACCCACACGGATCTCGACGGAGAGTGGGTAGGCATCCGATTTTTGGACCACGATGCGCTCGAACGTCGTGTTCAACGGATGTTGGAAGGCCGCCCGGAGCCAGGCCAGTTCGACATCGAACGCGACGGTGAGTACGTGACGCTCGCGGTTGATTACGAGCCGGTTATGGAGGGCACGGATACCGTCGGATTTGTGGCAACCTACTACGACGTCACAGAGAGTTCACGGAATCTGGGGTCACACTCAGAACCCAGCCTCAGGCCGAAGTGGATCAAGGGTTTTCTGGCAGCCAACAACAAAGCGAGCGTGTACGTCGATTCTGATCTGAACTGCCACTATGCGAACCAAGCCCTGCTCGACGTGTTTCGTGTTCTCGATCCATCCGGCAAATCTGTTTCATTCTTGTTGAAGGCTGCAAGGTTTCCGGATCCCGAGAGCGTCATGCACGATGTTAAGGCCGCCATCGATGGCGCAGAACCGAAGCCCACCGAGCACGTTTTGATGCACACAGGCGCGGATTCAAGTATCGAGGTTTCGATCTCACCGGTTCCAGGTGGAGCCGTGCTGTTTGTCGAAGATTCCAAGCGCACAGCGCGGCTTCATCAAGTGGAACTGCTCGCCGAGCTGGGACGACTTGGCGCCGAAGAACTTTCGTTGGAGACACTGGGACAAGCGATAGTTGATCGCCTGTTTGACTGGATGCCGGTGGACACGGGCGTTATCGGGATTTTTGAGGGCGAGCGCCTGCAACCGTTTGGGTGGCGAGGACTCCTATTGGACGCTTCGATGGTCGCAGACCCGCTGGTAAATCCCTACGTCATTCAGGCGTTAGATTCTGGTGAGCCTACCTTTGGCGATGGTGGTGAATGGGAGGGGGCGCCCCTTACAGGCACCCATGTTGTCGTGCCGCTGCACTATCAGGGCCGGGCCATTGGAACCCTGCATCTGGGCGTATTGCGTGAAGCGAACGTGGACCAGCTCGATTTCGAGTTCCTGCGCGAGTTGAGCGACTACATTGCAGCAACGCTTGAGGGGACGCGTCGCCGAAACCGTTACGCAGCCGAACGAGCTCGGCTTGAAGCGCTTGTTCAGCGGATGCCCGAAGGGGTCGTGCTCTTCAACAACCGCGGCGAGATTCTGCTGTCGAACGAAGGATTGAAGGACATTCTGGAAGTCGACCTGAAACACCTCAATCTGGACCGTCGCCCGTATCGGGTCTTGGACTTGGACGGCACAGCGCTCCCACGTGCGGAGTGGCCGTTCTTCAGGGCGGCCCGCATGCGCGCTGGATATGTGGATGTTCGAATCATCGTTGAGTTCGACGATGGAAGACGCAAGTACGTCGAGGTCAACGTCCTGCCTATTGCGTCTAACGACGGCCCAGCGGAGTCGTTCCTCGGTACGTTGGAAGACATCACCGCGCGAGTCGTGCAGGACCAACGAAAAGATGAATTCCTCTCCGTCGCGAGTCACGAACTTCGCAGCCCACTGACGCCGCTCACAGGATTCTTGCAGCTTTTGCAGCGTCAGCTCGAACGTGGAGAATCGATTGATGAAACTCTGGTCGCACGCAGTCTGGACCAGGTCCGCCGACTTTCGCGGCTTATCGACGTCCTTCTGGACATGACGCGTATTGAGACGGGGCGGATGGTGCTCCACATGGAGACGGTGGACCTGTGTGAAGTCGTCGAGCGCGTCTGCGCCGCGTGGGACGCCCACCCCAAAGGAGTGGAGGTCCGCACACTGTTCCCAGATGGTCCGGTTATCGCGACCCTCGATTCAGGTCGTATGGACCAGGTACTGACGAACCTGATCGACAACGCGGTCAAGCACACGGACGCGGGCAGCAAGGTGTCGGTTACGGTGGCTCATTCACAGAATTCCGCTTCGATCGTTATCGAAGATGAGGGCGCCGGCATTGAGACAGCACATTTGTCTCGCGTGTTCGACCGGTTCTATCAGGCAGAACGCGCACGAGCTGATTCGCGGTCGATGGGCTTGGGGCTCTACATCTCGCAACAAATCCTGCAACACCATGGCGGAATCATCGACATTTCGAGCGAGTTGGGCGTTGGAACGAAGGTCTCAATTACCATTCCTTTAGAGACCCACTGACGTTTAATGATTGGGGAAATCGGGTTACACTGGCGGACACAACCACTTGTTTCATTAGTCTGGAGTCGCGATGTCGTTTGCCGAAGCATGGGCAGCCTACGCCTCAGGTGATTTTGAGCGTGCCGCTCGCCTATTCGAGAAAAGCGTCGATGAGGATTGGCCCTCCGCCATGGTTGGAATGGCAAGGTCCTTCTCTTCGCTTGGCGATCACGAAACGGCGCAAGACCTCGCCGCACGGCTAAATGATTTCGAGTCGACGCCAGTCACCGTCGCTGTCATGGGCGAGGTTGTGGGCGCGCTGGGACAACGAAAGGCGGCAGAGGAGATTCTGGAGGTTGCGGCTCAGCAGGCTCCAAATGATGCCCTCATTCGTGTTGTTCTAGGCGAGCAACGGATTCGGCGCGGCAAATGGGATGTTGGGGCGTCTGACTTCATCGCTGGCCTGAGCGCAAATGGACGGCGTGATCTGGCTGTGATTCACACCCAGCACGTCCTCGCTGACCTCATTGAGGCGTTGATCCAGGGCAAGATTCGCGAAGACGACGCGAACAAGTTCATCAACCGAATCGACTACAATATCTCAGCAAAAACCAATCGAATGGCCCAAGTGTTTGGGGCCGCCCGGCGTTCGATTGCGAATCGAACCCCAATGCAGTTGGGCTTCGAGACGGCCGTGACGCAGCAGGAACAGGCGGTATCTGGCCCACCTCCGCGTCCGGGCCCACCTGAGTCGCGTCCGCCCAAGCAGCCGCCTCGGTCGCAAGCTAGTCAAAAGCAGCCGTCTGCTGCTCCACCGCGACGTCCGCCGATGCCATCAGGTAACTCCGAGCTGCTTAAGTTGATGCAACGCGATCGGGAGACGAACGAAAAACTGCAACAGGATGTTGTCCCAGTCGGTCTGCCCGATTGGCCATCAAGGCTGCAAACGCTCGATACGCTACCATCGACGCCACCGAGCCTATTGAACATCACGCACGAGGAGATTCGTGGCGACCATGTTCATTTCAGTGGTGGAAACATCGCGTCTGAGATTGCGATTCGCCGAGGGCTCGACCTCGTCCTGTCGAGAGCATCTGCGCTGTCTTCCTTCCCACCCGAGATTACTCCCGGAGGTCTGGCCCGACTCGAACTGTTATGTTGGGACGGATTGCTCGACAGCATCGAAGACCTTCCAGACGAGTATCAGCCTCCAGACTCGGACGTTCCCGCCCGTTTGTTGGGGCTGGGCGCTTTCGTTGGTTCGATTGTCGCAAATCGGCAGGATGCCGCCTGGCGATTCGAAAAGAACCCCAAGGACAGCCAGGTTCTGTTGCCAGACGGTAACTTCAATCCGTTTGACTTGGTCACCCGTTGGATGGCCGCACAGGATGTTGATGAAGTCGACCTTGTCGAACCGGTTAGGAAGCTGAACCCGGATGTCGTGGAACGCAGTTGGCTGGATCCAACAGAGGGTTTGACGGATCGCGCCTTGGTGTTGCGTCTGGCAGAACTCTGGAACGCATATCGATGGGACCAGAAAGGCACACTTGCCGAGATGGCTGACACGATCGAAGTTGTCGCGGAACTCCCGGCGGCGGTCATTTTCGCCATCGATCACGGTTTTGCGCCACCAATTGCACGCGGCCCGAAGAACGCAGCAATGGTTGGAAAGCGAGTGATGATCGCCTATCTCCGAGCGTCAGGTGACTTCGTTTTGATGGCGTCTCGCAAGCACATCGCGCGACTCTTGAAGGTCGTCTACCCAACCCTGACTCCGGAAGTTTCCACCGGCGTGGTCAAGCTCGTCTGCGCGACATATCGCCCTGCCGGCAAGCTGGTCGAAACCGGCGGCGAGTCAGACCGGCCACATATGGTGAAGTTCAATAACGGTGCGATTGGCGTCCGATTTGTCATCCGCTCGTCCATGGGCGAAGAACGTCTGCAGTTGGTTTGGACGCCAGGGAGATTTCAGCCGTGGCATTTGGGCGCGCAATGAGCATTCCGTTTGAACGATATCTCAATGTTCAATGGGCTGCTGGCGCGAGTGTCAGGCACGATGGGACCCGGTTGGTATTCCGTTCCGATATCACAGGAGTCGCGCAAGTCTGGACGATGGAAACGCCGGGCGACTGGCCCGTTCAGCTGACTTTCGCCGAAGACCGGGTGGAATTCGCTCAATATCATCCCTCGTCCAATCTTGTCGCATTTGGGCGTGATGTGGGTGGCGACGAGAACACCATGATTTACCTCGTTTCCGATGATGGTGGTGTCCCAGAGCTCGCGAGTGTCCAACAAGCCAAGCACCAATGGGGTGGATGGTCACCCGATGGCAAGTTTGCCGCGTGGACCCACAACGGCCGAAATGGTGTGGATTTCGATGTATACGTCTACGATGTCGAGTCCAAATCTGAACGGTGTGTCTTCGAGGCTGAGGGATACTGGTACGTTTCAGATTGGCTACCGGACGCGTCAGGACTGCTTCTGATTCGCGCTGAGAGCAACGAATACTCCGAACTGCACCTGCTGAAGTTCGACTCGCAGCCGCACCAGCTGACCCCCGACGCATACGCGTATGTCGACTACGCCCGTGCGACCAATGAAGCGATTTTCTACGCCACAAATTTGGACTCGGACTTTCTGCATGTTCGGCGAATGGGATTTGACGGGGCAAACACCACAGTTGTGTTTGCTCCGGATTGCGACGTCGAAGGAATTCGTGTTCATCCAGACTTTGCGCAGCTTGCGGTGTCGTCAAATCAAGATGGGTATTCGAGTTTGGACGTCGTGGATCTGGCGACAGGCGAAACGCGGTCTTACCTAAACAACACCGGGGTTCTAACGAGCTTCGACTTTGTCCCTGGCGGTCTCGACGTCATCGGGACAATGACGACCGCGGTTCAGAGCTATGACATCTATCAGTTCTCGGCGGACGAAGAGCCAGTGCGGTGGACGCGGTCGTCGATGGGGGGATTGCCTGCCTCCGTGCTCAAGCCGCCTGAGCTAGTGCGATATGAGTCGTTCGACGGGCTTCAGATACCCGGCTTTCTGTACCGACCGTCACAGGAATCGGGTTTTGGTGTTGTCATCGATATCCATGGTGGCCCGGAAGGGCAGCGACGCCCGGCTTTCTTCGGCGTCATGCAGTACCTTGTAAACCAAGGTTTTGCCGTCTTTTCGCCAAACGTCCGTGGCTCACGCGGGTACGGAAAGAACTACATGGCCTTGGACAACGTCCGCAACCGAATGGACAGTGTCAAAGACATCCGTGCTGCATATGATTTCTTGGTCGGGCAGGGCGCAGACCCCAACCGCATTGCCCTGATGGGTGGCTCGTACGGCGGATTCATGGTGCTGAGTTCGATGGTGACGTATCCAGACCTGTGGGCTGCCGGCGTCGATGTGGTTGGCATCGCGAACTTCGTCACATTCTTGGAAAACACCTCTGCGTATCGGCGCAAACTTCGGGAAGCAGAGTACGGGTCACTTGAGGAAGACCGGGATTTCCTCGAGTCAATTTCGCCCTCTAACCACATGCGCAATATCGCGGCTCCGCTCATGGTTATTCACGGACGCAATGACCCCAGAGTGCCTGTGTCTGAAGCGGAGCTTGTCGTCGCAACCGCGCGCGAGGTTGGTGTTGATGTCGAGTGCATCATCTATGACGACGAAGGTCACGGTTTGGCAAAACGCGCCAACCGGCTAGATGCGTACCCAAGAATTGCAGAGTTTCTGGCCCGGTATCTGGGCTAGGTAATTCGGTGAATTTTGGCGGCGAATTCGGCCGTCGGGTACTCGACTTCGAACAGGGTATCGAACACAAACCCACCAAGGTCGTAGTAGCCTGGGGCAATCTCGCCCAGGTCCGATTTGGAGAGATTCTTCAGGACCGTTCGGGCCGCCGCATCAATCTCTTCATCCGTTATGCCAGCGACCTTCTCTTCCACTTTGGCTGCGAAATGTTCCTCGTAGATATCTTCGAGGATCGAATTCATCGCGGCCGTCTCTTGCATGGAGCGGTTGTACAGCAAAGGCATCAAGAGCGTGCCGTTGAGGTCGAATTGGTCGGACGTCCAGTCAAAGAAGGTGTCCAAGAAGCCTTCCAAGCCGGTATCGCCCACCGCACGCAAGATGAAGTAGCAAGTCTTGAGTTGGTTCAGGACAAACTTCTTTGCCGTGTCAGACGACACATGACGCCGAATCTGTTCGGAGACTGGTTCGTTAGCGAAGGCGTCAACGGTGCGCCAACGCTTCGGCGGCACGCGCTCGTGGAATGCTTCTTTCGCTTTCACCAAGCCGCAGGGTTCTAGCGCCGTCTTCCAGTTCTCGGCCTGCGCAGGGTCGCGCAGCAGCAAGTGGAATTTGATGAGGCAAACTTCGTCGAGCCATCGAGCGAGATCGCGCGTTCCTTCATCGGTATCTGCATTCTTCAGACGGTCTCGGAAGATCTGCAGTTCCTCTTCGCTAAGTGGATGCCGTCGTCGGATGCCCAAACGCAGGATCATGTCTTCGTAGAAGAGGTTTCGGTCGTTGTTGACGCGAGTTTGTTCGTCCGTCTGGAACAACTGAAGCAGGATTCGGGCTTGGCTGAACAGGCCGTCGCCGAACTTCTTCTCAACCAATGCGAGGAGGCGCTTTGCCTTCGACTCGAAGTCGTCGTCTCCGCCGAAATAGCCTAGCAGTAGGTCGCGAGCCAGAACGGTCTCGCTGACGTTTAGTTGCAGGTCGGACGGCAGCCGGTCATTTTCGAGCA
>JAUIBR010000045.1 GCA_030427705.1 bacterium | reverse complement strand
CTCCAGGCGGCTGCAACCATTCGAAGTTCGCTTCGTTCGGTTCGGCTACTACTGAAGCAGGACGAAACAAAGACAACACGAGCAATGTGATTGCGAATAACTTCATCCTCTCCGATTCTTGAAATGGGATTGGACAAGTAGAACAGATCTGAGTCACCTACTCAAACGATGAACGACCCTCACCACCTCGCTGGCGTGCTCGACGCGTGGCTTGAACTGCCCATGACGCGCGCCAACCTCGCCGATGCCCGCGCTGCATTTGACGCGTTGTCCGACCAACTTCGGAAACGACCCGACCTCTGTGACCCGTTGGCCATCTCGTTGCTAAACGTGTTTTTGAAGACCGGATATGTGAAGGACTATAAGAAGCTGCGCAGCTTTGCGCGAGCGGTGAAACGGCCGGAGCTTCTGGAGGAAGTCGAAGAAGTGCTTCGTGTTGAGTTGCCCGATGTGTGGGTTGTGGAAGCCCTTCAGCGTGGCGACACCGAGGAAGCTGTCGACTATTGGTTTGAGCACGAAGACCACCCCAGGGCTCGCCACGCCGCACCGGCGCTACTCAAAGCGTTTCCTGACCGGGTCGACGTCGTGATTTCGGCGCGTCTAAGCGTTGCCACGTATTGGATCAACCGCGGCGCTCGCTACCGATATCGCAAAGCCATCAAAGTCTTGAAGACGTTGCAAAAGGAACTAGACGCGCTTGGCGAGCGACCGTTGTGGCATGTCGTGATGGAGGATGTCATGCACCAGCATGGGCACCGAAACGCGCTGGTGGACGAGATGGAGAAAGCAGATATAAACACTGCCAATTTTTGACAAAGTTAGACTAATCGAAGCAGAGCGGTGGCGTTCGAATCTCGACACGACCGTACGGAAAGAAGTCCTGAATCCGCGCGTGCTCGTGGTGTCGCAATCGCTCCGCGATCACGCGTGGACGCTCTAGATCAAGATAAATACCGTGGGCATGAAGATCGCCCCGCATCCGGTGGCTGAGCACCTTCAAACGCTCATAGGTCGACAAGTACGCCCCGCGCCAAATCTCCATGTACGGCCGATGGTCCATCGGGTTCTTCGACAAAAGATGACGAATCCGATTCGATGGCAGGAACGTGTACGAGCTGACTTCGGGGTGCTTACGAAGAATCCAGTTTCGCGTGTTCTCGAAACGTGTGTAGGACAACGACCGAATGTCCTGGTCGATATTGTACAAAACACCGCGTCGATTGGTGGTCCCAGGCGTGTGCGCGACGTAAGGAACAAACGGGTCGATAACGAAGATGAGGTCGGCCTTTCGTTGAATGGCTTCGACGAAGTCAGACGTCCGGGTAACGGCCCCGTCTTCGTAGTATCGCCCCTTGATTTCGACCGCGCTAAACGCCGGATGAATGCTCAACGAAGCCTGCACCGCCTTGCTGATCGGAACATCATCCCAACCTTCGGTACCAAACAGAACATGCCGGCGGGCATCTTGGTCTGAGGCTCCAATAAAGAGCTCTCGGTTTAGCTTTCGGAAATCGTTGCATCCACCGTTGGACTCTAAAACTTCGCGGAGCATGGCCTCGTAGTTATCAGACTGAAACGGAGGACCGATCAACGCCGAGTAGTCCAGAACGACGTTACCCATCGACGGAGCAACTCGATCGCGTACTGTCTGTTTCGCCAGGTTGACGGCGCCCTTCCCTACGTCGAAAAGCCTCTGCCGAATATCCGAAAAATTGAGGTTAGAGATTCGCATCAGCTGAAGGTCCAGCTGCTGAATTCGACCGCCAGGATAACCAGCGACCGCTGCCATCCACTCGTCGATAGAATAGCCTGCGGCCAGAACGCTCGTTACGACTGCGCCAGCGCTGATGCCGAAGTACATGTCGAAGTTATTCACGCCTGGATACATCGCGTCATCCAGGCATTTCAGCGCGCCAATCTCGAACAGGATTCCCGTGATGCCACCGCCCGAGGCAGCCAAAGCGGTCTTGCCGATATTGCGGTCTAGAACCAATCCAACGATTTCGCGGCGCACACGCTCAGCAAAATCCTTGGATCCGTTCGTTCGATCACGCAGGACTCGGCCTAACTCCCACCCTCCCAGCGTGGCAATCCACTGGTCAACTTCGTCGGGGTCAGGGCCCGAAACAAGCGCCATAATGCGGTGGAATCCGTAGCGCGCTTCCAAATCTTGTGCGTGGTCCAAGTGATCTAAGAAAGCCAACCCCGCCTGCACTCGCTCCTGGAGTCGGCCGTCGCCAACATCGCGCATGTCGACGATGACCATGCTCACGTATTCATGTGCCAACAACTCGTTAGCCGCGTCCATAGAACCCGTGGCCACCCACTCAAATCGGTGCTTTCGACGCTGAAATTCGAACCGTGTCAGGTCGTCAGCAGACTTGGGCGCAAGTTGCTGCGCGAGTTTGGGAGACTCCTCAAACGGGCTGTACTGCAGAATTCGTTTCATTGCCCAAATGACCTTGATTTCATCACGACAAGATTCCAGCAAATCAGGTAGATTGAGCCTATTGTCTACCCAGCCACCGCAGATGCAAAGCAGAACTCCCAGACGAGAATTACCGTGTCTGATCCAAACAAGCCGCTAATTGACGGTCGATTTCAGGTTGTGAAGCCTATTGGGCAAGGTGCGATGGGCGCCTGGAAACTCATCCAAGCCTAAGTCGGCACGAAGCTTGAAGTCTTCACGATTCCTCGATGAAACCCCGATTTCCCGCGCGAATGTTACGTTTGAGGTGTTCAAGTGAAGATTTTTCGTGTGCTCCGAGCCATCGTGTTCGTCCTGTTGGTGCTTTTCCCTTTTGTCGCAGAAGCAGAAGACGAGCAGTTTCACCTTGGCGCACAACTCGCCGTCACGGCCGAGACGCTAGAGTCCGAAACGGTCGTCGCGCTAAACGTCGTGCCGGTGGTGTTCGAATGGGCATTTTCCGACATCGTCGGAGTTCGGGCGGTGTCGATTCTCAATCTGCAGTTTGCCGAAGACGGGCCAAAGCTCGCCCACCGCGGCGCAGGGCTCGTCTTGCCGTTCTACCTTTTGTGGGAACCACCGCTGGAGACCTTGTATGCGGGTCCAGATGTTGGCTACACATACAATCCGCGTGTCGAGGGAAGCGACCTGACAACGGCTGGTGAAGTCGGTATCCGTTGGGATTTGGGGAGTTCTTGGACCCTCAATCTTGCTGCGCAGCTAGGCGCAACACGTTTCATCGGTCATGATGACGACTCGTGGGTGCAGCATCTTGGGCTGTTCCCGAGCATCGGTCACTGGTGGTGACCGTCGACTTGCATAAAGAGTTGAAATGTCGCCCAAAGACCGCTTCTGGCATGGATTCGTAGTCCTTGTGCTGGGCCATCTTGCTCAGGTCGCTCTCTTCGTGATCGTGGCGATGTTGGACAAGCCCGGGACTGGTCCCCTTCCAAACAGCTTCTTCGTGATGATTGGATTCGGCCTAACGCAACTATTGTACGTGGTTCCCGCAACGCTGTTCTTTCTGGTCACCAAACGCTGGCGCGCTGCTGGAGCGCTCTTTGTGGGGGCGGTATTGACGGGGCTGTTGAATTTGGTGGTCTGGCTGCTTATCGCGTCGGGCGGACCATTAGTGCCATAGATTGGCAACTATCGTATCTGCACCCCAGTGGCCGTGGTGGCCTCACTCCAGGTTCGAACATTTGCGTAGTGCGCGGCAACCCATTCGTCGTCGACCTCACCTGTCATAAGGAAGACTTCATCGATCGTGCCTCCAGAAAGGTACGGTAGTGTTGGGTCGCCATACGTTCCGATTCGAAGCCTCGGTTGAAACTCACTGGTGTCATTGCCGGTCGCACCCAATTGCATGTTCTCGCGGCCTTGGATTGCGCCATCGATGTAGAGCACCGCCTCGTCCTGGGTGCGGTCAAAAACTACGACAAGATGTGTGGGATCAACGGAGTCTACGATCTCAGCAGTCGCCGCTTGTCGACCGTCCGGAAAATTGCAGTACGTCGTATCGTTCATGGGTACGACATCATCATCGGCAGCTGCTGACGCGTAGATTTCATTGGTGGTCGAGACCAAAGCGAGCTGCCAACCGACGCAAAACGACTCGGCAGAGATTAACGGACCTCGAACCTGAGTTCCGGTATCCGCTCGGTACCAAACAGATGCGGCGACGATATCGCCCGGACCGGGCAGAAGCTTGTCTGGCAAATCACCCACTAGCCCCTCTTGATTGGCGTCCAGCGCCATACCGACACTGCCCGCGCTTCTGAGACAGGAATTACATGCAAGATCAGGCTCACCAATCACCGAATTGAGACCCAGATTGGCGAAGTCAAAATGATACACGGCAGAAAATTGAGAACCCCAAGTATCAGTTGGATCACCGGAACCTCCCGTTGATTCCCAATACAACCAGACTCGTTGTGTCTCGTTCTCCGTGACTTCGGGCAACCGAAGCCAAAAAATGCTCTCGCCTTGCTCGTGCTTGGCCACTTCGTGAGGGATGGTCGCCCCTTCGCTGGTGGTAAAACGCGAAGACTCCAGATCGATGTCGGGGGCTGCAGACAAATCGAGTCTGACCACAGCCGTGAAGTCGTTGAGCGTGCCATCAAATCCCGTCGGCGTGATGTCAAACCCGATGCGCTTGTTCCAATTCGGCAGATGCCAGTCCGCGTTGTTTGTTTGAGCGTTGGTGTTGTTCGCGTTGTTGACGTCATTCGAATTGTTAACGTTGTTCAGATTGTTCGCGGTGTTTGCGTTGTTAACATTGATCGAATTGTTGACGTTGTTTGCGTTGTTTCCGCTGGACGGGGCGCTATCGATGCAAGCAACCGTCATTGAACAAAGCGCAGCGAAAAACACCGTTCGGGTAAGGATATTCATAGCGAGCCTTTTGGGTTTCCTAGATGGTAGCGCGCTTCTTGGGTGGCTCCAACTCATGTTCACCGAGCGACGAGCAACTATCGCTTGAACCAAAACGACATTGGTTTCAAAGACTCGCTGTCTTCGTCGATGTCTTTCCAAGGATAATGGACGCGAATGTCTGGATGATGCTCGTAGCCCAACGACCGCCAGAATCCATGCAGCGGCCGGTAACCATTCGGCTTTCGAGGATGGTCTTGGGGCCGTTCGACCGCGCAGAAACAGGTAACGGGAAGTCCCATTCGTTCCGCGTGCGCCTCGCGTTCCACGAAGAACTGTTTGCCAAACCCTTGGCCGCGAAAACGGGCATCCAGCACCGATTCCCCAAAGTACAGGGTTTCTTCAACGCCGAATTCACTTCCCGCAATCGCCGATTTGAATTCAGGATCTGCCTCGACCATCGCTACCGCAGTGGAAACGCCAACGACTTGACCATCCGCAATGGCAAGCACGAATAACGCTAAGTCTGCTTCTGCATAATGGGTTAGGTAACGCTCTTCATATTCGAAGTCGCCGTCGTAGAGGTACGGAAACTCGCGAAACACCTCGATTCGAAGCCGCGCGATATCTTGTAGAAACGGCTCGATTTCACGCCCTACCACGGGCCGTATCTCGGTCTTCATATTTGAAACTCATCGCCAAGATACTCCATCGCCTGTTCCGCCCGGATGCTATCGTCAACTTCCTTCCATGCACTTGAGGCGATGTAGCGTAGAGCAGTGATAGTCGCCCGGGGCGGTGGACGCGACGCAACAAGGCGGTCCCATTCCTCCGTGTCGTGCATGATAGCGGAAATCACGCAGTACGTGCCGTGCCTTTGTCGATCGCGAAGCTCCGGCGTTTCCGGCGACAGAGCGGCAGTCTGTTCAATGGCCTCTTTCGCGCCCGCTCGGTCGCCGACTTTTGCACGGCAAACCGCCAGGTTCACCCCGACAAGTGGAAGCTGGCCAGGACGTGCCCACGGACCAAGGCGCCAGACCACCTCGGCGTTGCGGAGTGCGGAGTCAAATTCTCCCATCTCCAAAAGTGTGAGGCACCGCTCCAACAGCACACGCAAGTATCTGCCTTCGTCTCCTGATTTCAGTGCAAACTCAATGGCCTGCTCGAAAACACCCAATGATCGTTCAGGGTCATCCAGGATTGTGAAAGGAAGCAACACACACACACCGGTCGCGTCAGCCCAAGCCTCAAACTCCAGCGCGTTTTTGAGCCCGGCTCGCAAGACCGCGCCCGCGTCTTCGTACCGCTGCATCGCCATCAATATCCAACCCACAACACCTGTGGCTTGTGCGTATCTCGCATCTGTGTCCCCCAGCGCATCCAGAACCTCGGTCGCCTCCTCCAATCCACGCTCGAAATGCCCTTCGTAAGCAAGCGAGGTCGCGGATTGAATCCGCAACTCTAGCAGGGCACGTGGAGTCTGCTGGACCTCCGGTCGACGGATCAGCTCAAGCAGCTCCTTGCTACTACCGAAGTCATTCTCCACACGTCGGCAGATCGTCTCAGCGACCGGAATCCACCCCAAAAGCTCGGTTGGCTCATCAAGCGTATTCAAGATTCGCTCGGCCGTGATGAGCCACGGCGAGAGGTTCATTGTGCTCCGTTTCGGCGAAGTCATGACCGCGATCAAACACTCCGCTGCTTTCTGCGGAACATCGCCAACGAGGTATAGCTCCGCGGCGAGCAATGCTTCGTCGAGCACACTTAAATCGCAGCTTTCGATGAGGTTCGCCCTATCCTCGGCCAACAATTGCCGTACCAGAAACTGGCGCTCATCCGGGTTCTCGAACTCGTATCGGCCACCGATCTCACGTATGAAACCGTGCCGCATGAGAACCGAAACACTCGAATCCTCTAAATCGGCGCCCACAACCTTCATGGCATCTGTCCACTCATCAAAGCTCAGGGCCGAACCCGCAGCTGCTGCAACGGTGAGCGCGCGAAGCGCTGCGGGGAAGTGTCGCCGCAGCGGAATGATCCGCTCCTCAACTAGCTGTTGTGCGGACTGAGGAAAGTTCACACCTGGATACAGCGTGTGTCCATCGGGGGTCGGGACCAATGCACCCATCAATGCGCCATACCGCACACAATCCATGGCGACACCGAGGTCTTCTTTGGCGACGTCTAGCCATCGTTTTCGGAGCTCGGGTGCGAGGCGAATGTACGAATCCAGAACATACTCAATGGCTTGCTCATTCAAGGATTGCGGTCTGGTAACTGAAGTTTGTGCATGTTCACGCACACGAACTTCAGTGTCCGTTCGCAGCCAATCACCGTTAATGAGCGTAGCAACGACGACCAACGCTCCCGGATTCACCCGTTGAATGCGTTCGATGAGGCTCCACAGTATGTGGTCGCGGCCCAAACCCGCGATATGCAGTAGGACCGGCCGAACTCGCGCCGTCTCATCCAAAAACTCCCAGAGCCCTGCGCGCGCAAAGACTCGCCGTTTTGCTGCTGGTTCCGATACGTCGAAAATTGGGGCGAGTCGTTGAGCCAACGAGTACGGTGCCTGAACGTATCGAGACAAAATACGGCCAAGGTGCTCCGTCAAACGGTCGTCCGAAAGGCCTCGGCACGAAAGCAATTCACTCAAAGTCTCCTCGAACGGGTCGCGTCCATACTGTGCGACGTCAGCGCGTAAATGAACCGTCTCGACGGTAGAGCATTCCCGGACTCGTTCTAACAACCACCGCCCGATCATCGCGCGCTCGCGCCCTGACCCGCCCTCGACCAACACGACCGCACTTCTTTGTTCGTGGATGGACTGTCGAAGCACTTTCCAGATGGCGTCGCGAGTTTGATCGTGTCCAACGACAGGCGTTTGCCGCATTGAGATTAGTTTTGAGCCGGTGTCCTCAAAACGCGTCGAGGTTGTTCTCTCGACCCGCCAATCATCAGGCAAACTGACGTCCTCTTGGCCGTCGGAAGAGACACCCGGCGTGACGTCGGGCAACGCAAAACCCATCTGGGCCAGCGTCTCTGCCAACATCGTCGGCACGTCGTCGTCCGCAAGGGTCGGAACATCCAGTTGTTGGGTGATGTCATCGAAATCCATCGTGAGTGCGACTACCGAGGCTGTGCTCCAATCAGGCGATGTGTCCGATTCAACTTCACCAAGTGCATCCAACCCGGACAACGCAAGGGCCGCGCTGCCGACGCGGCTGACCCAATCACGTTGCATTAGACCATCGATCCATTGTTCAAACCCATCGGGAACAGCAAACCGCGTCACCAACTCGGGTCGCTCGCCTTGGACGTGGGCCAATGCAATCTTGAGTGGTGAGTTGCCGCGAAATGGCGGCTTGCCCCTTGCGAGCTCAAACGCGATGCATCCAACAGCATAGAGATCGGTCCACGGCCCGTACTCGCGCCACCGTCCATGCAGCTGTTCAGGAGCCATGTAGGCGGGCGTCCCCGCTACCGCGCCCGTTAGTGCATCCGGGTTTAGTTCGAATCGAGAGTGCGCCAACCCAAAGTCGGCGATGCGATAAACAGGTGCGTTCAGATCACCAAAAACCAAGATGTTCTGGGGTTTCAAATCGCGGTGAACGATGCCGCGCGAGTGTGCATGCGCAAGTCCCAACAGCACCTGTGTAAGTACGTCACGCAATCCCTTCCAGTCCCGAATCATCGACACGTCAAGGGCCCCGAGGTCGGCCAAATCCATCGCGCACCAGTTGCCGTCATCGTCTGGAAGCCGTCCCCAATCGTGAATGCGAACGATGCCCGGATGGTACATGCGTGCCATTGCGGCTAGTTCAGCCGTGAACGCGCGCTGCAATGACGTCTGCTCTTCCCGAAAACGGGTGACCTTGATCGCGACTGCTTCCCCGGATGCGTGGTGGGTTGCGGCAAAGACCTCGCTCATCCCACCTGCCCCGATCGATTCCCCTATTCGAAATGGCCCAAACTTCTTCGACATCGCGTTGGTGCCCTTTGCTTACCGTTGTCGAGCACGATAGAGGGCGTCTTCGACTTCGGCCAGCGAGACGTTACGGGAGAGTCGCGTGTACTCCTTCCCATCCCGAAACACCAAGATTGCCGGAACCGTTAGGACAAGATTCTGGCCCGATATTGCTGGCGTTCGCACGGTATTGACCACCACGCCTTGAACCCCTTCATCGGCCACCAACTGTTCCACTTTGCTGAGTAACGATTCGCCCACCACGCAAACATCGTTGGTGAAATAGACTAGGAGCGGATCATGCTCAGCAACCCACTCCTGGAATTCGGCTTCACTTTGAATTTCATGCATTCGAGCACCTCGAAAAGGGCACTCCAAGTAGTACCAGAAATGAGTTTGTCGGCAGAAACAAGAAGCAAAAAAGCCCGCTCAATTGAGCGGGCTTTTTTGATGGTGACCCCTACGGGATTCGAACCCGTGTCGCCGGCGTGAAAGGCCGGTGTCCTAACCGCTAGACGAAGGGGCCACACCGATTGTCAGTCCGCTTTCACCGTTAATGACTGACAACGAAAATCTAAATTTTTAGTGAGCCGTGATGGACTCGAACCATCGACCCGCTGATTAAAAGTCAGCTGCTCTACCAACTGAGCTAACGGCCCAATGGTGATTTGGCATCGCCAAACGCGAGGCACGGTTTATAGATGCGCAGCTGGCTTGTCAATTCAGTTTTGGCAAAATCTACTTGTTGAGTGCTTCTGCCTCCAACGCGCAGTCTCCGTTAGGTTGAAGGCCTTTAGCCGCAACTGTTTGATATTCCGCCTGTGCAGCATCTACCATCGTGTTGAACTCATCGTTGGCGTGCAGCTTTGCAACCGCCATCGAAGCCACTTTAAAGCCCGCCTCAACGTCGCTATTCCAGTGTACATTGCAGACCAGCCGGCTCTTTGCGAACTCCAGTCCTCGACCCAGAATTGCGTCGCTCTTGTCGGGCGCAACTTCGGCCAAGATTAGCGCCCAAGCATACCCCAACGATGTATGCCCAGATGGATACGATCCGTCGGAGCGCAGCGCCTCCTCCTCTTCAGGAGTGCAAGTTGGGGTATTGTTGACCATGAACGGCCGCTTTCGCTGGTACTTGTTTTTCGCCCCATAACTCGACAATCCCGCATCAGCCAACGATCGTTGCATCAACTGATAGATATGCGGTGTTTCTGCTTGTGAGATCGGAATCTGCATCACGCACGAGTAAGCGGTGACAGCATCGTCCATCTTGAGATTGGCATCCCGTTTGGCGAGCCTAAAGCGGGGGGTTCCATTCAGGTTCACCATGGCTGCTGCCACTTCATCATCGAGCTTTTGGGCGGCCGAACCAGCGGCCGGTGGTGGTGCAAGCAGTACACCGGTATCGGGATAGTCTTCCTTGCCCAAGTAACCTTCGACCAAGCCATGACCGATCTCTTTGAGGTCCGTACGTAATGGCGACGGACTGGCTTTCTCAACCGGCTCAGGAATCTGAGTTACCTCAACTGGGTGAGTGTCGACTGTCTCAGTTGATGTGGGCGCTGCCGAGCAGCCTCCAACCAAAAAAATCGTCAATAGAATCTTCTTCATATGTCCCCTTTCGTTCAATCTACTCGACAGCGAGTACGTGGTACTTCTTCTTGCCCGCCCGCAACACCAGCATGGACTCGCTAGCTAGCTGAGCGGTGTCGACAACATGGTCCAGTCCATCGACCTTCTCGTTGTTGATGTAGGCACCACCGTCCTGCACAAGTCGACGCGCATCCGACTTTGAGCCGCGAAGCCCGGTCTCGGTAATCAAATCCAAGATTCCAATCCCAGACTCCAAACGACCGCGCTCGATGGACGTGGACGGCACGTCAGCAAAGATCGACTGAAGGTCTCGGTCCGTCATACCTTCGATCTTCTCACCGAACAGCATCTTGGACGCACGTACGGCCTTGTCCGCCTCTTCCTTGCCATGCACAAGCCACGTGACTTCATGCGCCAGCCGACGTTGCACATCCCCGCGGTTCTCTCCGCGTTCGATGATTGAGGCGAGCTCGTCGATCTCGTCATGTGGCATGAACGTGAACATTCGCAAGAATCGCTCGCAGTCAGCATCTTCGCGGTTCACCCAGTACTGGTAGAACTCGTAGGGACTATTGCGATCCGGATTCAAGTAGGTCGCCCCCTTCTCAGTCTTGCCCAGTTTTTGACCACTCGCAGACGTAATCAGGGGAAATGTCAGGCCGAACGCCGAATCACCGGTCGTCCTACGAATCAGCTCGGTTCCGGCAGTGATGTTGCCCCATTGGTCCGAACCTCCGACCTGAAGACGGCAACCGTGCTCTTTGAACAAGTGCAGAAAGTCGTAGGCTTGGATCAACATGTAGCTGAATTCGGTGTAGCTCAGCCCCTGTTCACGCTCTTCAAGGCGAGTCTTGACCGAATCCTTCGCCAGCATCGCATTCACGCGAAAACTCTTGCCCACGTCGCGCAGGAATTCAATGAACGACCAGGGCTTCATCCAGTCCGCGTTATTCACGATTGGAATCTCGTCCCGCGATACGTCGCCAAGCGTCTCTGGGTGCATCTCCAACGCACGGTCCAAACATTTGCGAAGGTCGTTTGAGATACCCTCCAAGTTCTTTTGCAGCACCTCTTCTGAAAGCTGGTTGCGCTCTTCAGATTTGCCACTGGGGTCACCGATGAGACCCGTCGCTCCACCAACCAACGCTACAGGATTGTGTCCGTGACGCCGGAAATGGGCGAGCACACAAATCCCCAGAAGGTTACCAATATGGAGGCTGTCGGCGGAGGGGTCGAAGCCGCAATAGAGCGTAATTGGTCCTTCTGCCAGAGCTTCGTCCAGCTCGTCATGGGTCTTCTGAAAGATCAATCCACGGACCTCAAGGTCCTCCAACATTGCGCTCTTGAAACTCACTGCTCTTCTCGGTTCTTGGTAACTGGTAATTAGTTCTTGGTTAGTTCTTCGGTTTTCGGCACTTGGCGGCATTGCTCAGATCCTAGAGGAACTCCAGAATTGACCAAGAACCAAGGACCAAAAACCAAGAACTATTTCGCGTAGTCCACGGCGCGTGTTTCGCGAATCACGCACACTTTGATTTGGCCTGGATAGGTCAACTCCTCTTCGATCTTCTTCGCGATTTCTTTGCTAAGCGCAAAGGCTTCGTCGTCGTTAACCTTCGAGTTTTCAACCATCACACGAATCTCGCGACCGGCCTGTACGGCATACGACTTCTGAACGCCTGGGAAGTCTCCCGAGATACGCTCAAGGTCTTCGAGTCGCTTGACGTAGGTGCCCAGAATCTCGCGACGTGCGCCAGGACGCGCTCCCGACAGTGCGTCAGCAGCGATAACCAGGTGCGCGATGACCGAGTTCTGTGGCTCTTCGTTGTGGTGAGCCGCGACAGCGTTCCGCACAATCTCGTGCTCGCCACAACGCTTCAGGATTTCAGCACCGATGAGGGCATGGCTTCCATCCTGTTCGTGCGTGAGCGCTTTGCCGAGGTCGTGCAGAAGACCCGCGCGGCGAGCCATCTTGACGTTCACACCCAATTCGCTGGCCATCAAGCCACAAAGGAACCCGACCTCAATCGAGTGGCTCCACATGTTCTGGCCATAAGACGTACGGAATTGTAGCTGCCCCAAGAGCTTGATGATGTCCATGTGCAGGCCATGGATACCAAGCTCAAACGCAGCACGCTCGCCGTACTCTTTGATTTGTTGGTCGACTTCCTGCGTCGTCTTCTCGACGACTTCCTCGATACGCGAGGGGTGAATACGACCATCGGAAATCAACTTCTGAAGCGTCAGCGTCGCGACGTGGCGTCGAACGGGGTCGAAGCCACTCACCAGCACAGCTTCGGGCGTATCATCGATGATGATGTCCATTCCTGTCGCGGCTTCCAGCGCCCGAATGTTTCGGCCTTCGCGCCCAATGATGCGCCCCTTGAGGTCATCGTTTGGAAGAGGCACGACCTTGACCGTTCGCTCGGTAACGTACTCACCAGCCCAACGTTGAATCGTCGTGCTGAGAATCTTCTTGGCCTTTTTGTCCGCTTCGTTGGTGGCGTCTTCTTCGATCTTGCGCGCGAGCTTCGCGGCTTCGATGCGGGCCTCGCCCTCCATCCGGTCAACCAGTTCCGCTTTCGCTTGTTCAGCGGAGTACGAAGACACACGCTCCAATTCTGAGCGCACTTTGGTCTGCTGTTCTTCAAGGACAGCTTCCTGTTCGCGCAACGACTTTGCGTTCTTCTCGTACGTCGCCTCGCGGCTTTCTAGCTCATTTGCGCGACCATCTAGCTTCGAAGCACGGTCATCAAGTTGTGTCTCACGAACGTTGAGTTTTTCTTCGATTCGATCGAGTTCGCCACGGCGTTTCCCGACCTCTTCGTCAGCTTTAGCCCGTGCCTTTTCGACGACTTCGTCAGCATCGCGTCGGGCTTTCTTTCGAAGCCCTTCTGCTTCGTCTTCCGCTTTGGAAAGGATACGTTTTGCGTCGCGTTCAGCGTCTTCTTTGATGCTGCCAGCGAGTTTCTCTTTCAGCTCTTCGCGGACATCGTCCTCGAGCTCGTTACGAAGGTTGATTTCAACCGATTCTTTGGTCTTCGTGATGGTGTCGTCGCGAATCTCATCAAGTTCCGCTTTGACGCGAGAATCGACGGCTTTGTTGGCTCGTTGGAGCGCAAGTAGCCAACCCATGGCCACGCCCATGACGATACCGAGCAGCAGGAAACCTGCGCCTACCGCTTGCCCCACAGCGTCCATTATGTCTCCTAAAATCTATGTCGAACGGGCCCTTGGGCCACGTGCGCGCTTTAACATTGTCCGGAGTAAACACTCCGACGAAGCGCATTATTCGCGCTTTCGCGCAATGTTGCAGAGGTACGCCCAATGCGCAAGAGGCATGCGGAATTGAAGGGCATCGGCAGAAAAAGTTCGAGGGCTTAAGAAATTCTCAAGATTTGATTCGTACAACTGTCTGTGAAGGACATTTGACCACGGATTCATCATGATCAGAGACATTTCCATCCCGACTTCCCCCAGCGCCGAAGATGTGAAGCAGGCTGTCACGCAGCCGCGCAATTGGCGTTTGATTCTCGTCGTGTCGACGCTAGCCCTAGCCATCGCGGGCGGTGTCGCATTCTACGTCGTCAGCTCTCAACAGACGGAGGCCGTTAACTACATCACCCGGTCGGTTGAAACTGGCGACATCACCTCCACAGCGACCGCGACGGGTAATCTGGAACCGCGTGCCACGGTCACCGTTGGTGCCGAAATCTCTGGCACGATTAAGTCGGTTGCCGTCAAAGATAGCCAACGTGTTGAGGAAGGTCAGCTTCTGGCCACTTTTGACCTGAGCGACTTGAACTCCGAGCTGGAGCTCGCGAAAGCGAGCCTCTCGTCCAGCAACGCGTCTGTCCGACGTGCTGTCGCAACCTACAACGAAGCGCTCGCCGAGGAAGCCCGAACCAAGCGCCTCGTTGACCGAGGCGTCACGGCTCGTGCCGACCTTGAGACCGCACAAGCTGCAACGACGCGCGCGAAGGCAGACTTGGACAAGGCTCGCGCCGACAGCCAGCGTGCAAAAGCGACCGTTGAAGAAACCGGCGCAAATCTGAATAAGGCGGAGATTCGTTCACCAATCGCGGGCGTCATCATGGAACGCAATGTCGAACCCGGTCAGACGGTCGCGTCGTCTCTTCAGGCTCCTGAGCTCTTTGTTGTCGCGGAAGACTTGAGCAAGATGCACCTCGAAATCTGGATCGACGAAGCCGACGTCGGCGTCGTGAAACCAGGCCAAGAGGCGACCTTCGAAGTCGCAGCATACTCCGGCCGGTCGTTTGATGCGGTGGTGGAGTCCATCGATATCTCGCCGACCACCACAGACAATGTCGTGACCTATCTGGCGCTTCTCACGGTCGACAACACCGAAGGCCTCCTGCGTCCCGGAATGACGGCTACAGCGACGATCGTCACGCAGAAAAACGCCGGCGTCATGCGAGTCCCGAATGCAGCGTTACGCTTCAACCCGGACGCCGGTGAGGCGAAAACCGAAGAGAATTCGTTCTCGCTGGTGCCACAACGTCCTCGTCGACGTAGCAGCGCCAAGACCAACTCCGACCAACCCCGCACTTCGCGTGGCAAGGTTTACGTTTTGCGCAATGGCCAGCTTGAGGTGGTTCGCGTCCGCACCGGCGCAACCGATGGCTTGAACACCGAGGTCATCAGCGATGATCTGAAGGACGGCGACAAGGTCGTTGTCGGTGTCGGGTCGGAAGAGAACTCACAATCCAGTGACTCCAAAGGCCGTCGCGGTCGACGAGGTCAGTCATGATCCCGATTATCACGATGCAAGGTATCGAAAAGACCTACGGCTCCGGCAACACGGAGGTTCGCGCACTAGACGGCGTAGATTTCGCCATCTACCCCGGCGAGTTCGTCGCGGTGATGGGGCCGAGCGGCTCCGGAAAGTCGACGTGCATGAACATCGTCGGATGCCTGGATGTGCCAACTGCCGGCGAATACCGGTTCTGCGGCTTGGACATCGCTCGGTTTCAAATGGACCAACTGGCGTTGTTGCGCCGCAATTACCTCGGCTTTGTGTTCCAATCGTTCAATCTCATCCCCCGGACGAGTGCGCTCGAAAACGTGGAGCTGCCGTTGGTCTACAAAGGCGTCCCCCGCAAGGAACGACGTGACCGTGCGCTGAAGGCTCTGGCCGACGTCGGTCTGGCTGAACGCGCAGACCACACGCCCGCAGAGCTATCCGGCGGACAACAACAGCGTGTTGCGATCGCGCGCGCCCTGGTCACAAACCCAACGTTGCTTCTGGCCGATGAACCGACCGGCAACCTCGACACGTCGACCACAGAAGACGTTATCAATCTGCTGAAGCGATTGAACGAAAAGCGCGGCATCACCGTTGTGATGGTGACGCACGAACCTGAAGTCGCACAGCACGCCAAGCGGGTCCTGTGGTTTGTCGATGGCAAGCTGCAAAAGGACGGGACGCCAGAGGAGGTGCTCCGATGAAATTCCTAGACGTATTTCGCATGGCGTTCGGCGCCATTGCACGAAACAAAGTGCGCTCGTTTCTGACGGCGCTCGGTATCATCATCGGTGTCGCCAGCGTTATCGCCATGGTGCATTTGGGTCAGGCCGCGACGAAGAGCGTCACGGAACGAATCCAAGACATGGGTTCTAACCTGCTCACTGTCCGCCCAGGTTCAGGTGTGCGCGGTCCCGGAGGTCGACGCGGCGGAGCTGAAGAATTCACGATGTCGGACGTAGAAGCGTTGCGGCGTGAAATCTTCGGAGTCAACGTCGCGCCCGTCGTAAACAGCTCGCAAACCGTTGTATTTGGCGGCGATAACCGCACTGTCTCCATCACGGGAACGAGCAACGAATACCTTGAGATTCGCAGCTGGGAGTTGGCCAACGGACGTCTGTTCACCGATGCCGAAATGGCGAGCGGCGCAACTGTATGCGTGGTTGGCTCGACGGTTGTAAAGAACCTGTTCAAAGGCCAAGAGCCACTTGGCCAAATGCTGCGCGTCGGACGAACGTCGTGCCAGGTCATCGGCGTGCTCGCCGAAAAGGGCGCATCGATGGGCGAAGACCAGGACGATGTCGTTGTACTTCCTGCATTGACCGTGCAACGGCGGCTCACGGGCACGATGGGTGTCCGAACCATTTACGTCTCCGCATTGACCGAAGGACAATCCGCACGAATTCAGGGCGAGATTGAAGCCATCATGCGCGAGAGACGCAGGATTCCCCGCGGCAAAGCCGACGACTTCCACGTCCGAGACATGGCTGAGATTGCCGCAACTCTGGAAGGCACGACCAAGACGCTCACGTTGCTCTTGGGCGCGATTGCCGCAGTCAGCCTGCTTGTCGGCGGCATCGGCATCATGAACATCATGTTGGTTTCCGTGACCGAACGAACCCGTGAAATCGGAATTCGATTGGCTATCGGCGCGCTGGTTCGCGACGTACTCATCCAGTTTCTGCTCGAAGCGATGACCCTGTCGCTCCTGGGCGGATTGGTCGGAGTTGCGTTCGGAATCGGCGGCACGTGGTTCGCCACCCAGAAGATGCAGCTCCCATTCGTCCTTTCACCAGAAACGATGCTGATTGGGTTCGGCTTCTCGGCCCTCATCGGCATCGTCTTCGGGTTCTTCCCCGCAAGAAAAGCAGCCCACCTAAACCCTATTGAGGCACTTCGTCATGAATAACCGCACCATGATTTCCGCGCTTATTCTAAGCGCTTCGTTCTTGTTCGCTTCTTCTGCTTCGGCTGAGTCGCTCTCGGCGGATGATGCGTTACAGAAGGCGTTCAAACATAACCGTGAGCTGCGCGCCGCCGCGATCGACCTGAAGCGGGCTGACCTGCTTGTGGTCAGCGCCGATGGCGAACGTGTTCCACTGTGGACGACAGACGTCGGATATCGTTATGGCCGCACGCCACGCCTGTCTTCGACAGGTCGTCAGTTGACGCTCACGGATGCGCTCGTCGTGGGGACGGAGCTTAGTTACACGTTTTCACCGGGCACGAAGGTCGCGACCTGGGCCGAAGTCGGTCGAAGTGTTCGTGACACGGTTGAACTCGGAGACCTCGGTGCTGCCTACGATATGTCCTTTGGATTCGAGGTCGCTCAGCCTTGGTTGCGTGGGTTCGGGTCGGACATCGTCGATGCCCAAATCGAGCAAGCTCGCGCTTCCAAGAAGGCAGCGTCAGCAAGCCAGATTGCGACCGCCAACGGCGTTGCCCAGTCTGTTCTGACCGCATATTGGAGTTTGTGGTCTGCCCAGAAATCTCTGCAGATTGCGGAGGAAGCGCTTGAGGTTACGCAAAAGGAACTGCAACAAGGCGAGGCGCGACTCGACGAAGGCATCATCGCTCCGGCGGAACTGGTGTCCCTACGCACCGAAGTCGCGAGCGCCAAGGAAACGGTTGTAGCCGCGAAGACTCGAGTTGGGCAGGCGTCGTTGACGCTGGCGAATGCGATTGGTTTGGAGGCGACGACAGAGCTACGAGCATCCGACATCAAGCCACCAAACACTGAGCTCGCTCCTCTTCAGGACAGTATCTCTTTGGCAAAAGAGCAGTCACCCGATCTGATTCGATTGCGGGCAAACGTACGCTCAGCGCGAATCGAGGCGGATGTCGCGGAAAACAACGCCCTGCCAAATCTCGAGACGACGGCGTCGCTTCAATTCGCAGGCATCGGCAATGAAATCGGGTCGTCCATCGAAGACCTCGCCCAGCTGGACGCTGTGACGGGATATGTGGGGATTCGGTTGGAACTTCCATTATTCAACGACAAACGCCGAGCCGATGCGGACCGAGCGGACCTCGCCGCACAAAACGCACGCCTGGAGGTTGAACGATACGAGTTGGAGTTGGCGTCGCAGATGTCCAAGTTGTGGTCTGATGCATTGTCAGCCAGAGAACGCTTGGACCTGGCAAAGGAGACCGCCAAACTCGCCCGAGAGAACGTTGAAGCGCAGTCGGCTCGGTTTGAAGTTGGTAAAAGCACGACGCTAGACGTTACTGACGCCATTCAGCGTTTGCGTGAGGCCGAGAACCGCGTACTTCAGGTCGAGGTCGAGCTGGTTGAAGCACAACTCGGAATCGCCGAGCTCACCGGAACGCTCTTCCAAGGTTGACGGCTAAGCCCCGAAAGCTCCCGAGATTTTAGTTGAAGTTGCAGATCAGATGCGTTTAGTTTGTCTAAAGCATGACGCAATGTGACATGGAGGTTCGGCGTGAGTTTTCAGGGTTCCCAATCTACGACGACAACAACGACAACGACTGGTTCGGTGACCGTCGAGATTCTTGGTCAGCGCCTTTCGTTGCGCAGTGATAAGGACCCCGAGCACGTTCAGAATCTTGCGCGCTACATCAACGAAAAAGCCCGCGCAATTCAGTCGGCAGCCCCGAAAGTGACCAACGAAAAACTCATGATGTTGGTCAGCATGATGGTCGCCGAAGAGCTCCACGAAGCGAAAACTGAGGTTGGGACCTTGAAGGTCGCACTGCAAGAACGCGTTGATGCTGCGCTCGCCCAGCTTGACGAGCTCGACGATCCAAACGCTTAGCCGTTGGATTCACCAAAACAATTCAAGGAGGAGCTTCGAGAGCAGATGCGCACTCGTCGTCGCAGCCTATCCTCTGACGAAGTCCGAACTGCGGCCGAACGCGTTACTGAGCGGCTGATCGAAGCCACCCAAGACACCCAGAACATTGCAGTCTACGACGCCATTGACGGCGAACTCAGCGTCCAAGAGTTCGTCGACTGGGCGTGGCAGGAAGGCAAGTGGATTTACTATCCGCGCGTGACTGGGCCGCTGACCATGGAACTCTGCCGCGTCAAAGGACCGTACGATTTGGCGCCTGGAAAATTCGGAATTCGTGAGCCAACCACACCCGCATCCAATCCGCTGGAGGTGGATTGCTTCCTCGTCCCAGGCATCGCTTTCGACGCCAACGGTGGGCGAATCGGCTTTGGCGGCGGGTACTACGACAGCCTTCTGGGCGCATTGCAAGCCGACGAATCCCTTCCCAAAATCGTCGGCGTAGCTTATGAATGGCAGATAATCGAACAATCGATACCCACTGAACCACATGACGTGCGGGTGCATTACGTTGCCACCGAGTCACGACTGTTGGATTGCACCGGAGTGAACGTATGAGCGGCCCTTGGTTCTTTATTATCGGCATGGCCATCGGAGGACTCTCCATGGCTGTCTTCTATCGCCCCATCATTGCTCGCCTTGAAACCGAACTGGAAATGGCGCGCAAAGGCGGTGGCAAAGCCGCGAAGGAAGAAGAGTCCGAGTAACTACTCGGATTCTGAGTCGTCGCCGGACGCCTTTTCTACCAAGACGACCTTCCCAACCACCAACAAGATAGCGACGAGGGAGGCTATCGCTGCAGTGTAGGCCAGTCCCACGGACAGCCCGTACGCAACGCCCAGGTATCCAAATCCGGCGGCAGCAGCCATCGTTGTCATGGCGTACGGTATCTGCGTTCGCACATGGTCGACGTGATCACAGCTCGCAGAAATACTGCTTAAGACCGTCGTATCGCTGATTGGCGAGCAGTGGTCTCCGAAGATGGCACCATCCAAAACAGCACCAAAGCACAAGAACACAATCAGCTCTGCGTTTGGCGCGCCCTGAGACAGTTGAAATGCCAGCGGAATCATGGCCGGAAGCAGGATTCCCATCGTCCCCCAGGACGTTCCGGTTGAGAACGCCACGGCCGCCGCCAACAAAAACGTCACCAAGGGAATCAGGGCGGGTGACAGTAAGTCTTGAACGGCGCCAACAAGGTAGACGTTTGTACCGAGGTCGTCGCATACCCCGCGAATACTCCACGCCAGCACCAGGATCGCCACCGCCATCCACATCGCGGGCACGGCCTTTAGCCACGTCTTGATCGCGTCGTCGGCTTTGAGTTGGCGCTGACTTACCGCCATTCCAATCGCGGCCACACTTCCGAAGATCGAAGCCCAGAACAACACCTTCGCATTGTCTGCATTTGAAAAAGCGTCACGCCACTGACCCCACTCCATCATGTCGGGAGCGGCTTTGCCCCAGACCGACAAAATCTCGCCGATCGGCGCAGCGAAGAGGGCTGGGATTGATGTGTCGCCGTCGCTCCAACCCGACCAGAACATTCCTGCGAACGTGCCTATTAGAACCAAGGTGACTGGTACGACAGCGTTCCACCATTGTGGCGTCGCGTCCGGGTTCATCTCGAGCCGCGCGTATTCGTTGCTACTCATCGGCTTGCTACCCGGATTGAGGACGGCACCGGTCTTGGCTGCTCGAATCTCCGCCTTGAGCATCGGGCCAAAATCGCGCCCGCTCGCCGCGACCAGGAACACAAAAACTAGCGTGAATAGACAATAGAAGCGCAGCGGCAGCACCGAGAAGAAGATGTCGTATCCCGACAGCGCAACGGTGGCTCCATCGACAATTTGGCTTAGACCAAGCTGCTTGCTGAGGTCCTCGAAAAGACCGACTTCGTAGCCAATCCATGTGCTGATCACTGCGACACCCGCGACCGGTGCACTTGTAGAGTCCACGATGTACGCGAGCTTCTCGCGTGAGATACGCCGAGCGTCGGACAAGTGTCGCATCGTCGTGCCGACGACTACGGTGTTGGCGTAGTCATCGAAGAAGATGGCGCCACCCATCGCCGCCGTCGTCAGTTGAGTCGAACGCCGGCCTGCCGCAAGACCCCGCACAAGGTCGATAACCCCTTGAATGCCTCCCGAACGGGTCATCACCTGAACCATGCCGACAAGCGCGAGCGTGAAGAAAATGATGTAGACGTTGAATTCACTGGCAACGTTGCCCCAGACGTAAACGCTGAGGGCGTTCCATAATCCGGTGAACGGGTTCCAACCCGCCAACTGCGTGGCTCCAAGCCAGACTGCGGCTCCCAACGCGAGCACGAGTTTTCGGAAGTAGAGTGCGATCAACACCGCGATCAGCGGCGGCAGAATCGACTTCCAGCCGCCAACATGACGCTGCTTCGAGATCGCGTCCTTCCCCTTCCCAACGGTCAGAGTGATCGAACTTGGGTCTTGAGAAATCGCGACGGGCGTGCCCTCGTCGGCAAATTTGAGGTCGACGCCAGCACGTTTCCATTCGGTCTCGACCAACTTCTTGGACGCGTTTGTCCCCTGGAAATCTGCCGTCAATCCATCGGGGAACGCCTTCTTCACGTCGCCCCCGATGTCTCTAGCCGCGACCTGAGCAGTCAGTTGCCCCTCTACTTGCGGATCGGCTTCGGTGAGCGGAAGGATCAGGCACAAACACGCCAAAGTCATGGCAAACGCCGTGAATTGGCGGAGAAACGCGTTCGTATCGAAGGAATCATCAGACATGTAGCGCAGTTCTAGCGTATGCGGATCCAATTCGCTACACTTGTTCTAAGCACTTGAAGAAAGAGCAATGAACGTTTCAGGTTCAGCCGAAGCCACCGCGATGCTGCATGCACTCGCCGGTCTACGAGATCACGAGATCGACCTAGGCCTGACGATGCTTTGGCTATCGAAGGTGCAGTATCCCGAGCTCGATTTTGACGGGTATTTTGGGCAGTTAGACGACCTCGCCGAACGGCTTCGCGACCGGTTCGATGACGACGACAGCGTCGAAGCACGCGTTGAAAAGCTGTCCGAGTTTATGAGCGAAGACTGCGAGTTCCGAGGCAACTCGTCGGACTATTACGACCCACGCAACTCGTTTCTGACGGATGTGTTGGAGCGGCAGGTCGGCATTCCGATCTCGCTCGCATGCCTGTACATCGAAGTGGCAAAGCGCGCAGGTATCCGTTTGGCCGGTGTTGGCTTCCCTTATCATTTCATCTTGAAAGCCGTTGACGCCCATGACCTTTTCATCGATCCGTTCCACAGCGGAACGATGATGGATTCAGAGGGTTGTGAGCAACTTCTGGCCCATATCACCGACGGTCGCCTTCCCTTCTCGCCTGCATACCTACAGCCGGTCGGACGACGGGAAACGCTGGTGCGAGTGTTCCGAAATCTGAAAAATATCTACGTTCGGCAGGAACAGTTCCGGGCCGCGGTTCGCATGTGCGACCTCATCTTGGCCTGGGCCCCTGAAGAGTGGCTCGAATACAGAGACCGCGGTCTCATGCGCCTGCATCGACAAGAGATTGTAAAAGGAATCTCGGATCTGCAGGAGTACCTAGCACAGGTCCCCGATGCGCCTGACCATGCAGAAATATTAGGACATCTGCAGGAGGCGCACCGGAAGCGCCGCGAAATCAACTAGCCAAGCCAAGCACGAAGCATCCACGCATCTTTCTCGTGAGCATCCAAGAGCTCGTCGAGAAGGTTGATCGTTGCTTCATCATTCAGCCCGTCCGCCGAGGAACGGATCGAATTCGTTGCCGTAGCCAGCTGTTTCAGGTCGGAAGCAAGCTCGTTCACCATTCCGTCCGCGTTGGGAACTTCGAGCTGTTCCGTCAGGTTCGCGTTGTCCAAGAACTCTTTCATCGAAGAGAACGGACGCCCACCCAGAGCCAAGATTCGCTCCGCGATTGAATCTACCTGCAACGCCGACGCCGTGTACATCTGCTCAAACTGATCGTGCAGTTGAAAAAATGCTGGCCCTTTTACGTTCCAGTGGAAGTTCCGAAGTTTTTGATAAAACACAGCTTCGTCTGCAAGAAGGCCATTGAGCTGCTCAATTAGTTGTGTGTTCGACATATCGTCTCCTTTTGTCTCCACATGAGATGCGAAAACCGTAAATTTTGATTCAAACTCAGTCTAGTGAATTAATGGCGCGAACCTTGGATGGGCACTAGTCTAATTGCGCTGCAGCGCCATGAATGAGCAACCACAACATATTGAAATCGAATGCCCGGGGTGTCGCGCTCGATTCAAGCTGAAACCTAAGAACGGGAAGCTGCCTAGCAAGCCTGTAAAATGCCCAAAGTGCGAGACCCAAATACCGGTCGAAGCAGCGAAGAACGTCACCGAAAAACCGGAGGCCGGAACCGAACCCGTTTCGCACGCAGCACTCTTCGGTCGCCCTGAAACACGCCTGGCTCCGCCCGTCCAAAACGAAGAACCCAAACGCAAATTCACAAACATCACTGCATTTGCCGACGACTCCGACGCTGGCAGTGACGATGAAGTTGACGCAGAAGATCCGTTTCAACGGGAGACGAGCGAGAACAAGGTCGTGGCCCCGACCGCAGTTTCGAAGCGAGATTTCGCGCCTTCACACACAAAGATCGATATGGACCCACTGCGGCCATTGGAATCTCTATCGGAGGCAGCCAACGAGGGTGCAACTCAGATCGATACGCTGTCGGAGGCTGAGCAGCTACTCGACTCTCTGAGCGCTGAATCGGAATCAGCGGAGCCAGAGCCGCAACAGGAGCCGCAGGAGCCGAGCAAGAAACCGGTGTTGTCGCAGGCCAAGTTGGACAAACTTCGCAAACGATTACCGCGGGCTCCAGAAAACAAAGTCGTCCCACCAAAGTCAGACGGCGATGTGCTGGTGCGTGACCAAACCGCCGAGATTCCGAAGTCGATCGTCAACGAAATGGTCGAGGAGACCTCGTCCCCCGAAATCGTGTTTGAGCTACCACCAATCACGGCGGAGGACCTCGAGGTCGGCTTCAAAGTCAAAGTCGAGAACGTGGTCTATGGTCCCGTCCCAGTTGAGGGGTTTGCGCGCCTGCTTAAGGGTGGCGTGTGGACTGGAGTCATCCAGGTTCAAGCGGGCGAGTTTTGGGTTCCGATGCACCAACACCCCATCTTTGCGATGGTTGAGGATGAGCTGCAACGTGAAGCCCATGGTGCGGTCCAGAGTGTTCTGGCAGGGGTTTTTCCAGAGGCGACGGAAGCTGGAAAAGCCGCCCCCGCCGAGATCCCACCACCGCCGATTCCGACGCCGGTGACCGAGGCCGAGCCCCCTAAGAAATCTTTCTTACCCGCGGCGACAACCGTCGAGAAAGCCCTGCCACCTGAGTTGCTCGAGGAGAGTTCGGTCGGTGCGGAAACGGTGCCAGACCCACCGACAGTCGCACCTGCGCCACCGACGGTGCCGGTTCCGGTTCCGGTTCCGATTCCTGTACCCGACCCGCCTGCTCCTGAAACGCAGCCTGAGCCGATTGTCGTCGCGCCGCCGCCAGCTCCGAAACGTAAGCGCTGGCCTGCGTTACTCTTCATGGTGCTGATACTTGCCGCAGGCCCCGCAGCCTACCTGGTCAACGAGTACGTCAATCAACCACCTCCTGCGCCTGAAAAGCCGAAGTCGTCTCCTGAAGGCATCGCAGCTGCGCAAGAGATCGCGGCACGCAGCACGTTTGTGGCCGGAGCGTTTGGCCAACTCCGCCGGAAGTCCGCCGAAGAACTTCAAGCTAGCGTGGCTGACGCGTTGGAGCGCGCCAACTACGGAGACGCGCTCGAGACGACGGCCGAATTGCGTCGTCGGCAGCCCGAGAACATCGCATTTGTGCGGCTGCGCCACAAAGCGCTCATGGGGACCCGTAGTTACGATGACGCCCGCACCGAGCTCATCGACGCCACCGTCGACATCGGGTTTGCAGATGAGATTCAGGACTTGTTCGTCCAGACGATTCAGAACGATGAAACCCTGCAGGATTCCATCGCTACGATCGGAGACGACGAGAAGGTCGACTCGATTCGTCGGCTGGGCGGAGGGCGGTCCATCAGTTTCAAAATGAAGCGTGACGGCGAGAACGTCTTTGCGTTCAAACCTGCACAGGCAGAATGGGAAAACCGCTGGCGGGCGGAAGTTGCGGCATGGCGCTTATGTGAAATCGCTGCCTGCGAGTTCCGAATTCCCCGAAGCCGAACGGCGCGGGTATCCAAGAGCGATTTCGACGCACTCTACCCTATGACAGAAGGGAAGCAGACCACCTACGCTGAGCGATTCGTGGACCTCCGATGGGAGACCGTCGACGGCAACGAATACCTATTTGGCGTGCTGAAAGATTGGGTCCCGCACTTCACGGACTACCCCATCGAATACACCAGTGTTTGGGAACCCTGGCTAAACGCCACTGCAGAAACCAACCCATTGGATACGCCGTTCAAAGACGCGATCCGAGGGCTCTATGTGTACAAAGATGGTGAGTACTACCGGAAGATCCTACGCGAGCAAGGTGGTGCGTCGACTCGTCAAGTGGCCCGGCAGATTTCGAACATCATGGTGTTCGACTTCCTGACAAACAACTGGGACCGCTTCAGCACGAACGAAGAGTACTATGGCGTGAACAACCAGTTCGCCGACGGTCACTTCGTTTCAATCGACAACGGGGCATGTTTCCATGAAAAGGAATCAGCCCGCGTGGATGCGCGGTTTGAATCCGTGGAAAGGGCCAGCCGACGGTTCATTGCGTCGCTTCGGCTCTTGGATCCAGAGTGGTTGAACCCCATCCTGTATCCAAACCCAACCGAGATTGAACAACAGCGCCTGGAAGTATTTTGGAATCGTCGTGACCAAGTTCTGGAGCGTTTCGATGAGCTCACACGACGGTACGGAGAGGAGAAAGTCTATGTCTTCCGCTAGATGGTTTTTGATGGGCGTGTTCGCGTTGGCGGCATGCGGTGGCAGCGACAAACCTGACATGGTCGGGAAGCCCCCAACTGACGACCAAGCGGTGCAAGCACGTCCCACAACCGACCGAATCCAGATTGGTCCAAAGAAGCAGGAAGCGCGCAACGACTATCCTGAGCCGCAGTTGCTTTGGAACGGTTGGCCATACAACGAGGAGGCCCACGACTTTACGGTCGAATGGGGTGGCGGGAACGAACAGATTCCGCTCTACGCGTCGCCGAGCCTCAACGCTGAGATTCAGAAACAGACGACCCTCAAACGCGGCGAACAAATTCGGTGGACTCAGACGGCAGTCGCCGTCTTTCAACCGTCTATCTATCGCGTAAAGAACCAGTTCTTGATGGAAGGTTTCGTCTACGGAGATGGCTACAGGGCTGGCGGAGAGACGTTCTCGCAAGAGCTGTCGCCTGGTGAGGTTGTCGGCGTCTATCAGTACGCCAGTGAGGGCATGTGCATTATGGGTGTGCGCCAGACGATGGTGGAGGCGATCTGCCCGACCGAAGAGAACTTCAAAGGCAACTTCGAAGGCAGCTTTACCGCGGCACAGTTTCAGCCCGCTGAACGCATCTGGTGGCTCTACGTCAACACCGACGGAGGGAGTGGCTGGATGGTGCTGGACGACCGCGCTGTGGTCGACATCGAGTAGAGGCATGGAGGCTCTCATGGGAGACCGGAGGCGCGGAGGCGCGGAGGGTTTCTTGGGTTCAATGCGAGAAGAACAGAAAACCCTCCCCGTCTCCGCGACTCCGAGTCTCATTGGTGAGCCTCGCTGCCTCCTCAACCTCCCCGCCTCCCTCCCCTCAGTCCTCTTTCTCGGGGTTGAACACCGGTAGCCCATCAACAAACTCCAATCCTTCAATGACTCGACCACCCTTGATGACTCTGCGGATCCCCGATTTCATCGTTTCGCGTCCGAAGTTGAGAATCAAGCCGACATCGAGCTCCGCGAAGGTCAGATAGGTCAGTACCTGCGGCACCGCAGATGGTGGCCTCAGTCGAGCTGATTTCAATTCGACAACCACTTCATCTTCCACAACGAAATCGGCGAAGAACGCCCGTTTCATCAGGCGCTTTCCGTACTGCATGTCCAGCGGCACCTTTGCCTGATATCGAAGCCCGCGGCTCTCGAACTCCTCTTCCATGCAGAGCTGGTAAACGCTCTCAAGCCGCCCAGGGCCCATGACCCGATGAATCTGAATCGCGGCACCAATAATCTGATGGTTAATCTCCAATATTCTGTCTGATATCTGATTCGACATAAGTCCTCCTGTTTAAGGTTCAGCGCCCTTATCGGACGGGAGGCACAGAGCGTTGCCGGGATTTTGTGGAGGATCTTCGAGTAGAGGCGCGGAGGGATCGCAAAGGCGCGGAGGCTCTCATGGGAGACCGGAGGCGCGGAGGCGCGGAGGGTTTCCTGGGTTCAATGGGAGGAGAACAGAAAATCCTCCGTGTCTCCGCGACTCCGAGTCTCATCTAGAGAGCTCCCCGCCTCCCAACCCTCACTCCCAATCTCTTAACAAGAATCTCCCTCCCCTCCCCGAACATCTCTTGACTGAACGATGAACGTTTTTAGTTTTCGTTCATCCCTCACCCTCCGTCATTCACGGAAGGTGGAACCAGGATAGGAGAAATGTGATGCAGAATGACTTCACGAACGTGTTGGAAGGAAATGCGCTGCCCCTAATCCCGTTGAGAAACCTTGTTCTCTTTCCGGGTACAGTGGTTAGCGTGACCGTGGGTCGTCCCAAATCGGTCGCGCTCACAAAAACATTGGCACCAGACGACCTAGTTCTAGTCGGTGTCCAGCGTCAGCCCGAAACGGCCGACCCCGAAATCACAGACCTACACCAAATTGCGACGCTCGCCCGCGTCGTTAAGATCGTTCGCCACCCGAGCGGTTTTGCTTTGGTTTTGAAAGGGTTGGGACGCGTGAACCTCACTGAAATGGTGATGCTCACGCCATACTGGCGAGCAAACGCAGAGCCAACGCCTGAGCCCGAATTTAGCCAAGATGCAACGATTCTTGCTGAAGTTTTGCAGGAAGCTGTCGATGAACTTCTGGACGAAGACTCGAGCGCCGATTTCGAAGCTGCATTCGGCGATGTTCGTCCCGAACAGTTGGCCGACCGCGTCGCGTCCACGCTTGGATTGTCGTTGGACGACCGCGTTACGGTGCTGATGACCCTCGATCCAGAGGAACGACTTCGACTCGTCGCAAGACTCATTGCTGAGGTTCGCGCAAAGGCCGCGGTGAAGCAGAAGATCGAAAGCGAGATTCGCAGCGAACTCAACAAGAACCATCGCGAGGCAATCCTTCGGCAGCAACTGAAGGCAATTCAGAACGAGCTGTCTGGCGACGACGGTGAAGACGAGCTGGATGACCTGCGCACGCGCCTGATGAACCGAGAATTTCCAGAGGAAGCGCAGAAGGCGGTCGACCGTGAACTCAACCGGCTGGAGGCACTTGAACCCAATCAGGCTGAGTACAATGTCGTCCGCAACTATCTGGAGTGGATGGCCGATCTCCCATGGGACGAATCAGCCGACACGATTGAGGATATCGACGCCATCGAGACCCAACTCGACGCAGACCACTTCGGTCTGGAAGATGTGAAAGAGCGCATCTTGGAGCACATGGCGGTGCTTCAATTGAGCGGCAATCCCCGTGGCACAATCCTCTGCTTAGCGGGCCCTCCAGGCGTCGGTAAAACGTCGCTCGGACGCTCGGTCGCCGAGGCCACAGGACGACCGTTTGTGCGCATCGCACTTGGCGGCGTTCGCGACGAGGCCGAGATTCGTGGTCACCGGCGCACCTACGTTGGTTCACGACCTGGCCGCATCGTGCACGCGCTGCGCAAGGTGGGTTCGAACAACGCCGTGATGTTGCTGGATGAGATCGACAAGCTTGGCCGCGGATGGGCCGGAGACCCAGAAGCCGCGTTGCTTGAAGTCCTCGACCCCGAGCAGAACGACACGTTCCAAGACCACTATCTCGAAGTTCCGTTCGACCTTTCGAAGGTGCTCTTCATCACGACCGCGAACGACCTGGGCAATATCTCAGGGCCGCTTCGTGACCGTTTGGAGATCATCGAGGTCGCTGGGTACACCGTCGAGGAAAAGCGGCAGATTGCCCGAAATCACCTGCTGCCAAAGCAGTTGAGTGAACACGGCATCGACCCAGAAGCGCTTACGGTCACTGATGGCGCTTTGGAAGAGATCATCGCGAGCTACACCCGTGAAGCTGGGGTTCGACAGCTTCAACGGATGGTCACCAAACTCTGTCGTTCCGTTGCGCTTAAAGTCGCACGGGCTGGTGGTGAGTTAGCCGTGAACGTCGATGTGGAACAGGTGCCCGACTACTTCGGGAAGCCCAAATTCCACAACGAGGTCGCTGCGCGCACCTCCCAACCCGGCGTCGCAACCGGTCTTGCCTGGACTCCGGTGGGCGGAGACATCTTGTTTGTCGAGACAAGCAAAATGGACGGCAAGGGCCAGCTGCAGATCACCGGGCAGTTGGGTGACGTGATGCAGGAGAGTGCTCGAGCAGCACTCACCTACGTGCGAAGTAACGCTGAGGAGCTCGGTGTTGACCCGAAATTCCGGACCGAGAGCGACATCCACATCCACGTTCCGGCTGGAGCCGTGCCCAAAGACGGGCCGTCTGCCGGGGTGACGATGTTCACTGCGCTAACGTCGCTGCTGACCGGGCGACAGGTTCGGTCGGATACAGCGATGACTGGCGAAGCAACGCTTCGTGGTCAGGTCCTCCCGGTTGGTGGAATCAAGGCGAAGGTCTTGGCCGCCCACCGCGCGGGCATCAAGAGGGTCATTTTGCCGGAACGCAATATGCGTGACTTGGATGAAGTACCGGACAACGTGCTCGCCGACCTGGAAGTCTTCCCGGTTAGCGACATGGCCGAGGCACTCAAGATTGCGCTGGTTGACGGACCTACCGTCGACTTGACACCCGGTGGCACTGACGGCTCGACCGCGATGCCCGCGGCCTAGCGCACATGCTAAGTGGAACTCAAGGCGCGCCAGAAATGGCGCGCCTCTTTTAGTAGTTCGCGCCGTTATCAATCCACGCCTGAATCGCGATGTATTCTTCCTCCTGCAATGGAGTTCCGCCAAGCGGCATGAATTGGGGTTCGAAGGTTTCAAGATTCAATCTGCGCCAGACTTCGCTGGACTCCGAATCGCCCGGTACCACAAGCGTTGTCGAGGTCGACGAAGGTTGATTCACCAACGCATCATAGACGTCTAGCGGGGTTGAAGCGGTGTCCGACGGTAGACCCCAAGCCGAACCCGAGACCGAACCGTGGCAAGGACCAAATCCGCAATTCTCCGTCAAGATAGCGGCGACGACTCGAAACTCGGCGCTCGGTTGGTCTTGGGAATTCAAATTGTTGAGATTGTTGACGTTGTTACGGCTATTGACGTTGTTTTCACTGTTTTCGGCAAGCTTCGCGAAATCATTGATGCAGTCCGTCAATGCAGTGCAATTCTGTTCGAAGGGCTCGTTAGTGCCTGAGCAACTATCAATCTCCTCGAGACACGGTTCGAATGTCTCGGCGGTGAAGTACTCGCACACCGCGAGTTGTTCCCGCCGGATCCGCTCGCAATCGTTGAGAACAGCGGTAATCGTGAAATCCTCTTGGGTTGTGCATTCGTAGATTCCGCCGCCCCACCGTTGGCAAAAGGCCTGCTCAGCGGGCGTCCAATCGACGTTACTCGTGTCAATGTCCAGGTTGTTTCGATTGTTTTGATTGTTCGCGTTGTTGACGTTGTTGACGTTGTTGACGTTATTCGTCCGGTCGCCACCCTTTTTTACGGTGTCACCACAGGCCGCGCACAATACAGCAACGAGAATGTGCGTAAGAAATTTCATAATGCCTCCAAGTAGCGGCACCAAACCAGAGCTCACCTGCTCTGTCAACAGACGGGCAGAATCAGCCTGGAGTTCAAACGGAGCAACCCATCCCAATCCGCGTCATAACGACCCACGCAAATGCTGAAGTCGCCACCGCCGGCACCTGACGGTTTGGCTATGATTCCCAGCGAGGACGCCGCCTCGGCAAGCTTGTGATGTGCGTCCACCACGATCGGCGCACCGGAGGCTTGGCCCAAACGCTCCATACCATCGGCGCCGGCTTCAATCGCTGACAGGAATCCGTCCGCGTCGTCAGCTTTGGCCGCGGTAATCGCGGCCGTGGAGGCATCCTTCACGGCTTCTAGGAATGGCCTAACCTCATCAAAACCGACGGATTGAACAGCGTTCATGAGCGCAGTTGAACTCGCCGGTTTTCCTAGCCAGACCGCCTCGATGCGCAAGTCATTGGGGATGTTGACCTCTTCGACCTTTGGCTCTCCGCCTAGTTCGCATAGAGCTGGCCAATCACCCCAGTTCGCATTGCCAATCGTGTAAGCGATGCTGCGTCCAGCGACACACGCAGCGATGTCTGCGCCACTTCCGGCCCCGCCTTGTAGCGCGTGGTGCGCGTCCAGAGCGATGTTGAGCAACCGGTCTTCAGCAACACCTGCTGCGCGACAAATTGCCACGATGCTCGCCGCTGACGAACCCAAGCCGAGTTTTTCTCCAGATTCGGTGTAGAGTTCCGAGACATCGACGACCAAACGCTCCAGCAGGTCCAATCGTCCGGCTGCCTCAAGCGCACAGCGCGCCAAAGCGTCCGAAGCCTCAGCGCCAATCAGTGTGTACCCACCCTGCCCTTCGGTATTCGCGACCACATGCCGATCAACGGTCGTCACCAACGCCGGAGCGCCTAAGAGTACAGCGTACTCTCCGGTCAACATCAGCTTGCCTGCGGCACGACCTCTCATTCTTCAATAAGCTCCGCGCTACCACCTGGTTTCGCGGTGATGGTATCGATGACACCGTCAAAATCTTGGAGGTTTTTGCGAACTTCCGAGACAGCATCACCTTCGCAGAACACCTTCACGTGCGGCCCTGCGTCGATGGTAAAGAAGACAGGCAGCCCACTCGCGCGAAGCTCACGAACGAAGTGAATCAACCCGACCGTGATTCCTCGCCAGTACAACACGCCCGGCCGAGCGGCGATGGCTGACGCGTGCATCGCAAGGCAGCTGGCCTCGGCGACGTCCGCCAGGTGTTCGAAGTCCCTCTTGCGGATGGCGTGAATCGACTCCTCGATGTGCGGATTCACGGTGTCAAGCCAAGCTCGATAATATGGGGAGGTGCGCTCGGTCGTGTTCATCCCCAACGTCGAGCCAACCTTTTTGGGTCCGCGTGCGGTCACCGCCACAACGCAGCGAAGGTCCCAGTGTTCGGCGACCTCTATCGGCTCTGCGTAAGCATCCAAGCCATCGTTCTGATTTCCGGCATGCATCCGAACAAAGCCGCCAAAAATGGAACGCGCGGCACTACCTGAACCGCGCCGAGCAAGAATGCTGAGCTCACGTTTGGACAAGTCCAAGCCTGCCGCCGTTGAGCCTGCCAGAGCAAGTGCCGCAAAACCCGAGGCAGACGACGCCAAGCCCGCAGCTGTCGGGAAGTTGTTGGACGACTGAATGCGGGCGAACTGCTCGATGCCTGCCTCAGCACGAATTAGGTCCAAAAATCCCGATATGCGCTCGCGGTCAGCTTCATGTGCGACTTCCTCGTTGAGCTTTAGCTCATCGCGGGACAGGTCGTCTCCGAACTCCACCGTCGTCTCGGTAGACAACCCCTCAAGGGTCATGGAAACGCTTCCCCGAGCCGGCAGATTGAGCTGAATGTCCCGTTTGCCCCAATACTTTACGAGCGCGATATTGGAGTGAGCGCGCGCGGTGGCTTTGGTCATGAGTGCGTTCCTTCGCAAGACGTCGGCGGAGCTTACCGGCATGAACTATTGACGTAAACGTCGGGATCGCGGAACTATAGATGAACAATCTTCAATTTTATTCAGGACTCATACATGTCTGAATCCGACCGTCGATTGCTCATCCTCCGGTCCGCCGAACGTCTGATTGTTCATTATGGCATCCGTAAGACCACGGTCTCGGACATCGCCAAAGAAGCCCAGGTCGCGGTCGGTTCGGTCTATCTAGAGTTTCAATCAAAAGACGCGATCGTCGCTCACATCGCCAAAGAGCGTCACCGCGTCATCCTTGATTCGATGCAGGCAGGCAGCGAAGAAGGCAGATCTTTCGACGAACGTTTTCAAAACATGATGACGGCCAGGCTTGATGCAATCCTCAGTTTGGCGGGGCCTGGTGCGCATGCAATGGACCTCGTCCACTGCACACACAGCGAATCGGTGGCGAAACAAAACTCTGAGTTTGAGCAGGAACAGGTCGACCTCATTACGAAGTTCCTCAGAAAGAATGGCGAAGCCAGCATCTACAAGGTCGACCGATCCCAAGAAATAGCGAAGGCGGTGATGCACGTGTTTGCTGCATTCTCACCGCCTATCGTGTTCAACCGCCAATGGCGGTCGCTTCGCGACGAGCACAACGAAGTCATTCGGCTCGTCCTGAGTGGGCTGACCGCTTAGGAACCAGCCAGCATCGCCTTGAGGTACTCGCGCTTCATGATCGCGATACTCTCCAATGAAATCTCTTTCGGGCACGCTGCTTCGCATTCACCAATATTGGAGCAGTGACCAAAACCAAGGTCATCCATCGTCTCGACCATGCGGGAAACGCGACGCTTCCGCTCTGGCGCACCTTGCGGCATGAGCGCGAACTGCGTGATCTTCGCACCGGTGAACAAAGATGCCGATGCGTTCGGACAAGCCGCGACGCAGGCACCACATCCGATGCAGGCAGCAGCGTCAAACGCGCGGTCCGAGACCTCTTTGCCGATCTTGAACGAGTTCGCGTCTGGCTTCGGCCCCGTAGGAACCGAGACGTAGCCACCCGCTTGCTGAATCTTGTCGAAGGCGGAGCGATCGACAACCAAGTCCTTGATGACCGGAAACGCCGTGGCACGGAATGGCTCGACGACGATCGTCTGACCGTCCTCAAACGAGCGCATATGTAACTGACACACGGTCGTTCCACGCTGGGATCCATGTGCCTGGCCATTCACCACGCATCCACATTGCCCGCAAATGCCTTCGCGGCAGTCGCTATCGAATTCGATGGGACGTTTGCCGTCTGCCATCAACCGTTCGTTGATGAGGTCCAGCATCTCGAGGAACGAAGCGTGTTCGTTGACGTCCTTAGCGTACTCAGTCAGGTCTTCTACCGTTCCCGGTGAATCGGGGCCGTCTTGTCGCCAGACTTTGAGTACAAAGCTTTTTGTTGCCATCGGTAATATCCGTTTCTTGAACTACAGAATCTTGTTCGTTCCAGCTTACTTGTAGCTACGCTGAACCAATTTGACGTTTTCGAAAACGAGCTGCTCTTTGTGCAGTTCGTGCTCTTCACCATCACCCTTCCATTCCCACGCAGCAACGTAGGCAAAGTCATCGTCGTTACGACGTGCCTCGCCATCTTCCGTCTGATGCTCTTCGCGGAAGTGACCACCTGCTGACTCTTCACGCTCAAGCGCGTCACGAGCCAACAATTCAGCCATCTCTAAGAAGTCTCGCGCACGGAACGCGACCTCAAGGTACTTATTGAAGTCGGTATTTTGCGGAACCTTCACATCATTCTCGAACTCCTCACGGAGCTTTCGAATATCAGCGATTGCACTACGCAGACCATCCGCAGTTCGGGCCATTCCGACGCGGTCGTACATCACCTGTCCCAGTCGCCGATAAACGTCGATGACGGTCGTCGAGCCAGATTGATGTGACTCCAGGAAGGAATCGATGTCGTCCTGAACCTCTTGCTGCACGGTCTCGAACTCCGGATGACTTTCGTCGATAGCCGCAGGCTTGTGCGTCGCAAGGTAGTTACCCAACGTATGTGGAATGACGAAATAGCCGTCTGCCAAACCTTGCATAAGCGCCGAAGCACCCAGGCGGTTTGCACCGTGGTCCGAGAAGTTGGCCTCACCCAAAGCAAACAAGCCAGGGATGTTGGTCATCAAGCTGTAATCGACCCAAAGGCCACCCATCGTGTAGTGGGTGGCTGGGTAGATCTTCATTGGCACTTTGTACGGGTTGTCGCCCGTAATCTTCTCGTACATATGGAAGAGGTTGCCGTATCGGTCACGAATCGCGTCTTCACCGTCGCGCTCGATCGCGGTCTCAAAATCGAGGAAGACCGCACGGCCTGTGATGTTCACGCCACGGCCGTCATCGCAGACCGTCTTCGCGTTTCGCGATGCCACGTCACGTGGAACGAGGTTTCCGAAGCTCGGATACTTTGTTTCCAGATAGTAGTCGCGGTCTTGTGGCTCGATATCTTTCGCAGTCTTGCTACCGTTGCGGATCGCCTCAGCATCTTCATGCTTCTTTGGCACCCAGACACGTCCGTCGTTACGAAGCGACTCGGACATCAGCGTGAGCTTCGACTGGTAGTCACCCGACGCCGGAATGCAGGTCGGGTGAATCTGCACATAACAAGGGTTCGCGAACAACGCCCCGCGCTTGTGGCAGCGCCAGGCCGCCGTACCATTCGAATTGAACGCGTTCGTCGACAGGAAATACACACGGCCGTAACCGCCCGTGCACAACAGGACAGCGTGCCCAGCGTGCTTTTCCAGTTTGCCGGTGACGAGGTCACGCGTGATGATGCCACGCGCTTTGCCGTCGACCTTGACCAAGTCGAGCATCTCGCGGCGCTCGAACATCTCGACACGTCCCGCGTCGATCTGCCGATTGAGTGCACCATAAGCACCAAGCAACAGCTGCTGCCCGGTCTGACCCTTGGCGTAGAACGTACGTGAGACCTGAGCACCACCGAACGAACGGGTTGCCAACTCACCGCCGTATTCCCGAGCGAACGGAACGCCCTGAGCGACACATTGGTCGATGATGTTCGCACTCAACTGAGCCAATCGATGCACGTTCGACTCACGTGAGCGATAGTCGCCACCCTTAATCGTGTCGTAGAACAATCGGTAGACGCTATCGCCGTCGTAGGGATAGTTCTTGGTCGAGTTGATACCACCCTGCGCCGCGATCGAGTGCGCACGTCGCGGTGAATCTTGAATGCAAAACGCTTTGACGTGATAACCCAGCTCAGCGAGCGTCGCCGCAGCCGATGCACCGGCAAGGCCAGTGCCCACGACAAGAATCGTGTGCTTTCGCTTGTTAGCAGGGCTAACGAGCTTCATCTGGTCTTTAAACGCGTCCCATTTATCTGCCAATGGGCCAGCTGGTTCGCCTGAATCGAGAACTATGCTCATTTCAACATCCCGGGTACGTCGAGGAGATACCAAAAAGGAATGCCCAGGAAGCCTAGCGCGAACGCGAGTGCGACGAGCAATCCGAGTGAATAAATGATCTTGTCGTACTTCGGCGCCATCGCACCGAGCGACTGCAACCAGCTCCAGAATCCATGCCGGAGGTGGGCGCCCAGAAAGAGCATCACTGCTGCGTAAGGCAGCGCAATGTGGGCCTTGCGAAACTCTTCAGCGACCAGACGATGAAGGTCGCGAGCCGATTCGCCGTTCACCATCGCTTCATAGCCTTCTGCGATGCCGGGCCCGAAGCGGAAGTGGATAATGTGCAGGACAAGGAACGCAAACAGGATCCCACCTGACCAAATCATCTTGTTGGCAGGGAAACCAAACCGGCTATTGCCGCCCTTGGACCGCTGGCCTTCCAGATATCCCTTCTGGCGCGCAGCAGCGGTCTTCATGTGCAGACCGGTAGCCACCGCGGCGTGGAACAGGAATAATCCGCCCAGGCCAAGCTCGGCCACAATCAAAAGCGGACCCCAGTCATGCAATGCTTTCGCATAACCGTTGTAGAGTTCACCTTCGGGCAGGTACAAAAGTAAGTTGGCAGCCAGATGGGTGACCAAGAAGCCAACCAAGGCTATACCTGATGCGGCCATCAAGTACTTTTTGCCAAGCGACGATGTTAGGGCTTTTTTCAAAGGAAGCATATGCATCACACGCGTATATACGGATCGTGCAAGGAACGGACAAATTGGCCCGATACAACTACGCCGCTGACGTTCTGTGTCAACACAAAACTCGGGGCAATCGCGCACAGAATCTTGCGAGAACGATAGTCTGACTCGTGAACGACACCGAGAACATACTCACGCCACGTGGCCCGTTCGTGGCCGCATTTCAAGGCCCACGCGACGTTTCCTACTCGCTTATGGTGTGGGCTTTTGTTTTGGCATCCCTCGCCCATCTTTGGCTTCTCGATGCCGCCTCGCCCGATTGGATGACGTCGAACATCATTTATGTGCTCGGCCTCGTTATTCTCATTATAGGACGGGGCGCCGCGGGCTGGATCATTTGCACCGTCGCGTTGGCGATCCCGCTTCTGTTTCATCGCGACCAATTGACCCAGAGCGTCTTGCTGATATTCTACGGCTTCGCGGGCGTCGCCGCGTGCCTGCTCGAGTACTTTGGTCAGCGAGGCATCAAGATGATGCGTGTCAGTCTCAAAGGGCTGACCATCTTGACCTATGGCTTTGCTGCGCTCCACAAACTCAACCGTGACTTCTTTGAACCTTCCACGAGCTGCGCCAACTATGGGTTGGACGAGCTGTTCGTCTACTTCGGGTTCTCGGATTTCATGTTCCCCGCCGCACTCAACCAGATGGTCCCGGCGGCGGCCGTCGTTTGGGAGGCAAGCATTGCCCTATTTTACCTGTTGGGCCGCAGGCGATTGGCGTGGTTCTTTGCCGCTGCATTCCACATCCCCATCACGCTCACAATGGCGCCAGCCTTCGCATTCGTGATGTTGGTGGGCCATGTCGCATTCGTGGAAGCCGCCGATCGAGAAGCCCTTACCTCACAGATGAAACGGAGCTGGAGATTCATCATTCCCACAAGCGTGTTCATCACAGCTTTCTCACTTTGGCTCCACGGCAAATGGCCCGAAATCACGATGATCCCAAAAGAATGGAGCCTCTGGTTGGCGCTCATTACCATCGTCGTGACCTTCCGAAGGCCGAAGGATCTCTTGGCGAAAGACTCCCGGGAATTCTCCGACCTCAAAATGGAGCGGCTCATCCCAGTAAGCCTGGCGAGTGCGTTCTTTCTGAATTGCATGACGCCCTACACGGGCCTTCAGTACCAGCATGCGGCCGCAATGCTGAGCAATCTGCGCATCGACGAAGGTTGTTGGAACTCCTACCTGTTCCCTGAGTCGTTCCGACTGACGGAAGACTATATTCGAGTCGAACACGCCTATTTTGGCGCGCCAGGTGAGCTTGAGGAGTACGAGCAAATCCTACTCGAGCAGCTCTGGAACCCACCCCAGATGCTCCAGATGCGCAGAAACTGGTGCAAACCTGAACTGCGCCCGATCTACATTCGCGGCACGTATCGCGATCGTACGTTTGAAATCCAGGACGTGTGCGAAGACAAACCACTTCCGTTCCCAGATGACGGTATCTTCGGTGTGGAGGTGTTCCCCAACTATTTGCGGTATCAGAAGAATCTAATGCGCGAATGTCCGCAGACCTGCATTCACTAGTTCATGTAATCCATCGAATGGGCCCGCTTGCCTTTGATGGTGGCGGTCGCGCCCTTGATGGTCATCTGGAGGGTGTAACTGCCCGAAAAGCTGATTTGGTATGGTTTGGACACCGCTTGCGCCACCATTTTTACGGCGGAATTGTAGTCTTTTAGCAGGTCGATGCTCTCATACGTCGATCCGCGTATCACCAGTTTGACGTTGTCTTTTCCGCGTTTGCCGTCCACCTGCACCGCCTTGGGCACGGTGTATCCCGACCTACCATCCTTCACATTATTGCTGGTCCGCAATCGCGCGGAGGCATCTTGGAACACGATCTGATTCTTGTAGCCAACAACCAACCAGGTGATGGACTTCCCGCCATTTTCCTTGGTCAGTTTGATGTCGCGCCACGCGACAAACACGTCACCGTTGAAGTCCTGAAAACGCGAAAACCGCTGTGCCAGGTCAAATGGCGCGAATTGCGTGAAGTTGTGGTCTCCACTCGCCCGCCCCGTCGACTTCACAGGAACCCACTCCTTTCCGATCTTAAATTTGCCTTGAACGTCAGCGCGGGGCGCAATCAGGGTGAGCGCGAACTTCTTCCCGTCGACCTCGATCGCCCCATTGCCGGGACTCCACATCGGCAGCCGGCTCTTGAACGTCAGCTCAAACGGTGTCTTGCCCGTGTGCTTGATCACAAAAGTGCGCTTCCCCTTCCCGGTTAACCGCAGCTTCCCGATATTGAGGTCGAGTTTGTCCTTCGCGAAGGTCCAATCGCCTTCGTCAAACTTCTCGGCGTAGACGTATTTCTTACCGTTTGGAAGTACCGCGCGAACTACTGCGCCGCCGTGATGGTCACCCCAACCAAGGTTGGACACGGTCATCTCAATCTCGATCCGACCACCGCCATCGAACTCAGCATCAAAGGTGTAGCGGTCTGAATATGCTTCGTCCGAAGCAAGACGCGGCACGAGGTCCTTCATCGACGCGCTGCCCTCTTTGGCACTTTGCGTCCACGTTTTGACCTCGGCACTGAGCAGCCCAGGCCAGAGAAAAGCGGCGAGGACAACCAGCAATATCCATTTTCGAACAGACATAAGGACCCTTGGCGAATCCGCGAAAGTACAGGTTCGATGCTGATAGACGTATGTATGTTTCCGTTCATTCACATATTTTGTCACCTTTTTCAGCCTCTTACCGAAATGAACCCTCGTTTCTTGCCCAAATCCGATGACCTAAGCCAATGCTTCGCACGTTGGATGTCTCGTGATAGAACGCGGTCCAACTACAGCGGAGCGGTAAGATGCAGTGGTATCCATACTTCTACATGTATGGCATCGGCGGCCTGGTTTTCTTGGCGGGACTCGTCATCGCCTGGCGAGCAGGGGCGCTAAACAGCAAGCGATTGTTGGCGGTCTTGGTAGGCGGATTTATCTTCTACGCTGGCCTGCACGCATTTCTGCAAACCACGGGCGAACCGGGGCCGCTGCCGGCGACGGGCAAAGAACGCGGAACTGAAGGATTCATCGGTACGTGGATGGATATCGCGGTCGTCGTCTTCTACTTCGTGACCATCATCGCGGTCGGTTCCTATTTCGCGCGATTTACACGCTCTTCCTCTGACTTTTTCTTCGGGGGACGTCGTTTCAAAGGTTGGCTTGTCGCCTTATCCTGCGTGGCGACGACCATTGGCTCGTATTCGTTCATCAAGTACGCGTCGGTCGGTTACCGGTTCGGTATCTCAAGCACGATGAACTATCTCAATGATTGGTTCTGGATGCCGCTCTGGATGCTGGTATGGCTGCCCATCATCTACTACGGGCGCCTGCGCTCGATTCCGGAGTACTTCAACAAGCGTTTCAGCCCCAGTGCACGTAAGATCGCCACTCTGATTCTGTTGGTGTTCCTGCTCGGTTATATCTCGATCAACTACTTCACGCTGGGTAAGGCGATCAACACCCTGACCGGCTTCCCAATTTTCTGGTCAGCAGTCGCGGCTGCCTGCGGAACTGCAGTCTACGTCGCGTTTGGTGGTCAAACGTCCGTCATCATGACCGACCTCGCCCAGGCCATCTTGTTGCTGGGCGTGGGCATCGGATTGTTCATCGTCGGCGTGTATCACGTCGGGGGTTGGGATGCGTTCTGGACAGGCCTCCCGGCCGCGCACAAACTGGGGCTCGCCGGGTTCAAGGAGCCGGCCTCCTTCCATACGATGGGGGTCTTCTGGCAAGACGCGATGGCAGGGGGCGTCGCCTTCTACTTCATAAACCAGGGCGTGATGATGCGCTTCATGTCCGCCCGCAACGTGTTGGAAGGACGCAAAGCCGTCGCCCTGGTCGTCCTGGTGGTGATGCCACTCGCTGCAGTCTCGGTTGCCGGCGTTGGTTGGGTTGCTCGCGTGATGGCTGGGACTGGCGAGATCAGCCCGATGACTGATCCAGATGGCGTGTTCATTATCGTCTCTAACATCTTGGCGATGCCGGGGGTGTTTGGACTGATTATGGCGGCGTTGGTCGCAGCGCTGATGTCTACCGTGGATACCCTCGTGACGGCGACATCCGCCGTCATCGTCAATGACATCTACCTGCCCCACTTCGCCAAAGACAAAGCGGATGACGACGCCAACACCCTCAAGGTCGCGCGTTTCACGACGGTCGCTGCCAGCGCCTTGGCATTGAGCATCGTCCCGCTGTTTATGCAGTTCGACTCCATCTTCACGGCACATGCCGCGTTCACCGCGGCTGTCGTCCCGCCGATGGCAGTCACGTTGCTTCTGGGGATTACCTGGCCACGCTACAACAACAAGGCTGCGATCATCACCTTGCTGGGCGGTTCTGCCGCGGTGTTCCTGTCATTGCTCTACCCTGAGATTATCGACCCGATTGCCCAAGGTGCGGAGGCTGGCGGCGAAGGAATGAAGGCGCACAAATACATGCGTGCGTTGTTCGGTGTGTCTGTTTCGGCAGTTCTTGGAATTGTCGCAACATTGGTTTTCCGCACGGAAAAAGAGGACCATCCGCACCTCGTTGCGGGCTCCGAAGAAGGGGCCATGCGCCTTTTCAAGGGCTCAGAACCAAAGCCTGCCGGCGCGTCGTTGAAGCTGGACCTCAAGATCGTCGAGGAGCATCCTGGTCTTCCAGAGGTTGGCGACGAACTCATGATTCACTTGCACCCGGATGACCGTGCCAAGCTTGGCGTGGACCCAGGTGACCTGATCGTCGTCTCGGCGCCCGGCGAATGGCACGGTGGATTGAAGTCCGTCCACGGTCGCGTCGACGAACAAGATGGGAATTCATCCGGCGTTCTCGAATTCCCGAAAGAGCTCGAAGCCTACGCCGGATTCCGTCATTACGAACATGTCGTCGTAACCGTAGAAGGCTAAGCGTGGAGCGCCTGTGAAGCGATTCATCCTGTTTGTGTGTTTGACTGCGGTGCGAGTGTTTTTTCGCCGTATCGAAGCACGCGGGGTCGAAAAGCTCCCAGACGGGCCGCTGCTTGTGACCGCCAACCATCCAAACGGTCTTATGGACCCAGTTGTGGTTCGAGTCGCACTCGGCCGCGAATTTGGGTTTCTTGCCAAGAGCACCCTATTTGAAAACCCGGTGGGCAAAACGACCATGGAAGCGTTTGGGGCGCTCCCGGTCTATCGCTCAAGTGATGGAAACGACACATCGAAGAACGATTCGATGTTTGATGCCTGCCGCGACCGATTTGCCGAAGGCCGGTCGATCGTGATGTTCCCGGAAGGCACCAGCCACAGCGACCCAATGATGAAGCGCCTCAAAACAGGCGCGGCGCGCATCGCGCTTAGCACACAGGCGCAAGGCACCGATGTTCACATCGTGCCCGTTGGTCTCTTTTATGAAGCCAAAGACACGTTTCGCTCGCGCGTTGCGGTCGAGGTCGGGGACGCCATCCCGATGTCTGACTTCATGTCTGAGTACGCCGACGAAGAGTTTGAAACAGCCAAACGCGTGACATCGCTCATCGCGGAGAACCTGAGTGAAGTCGTCCTGCAGGCAGATTCGGTAGAGCTCTGGCAGACGCTCGTTTCTGTGGCGCAATGGACAAATCAAGATGCCAAGGACGACATCGCTGCGGCCCATGACCGCGCGCAGGTGCTCGCCGCTGCCTACCGCCAGATGAGCGAGACGAACCCGGCTCGGGCCAACGAAATCGCCGAAGATGTGCTGCATCTCAACCGGATGCTGAAATCACTGGGCGTCGAGCAACCCTTAGAAATCCATCGTGCCACGCCCACTCTTGGACGAATCTTAGCCACCGCGGCTCCGCTGATCGTGTTCGCACCATTCGCCGTCGTCGGCGTGATTTCAGGATGGGTTCCATATCGACTGTTTGGCCCGGCTTCCCGGCGAATCGCGGGCCGGCATTTGGACCTTGTTAGCACCATCAAAGCCATTATGGGACTGGTGCTCATGCCACTGGTATATGCAGCAGAGGCGCTGTTGATCGCCTACTACACCGACTGGCAGACGGCCGTCGTGGCGGGGCTCTCGTTCCCCGTCTGTGGACTGATTGCAGTACGATATGGGGAGTGGCTCGAAATGCGCCGAACCTCGTTCAAGGTGCGTTGGCTGAAACTAACCCGCGCCAGCGCAGCAACCCAAATCGCCGAACGTCGTGAAGCGCTAAGCAAAGAAATCGAGTCTGCGTTGTCGGAAGTGGAGGTAGACCTATGAGACGTCTTGTAGCGGCGTTGATCTTCGCACTCGTCTTGCTCAGTCAAGGCATGGTGGCAGCGCAGGACAAGCCCGTGGAGTGGAACTTCCCGAAGTTCTCGACGGCGCAGTACGTCATAACAGGTTCGGCATTGGCCCTTTCCCTGGGGACAGAGCTGCTCTGGCCGGAGCGAACGGAAGCTGTATGGATTGGTCCCATCCTCTTCGATGATGCAACGCGAAGCCTGCTCTTGGCCGATACGTTGGACGGCCAAGAACTCGCCGCGCTCTGGAGCGATATCCTGGTGTTTTCCCTCGCGGCGTACCCAAACATCGATGGTGTGTTCGCTGCGGGCTTGGCTCGCGACGAATGGACGGTTGGCTCGCAAATGGTGCTGCTAAACGTGCAATCGTATGCGTTGAGCACGCTCGTCATCGGGGTGGCCAAACGGGTGATTGGCCGCCGAAGACCCGGAGCCGGACGATGCTATGATGAGCCGGATTGGTCTCCCGAATGCGCGAAACGCAGCACCAAGAGTCACCCAAGCGGGCATGCAAACGCAGCGTTCACCGGCGCCGGTTTGGCATGCGCACATCATTTGAACATGGATTTGTATGGCGGCGGCGCCGCAGATATCGCGGCCTGTGCGACGTCGTTGACGGTGGCAGCCACGGTAGCGACGCTGCGCATCGTGGCCAATAAACACTATCTTTCCGACATCGTGGTCGGCACGGTGGTCGGACTTGGGTTCGGGTACCTTCTGCCGGTTTTGGCCCACTATAACCAGCGATCCGAGGAGAACACGGTGATGCAGCAGCCGATAACGCCGACCGTGGTCAACTTCGGCGGGACATTCTGACGACCTTCACCACACGGGCTGCGCGAATCGGGCTTTCAATTAGCGCCAAATTGTCGAACAATACGGGGAATCCGAAATGGTGATGAGATGAGTGACGACGAAAAAGCTTGGGTACCTGAGCGCAACGTGACTGTGAAACAGCCTCGTGCCGGCAACGTAGACGTGGTTCCAGACGTGATCGTCGCGGAAGACGACGAAGCCAAGCGCAAGCGAATTCGCGACATTTTGGAGGAAGCATACAACGTCGCCTCCTACGCAGATGGTGCGGCGGCGTGGGAAGCTATTCAGGTTGCTCGTCCGTTGGCGGTCGTCACGGACCTCAATATGCCGGAGCTGAGCGGCAAGGAACTGCTAAGTAATATTCGCCATGACTCCAACCTTCGACGCACCCCGGTTGTGGTGGTGACTGGCGACGACAGCGTGAACGCTCATGTTGAGCTTTTGAACTCCGGCGCCGACGACTACATCTCGACCCCGTTTCACAAAGAAGAGCTCATCGCACGACTTCGAAACGTCATCCGATTGCGTCAACAAGAGCGCGAACTCGAAGTGCTCAATGCCCGGCTCGCCCGTATCAACGCCTCGCTTGAAGAGCTTACGGTCACCGACCCGTTGACCGATGTTGGAAACCGACGTGCATTTGACGAAAAACTATCGAATGAACTGGCACGTGCACGACGCGGCGAGATTCCGCTCGCATTGCTGATGGTAGATGTCGATTACTTCCGCCGGTTCAACGACCGATATGGACATGGTGCCGGTGACCGTTGCCTGACCTCCGTGGCAAAAGTCATGGCCGACACGGCGAGACGGCCGGCGGACTTTGTCGCACGATTCGGCGGGGAAGAGTTCTGCATCATCCTGCCCGACACTGACCCGGATGGCGCACAGTCGGTGGCCGACAAGATTATCAAAGGAATCGCCGAGCTCGGCATTTCTCACGAAGTTTCCGACGTCGCAAAACACGTTACGGTCAGCATTGGTCTGGCTGCAGCGGGTCCTGTCGACAACCCAGAACAACTACTGGCACGGGCATCACAAGCCCTCCACGCTGCGAAGAAAGGCGGTAGAAATCAGATGCAGCGCTGGCAGCCCGTGTCCAACGAAGAGACCATCTTCGAAACCCTGGACTAGCCGCCCCCTTGGACACAGAAGCACATGTTGCTGCCTCGCTTAGCGAGCAGACGAAGTCGACTCTCGTCCGCAACCTGGTGATCCTGATTTTGATCACGAGTGGCGCGATTGGCGCAGTCTTCTTGATCGGCGGCTACAGGGCCGTCAACCAACTGTCGTCGGCCGCGATTAAGACCGCCGCCGACCGAACTGAAACGGACATGAAACGGTTCTTCGAGCCGGTGGAAAGTCACCTCGCCGTTCAGAGCGAAATCGTCGAACACATCGCGTTCGATATCACCGAAGCGGAGTCGCTGAACAAGCGGTTCATTCCCGTTCTAAAGAACAATCCGCAGATTACCTCACTCTTGCTAGCGCGCGACGACGGTGCTGAGTACCTCCTCTTGAAGGATGGTGAGCAGTGGCGAAATCGCATGACAAACCGCCCTGTTCGTGGAGATACCACGCTTTGGTACCGCTGGGACAAGTCCGGGAAGCTCATCGAGGAGACCACCAAGGAGCTCGACTACGACCCGCGCAAACGCCCGTGGTACCAAGGTGCCGCTGGACTGAAGCCGCGCCAAATTTGGTGGACGCAACCCTATTCATTCTTCACGACAAAAGACCCGGGAATCACGGCCTCCAACAAGATAGTCAACAGAGTCGACAATCAGACCTACGTTCTGGCGATGGACGTGATGTTGCAGGACGTATCGGCCTTCACCGCCAAACTCGCGGCCAGTGATCATGGATACGCTTCGGTCCTCACCGAAGACAATCGGGTGTTGGGATTGCCCCATGACGCCGAAGGCACGTTCGGCTCCGTCGAGGCGCGCCGCGCGGCGGTCCTTTCGGAACCGTCGAAACTCGACAAGTTCGCGATCAGCGACGCGCTTCAAGCGCTCGACAACACCAACGAAAAGGTTGTGAAGTTCAATTTCGACGGCCACGCTTGGTGGGCGGGAGTTCGCCCATATGTGCTGGGGGAAACAGATTTCAGCATCGTCGTCATGGTGCCGAATTCAGATTACGTCACAGTTCTGGATCAACAACGGAACATGATTCTCTTTGTGACGTTGCTGGCGCTGCTCGCGGGAATCGGCGTCGGGGTCCATGCCGCACAAGATTTCAGACGAAAACTTGATGAAGCGGTGAAGGGCTCCGTGAAGCTGGGCCAATACACTATTGAGAGCAAGATAGGCAGTGGCGGCATGGGCGACGTCTATCGGGCAAGCCACGCGATGTTACGTCGCCCGACGGCGATCAAGCTGTTGAAGCCTGAAGTCATCTCCAGCTCCGCGGTACGGCGCTTCGAACGTGAAGTGCAGCTGACGTGCCGCCTAACCCATCCAAACACCATCATCATCTACGACTACGGTCGGACTCCTGACGGCGTGTTCTATTATGCCATGGAGTTCCTGGAAGGTATGACGACCCTGGATCTGGTCAACCTCAATGGGCCGATTCCGGCTGCTCGAGTCATCTATCTGATGCTGCAGGTCTGCGATTCCCTGAATGAAGCACATGAAATCGGGTTGATTCACCGTGATATCAAGCCCTCCAACATCTTTGTCACCAACCGTGGTGGCCATTTCGACTTCGTGAAGGTCTTGGATTTCGGGCTCGTGCGTGAGTTTGAGTCTACGGACAGCTTGGACCAGACCAACAACATCTCGGGGACGCCAGGCTTCATGTCGCCCGAAGCGTTTGAGGACCCAAACTCGGCTGCGCCGGCTGCGGATATCTACGCCGTGGGTGCGGTGGCGTACATGTTATTGACGGGCCGCTCGGCGTTTGAAGGTCACAGCGCCGTTGCTGTTTTGGTGAAGCAAAGCCAATCCTTGCCCGAGATGCCATCACTAGCAGTGGATTTCGATATTCCGGACGACCTTGAAGCCCTGATCATGCACTGCCTTCAGCCAGACCCGGTCGAGCGCCCCAAGTCGATGCGAGAACTCATCTCGAGGTTTGAGGCCTGCGCGGACGCAGGAAATTGGACCCCCGAGGATGCGTTCGAATGGTGGAACTCGTCGGACACCACACATCCGACGATCGAAGAACAGGCTCTCACGGAATCGTTTGATGTGACCGTCGATCTAGGAATGCGTTCTTAAAACTGCACGCCGATCAACAGACCGGGCCACAGCCAAGCAGCGGCTTGGCCGGGTTCGTTTGAATAGGGTTCAATCGAGCCAAAGGGCAGTCCGTAGGCGTCATCATCGTCGGTCAACATCCAGTTTACCGAGGGGCCCGCAAACACTGAGAACCTGTCCGTAAACTGCCATCCAAACACGAGCCGCAAGGTCGCCAGAAAACTCTGCTTCGCGAAATCACCCTGTGATACCTGCTGCGCAATCGCGTCGATATCGAAGTAGAGGTCTCCAATCATCGGACCCGAGTGATAACCAACTCCAATGCCTAATCCGATGAGTGGAGATGAATCTGCCTCGTCGTTGGAGGGGTGGAAGCTCGCGCCGTACATGTATCGCAGGTGCTTTCCACCATGCTGGATGCCAAAGAAGGTTGGTGACGAAACACCACCCCAGATGGTCACCAACACAGGTTGGTCGAACATGATACTTATTAGGCCGATCGGCACGTCACTTTTGTCTGCCACATTGACCAAGCCTATCTGAGCGCCGTCGACCTCAGTAGCCGCGTTGACGCCACCTATCTGCGCGCCATCGACCTTTCCGACAACGTTTGCGACCGCAATCTGAACCCCGTCCACCTCGTTGGCGACGCTGGCGCCGAAGGCCACTTGAGCCCCATTCACGCGTCGTGACATATTCGCGCCGAAGGCGGTCTGAACCCCGTCGACGTCACCCTCAGCGATGTTCGCGCCAAACGCGGCTTGGACGCCTTGGAAGTTTCCGTCGGCTAGATTTGCGCCAAACGCCACCGAGACGCCTTTCGACTCTGGACCTGCCATATTGGCGCCCATGGCTACCTGCACGCCATCCACGCTGCCGTGGACCTGGTTGAACCCCATCGCGATTTGCACCCCACGCATGAAGTAGCGCTCCCGATTTAATACGAGCGACGCTTCAAATCCATCGAGCCCGTAGTGTGTTCCACCGATAAATCCAAAGTTCAGTCGAGGCACGAGGTTAGCAGCGTGCCGATGCGGGAAATGTAGACCGGGCGCCACCGAAAAGACGAACGGCACAACGACATAGTCTTCCTCTTCCGGGGCCGGTTCTTCGGGAGGGACCTCGACGACTGGTTCTTCAGGCTTTGGCTCTTCCTCAGGTTTTGGCTCTTCTGGTTTGGGTTCTTCGGCAGGAGGTTCTTCAACGACGGGCGGATCCTCCTTTGGCTTTTCTACCGCAGCTGCAGGCTCGACTTCGATGGGATTCATCGTCACCAGGAACGCAACTTGGCTAGCGATAAGCTCCATCTCGCGGGCATCTGAAGGGTTCTTGAATTCGATTCTAGAGCGGTCGGCGTCCGGACTTACGACGTCGAGCTGACATAACCCCTCGTCGTCCGTTTGCCACACGATTCGCCAAGCGGTCGGCGCATCAACTTCACCCAGCGTCACGATCGCTTCTGGGACACGGAGACGCAGTTCGCTGGCCAGTTTGCTCTCGCTCGCGACGTCGGCGCACAGTCGATCGAAATTCAGGACGATGGTCGGCGCCACTCTTGCGGGCGGAACTTCAGGTTCCTGCGCATCAACAGACGCAGGAATGACAAAGAAGAGCGCTAAAAAAAAGCTCGTTACTGCTCGACGCATAGCAAGGGGTCGCCTTCAGGACCAACGATTTTGCAGTACTGTTTGCGGGCGGTCGGCGTCGCGATATCTGACGGTCGCGATTCGATGAAGTGTTTCAGGTGCGTGGCCGCCTTGGCAGGCTGGCCAAGCCGATTGATGTAGATACGCGAGAGGTCCAATCGAATCGCGCCCCGCAGCGGGTCGTTCGCACTCAAGTTCACCAACGCGCGCTCAAGCACCTTGGCGGCGATACCGTACTGCCCAGCGCGTTGAGCTTCTGCGGCCTCTTCGCGCCACACCTTGGCGGGCGCGTTGCTCGGAATTGCTGCAGGCACTACGACCTTCTTTGGCTCCTGCTTGGGTTTGGTCGCCTCTTTGGGTTTGGACCTATCAACACGTGCTTCAGCCAACAAATCCAAGTGCTTCTCTACACTCGTATGTGTCTCAGCATCTGCGAGTTGCTTCGTTTCCATCGGCCGCACTCCGACACCACCAACATACTCCTGGCCACTGACCAGGGTAATCGGCTCACCTGATTTCGGCGTGACTTGGACCTTGCCCGTCACCACACCGACCGACCCTTCGCCGTCGTCGGAAGCGTAGAAAATCGTGCCCAAAACACGAATATTGAAGTGTTTGGTGTTCAACTCTAGCGCGTCATCTCTCTTTGGCACGAACTCGACCAAGACGGTGCCCTCTTCCAGGTCGATTTCAGACTGGTTCTTGGCCTTCTTCAGATTCCAATTGGCGGATTTACCCGCAAACACACGCACAGACTCCGTCGATTTCTGGTCAAGCTCCAACTCGGCAAGCTGCGCCGGTTTGGCCGGCACATCTGGCACAGGCGCAGTCTCTTCGACCTTCTTCGGAGCCACCGGCGCTTTCGGTGTTTGCTCCGCAATTTGAGGAGTAACCGTGGCGCTCTGCCAAAACTGTGAAGCGGCAAATCCAATCGCAATCAACGCCGCAGCAGCAACGATGTACAGGAGCGGGGAACGGCGCGATTCCGACGAATTGAGAGGCTCTTCGTCGGCGTCGGTTGGCTGTGTAAACTGAACGACATTTGCCGCGGGCACCGAGTTTATCTCGGTCGCGATTCGGTCAAACAATGCGTCCTTGTCGAAATCTGGCACCAGGTCAGCGTTTGCCTTCTTCGGACTCTGCAGCAGTTCCTGCAGCCGTGTCACATGGTCTGCAAACTCTTCCGACTCGACCAGATGCTCTTCAACACGCTCTTCCACTTCCGGAGCCAAATCACCGCGCAGGTAATCAAACGCCAGACGACGGAAGTCTTCTTCGGTGAATCTATCCATGATCCGCCTCCCGTTCCTTGCGCTCAAGCACGCTGGTCATCTTCTCACGGGTGCGTCGGACGCGGGCCGCGATCGTATTGATCGATTCCCCCGTCAACTCCGAGATTTCTCGCAACTTCATGCCTTCGACTTCATGCAGCAAGAAGACTTCCCGATGTTCTGCCGGGACGTTATCTAGCGCTGCATATAATGCACGCAAAAGGTCGCGTGCTTCTAGTTTACTCCATGTGTCCGAGTTCGCCCGCAGCGGCCGCCAGTCACTCAACTCAACGGTCTTGTGCTTGGGCTGTTTGCGGATGTGGTCAATCGTGACGTTTCGCGCCACGCGATACAACCACGTCGTGAACTTGCTGTCGCCGCGGTAGTTGTCCAACGAGCGATAGACACTCACGAACACGTCTTGGACGACATCCTCAAGGTCTGAGGAAGGACCGATGAGGCGAGCGACATTCTTCGTCACATACTCGACGTGGCGGTCATATAGTTCGCGGAACGCGACCATATCGCCGGAAGCGGCGCTGGCAATCAGCTCCGCTTCGTCGGTGGTTTGTGGTGAAGATTCAGTCACTTCGTCTCGCTTCGGATGATGAGGCTGCGCCAGCATAACGAACCCGGACATCAGAACAACTCCAGTTTACTCGCAGTAGCCATCGATGCAGGACATCCCAGCATCGCAATCCGCAGCGCCCGTGCATTGCGGCGACGCTTCGTGCTCAGGGATGCAGGCATCCGCCAGGCAGTACGCTCCCGGTCCGCATTCGTCATCACAGGTGCAGATGGTTCGGCAACGCGCATCCTGGCAGACCTCATCCGCGCCACAGTCTGCAGCGGTGGTGCACTGAGCGGTTGGACGCGTGTCAGGCCGACAGACTCCGCTGTCGCAAAGCTCTCCGGCCGCGCAATCCGAGCCGGTGGTGCAGGTATCTAAGCACGTACCGTTCTGGCAGATCCCGCCAGCGCAGTCAGCGTTGTAGACACACTGTGTGTCTGGCGTATCGTCGACGCGACAGACGCCATTTTCGCACACCTGTTGTGCACCACATTCCGCATCGGCCTGGCAGGCATTGAGGCATTCGCCGTTTACGCAGATTCCATCGTCGGGACATTCAGCATTGAAAACGCACGCAGCATCACAGGTTGTGTTTGCTGGGCAGTCGTCGTTGTTTGAACCATTGTCGTTGTTCGATCCGTCGTCGTTGTTCGACCCGTCATCGCTGGTCGCGCATCGGCCATTCGGTGCGCAAACTTCGCCAGAGGCACAGTCTGCGTCAGCACGGCATCGGTCCGATGGAATGCAGGCTCCGTCGGTAGAGCACGTATGGTCGTCGCCGCAGGAGCCATCCGCACCACACGCTCCACAGCTGATGCACTCGCCGCCGATGCAGAGGTCGCCAATTCCGCAGTCGTAATCTGCGCTGCAATCATCTCCAGCATCGCCGAAATCGACACAGTGGCCATTCACACAAACATCACATCCGGCGCCGCATTGATCTTGGCCGTCGTCGTTCCAGCCCGAACCATTTCCATCAACCACACACTGGCTGTCTTCGCAGGTTCCTTCCGGGCAGTCCCAGTCGTCGTGGCAGCTGGTGCCGTGCGACTCGACGTAGGTACAGCCTGAAAGAACAAAGAGCAGCGACATCAATCCAAATAGCTTCTTCATGGTAAAATCCTCGTTTCCATCGGGCAGCGGGCCCGTTCCGATTGGTTTCAAGGTGTATGTCGGAGGGGTTGCCGATTTTTGTGCGGTCCTTTGTTCTTTTTTTTCCTCCCTTGATTGGCCAGACGTTCGTGGGCTAGGTTTTTAGCGACAATTCACCATCACCCAATTGGGGGTCTAGCGACCATGAGACAGCCGTACACAGTCATCATTCTCGTTGCTGCATTGCTCTTTGCGGGCTGCAGCTCAAGCAAACCGTTCAATTTCGACCGCGAGAAGTATCCGACCGTCCAAGAGATGAAGAAGGAGACTTCGGCACCCGCGCCAGACGTCGACGTCATCGATGACGACACCGTTTTCGTCGCGTCCTGGACGTTGCTTGGTCCGTTCCCGAATCAGACCGATTCGATGCCGTCGGCGCCGACCAATGCGTTGGAGCGCTCCATCGCGGCGAACGCGCCGGACAACTACAAGACGACCAAGTCCGCGCAATGTGTCGCGCGCGAGGTTGGACACTTCTATGCCAACAATCAGAAGTTCCCACACACCACGCTCGATAATTACATCGTGTCGACCTGTGGATCGACAGCCGGGTTCGGGTTTTCGACCATGGATTTCAACCCCGCCGAACAGACGGCTGAGGAAGCTATCGCGTCGCTCACGTTTGATGGCGCAAAACTTCCCAAATCAGAAAAGCCCGTCGATTTTGCGGTTTGGGGAGGCGTAAACGCAGATTCCACCAAAGGTGTGATCGTGTTCGCATACGGCACCAACCCCGTGAATGTTGAGTCCTTCTCTCTGGTCCCTGACACCAACGGATATGTCACGATCCAGGGAGAGCTATTGGACAGCGCGACCAACGTCTTTGGCTCGATAACAAAAGGTGACTTCGAAGCCGAAGATTGTGCCAATCTGCCTGGCTTCGAGGTTCCTCGTTTCAAGATTCGCTGCAAAGTAAATGCAGCTGACGAGGTTGCTCACTACGAAATCTCGGCTGGCGTTACGGGCAGCGATATTCAGTCAAACATCAAACTTCAGGGTATGGTGTTCCCAAACAAGGCGGACCGGACGGTTTGGACCGCTCCGAAGACCTTCATCGACGCAAATGAGCTTCCCCCGAATGCGACGATGGATGATGTGCGCAAAGAGCTTGTTCGGATGGCCAACGAAGTTCGCGCAAAAGCCAACGCAAAGCCGCTGAAGTTTGAAGCAGCGCAGAGCAGCGAGGCTGACGCGGCTTACCCGCACTATCTGGCGGCGAAACGGGAAGACCGGATCAAAGATTCCGACTTCTTCGTCCGCGGACTTTCGGCAGGATGGCGAGTCGACACTGAGTTCGTGAGTTCAACCTGGCGCGGTCATTGTGAGGATTCCGGTGCACCTGAACAGGTCATGTCGGACCTCCTGACTTCTCCGTCAGGCCGTGAGACGTTGCTCAACGGCGATGTCACGAATCTGGCCATTGGATTGTATCGCCCAGAAAAGTCGACTGGATTTTGCAGCATGTACTTGGGCTACAAAGCGCTTCCAGACGAATCCCACGAAGAACGTGTAAAGCGGTTCCTTAAGGCCCTAAATCGTGCTCGAGAAGCCAACGGAAAATCTCGCGCGAAAATCTACAAAAGCCTCAAGCCCGTTGCGGCGGACTTCGCCAAAGACATCACGAAGGGCGAACTCACGCCCGAGGAAGGGATGGAGGAGTTCGTGGACAAGGTCGCCAAAAAGTGGCGCGGTCCGGTCACCTACATCTACGGAACCTACACCAATCTTGAGCGCGTCCCATTGGACGGCCATTTGGTTGCCGCTGACGATATGCGTGGTTCCATCATGGTGGCGCCGTACAAACATCCTGGCTACCCGATGACCGTGTACGTCGTTGTGTTTGTCTACAAAGGTAAGCTGAAGAAGTAGTCAGAGAATCAGGCTGGCGGTCGCGACAATCGCCAACAACGCAAGTGCGGCGGGCCTAAAGTAGGTGCCGCCGTATTTGCGAAACGCCAGTGCGCCGATATGCGTCGCAATCAAGTATGGAACCAGCGATGCACCCGCGAAGACAACGGACTTCATGCTGAGCATGCCAGCCAAGAAGTAGGTCATCATCGACACTCCCCCAACTAGCAAGAAGTAGCCGATGAGGTTCGCCCGAACGTTCTCTTCCGGGCTTTCGTCCGCCATCATCGTCAGGACAATCGGGGGACCCCCGACGCCTGCCATCGCAGACAGGAAGCCACCAATGAGGCCTGCGACGCCGCTCACTTTGGGACCCAGACGCCCCTGGTATCGGTATCCTTTACCGATTAGCACCACTGAAATCAGGACCACGATCGAGACGACCGTTTTGATCGTCGCCGCATCGGCCACCGCGAGTGCGTAGGCTCCAATCTGGACCGAGACGCAGGCCGGAACACCGAACCACGCCACTCGACGCCATTCGATGTCTTTGCGGGCTTCGTAGACCAACCGCAGCGAGGCGATGAGTTCGAAAATCAGCATCGCAGGGATGGCGACAATGGGTGGAAAGAACATCAGCAGGATTGGAGACATGATCAGACCAGATCCAAATCCCGCGAATCCGCGAAATGCCCCTCCACAGATGGCAATTGCAACACAAACGGCGAGTGCCGTCGCGCTGATGCCCAACATCAGGCGACCATATCCAGTTCGCGTAAGGTATCGCGAGACTCTTCGAACATCGCCTTCAACGATGTGATCGAGTTATGGAGTTCTTGGTCAGATACGGACCAGACCGCGTCTTTGAGCGCCTGGTTGATTGGCGCTTGAATGCCATGCTTGGTGGCCCGATCGACGATTTCACCGTTGAGGAAGTCCACTGGCGGTTTGCGACCACGTTCAATTGCGCGAAGCATCGACGAGCGCATATTGCGGTACTTCGTACCCACCGCGAGCAGCACCGTGTGCTTTGCAAGGAGTGACGTAGAACCGGCCCGCAGGCGCTCATCATCGCTGAGTGCAAGCCAGTCCAAGTCCAGCGTTCCCGAGACTTTCTCGAGCTGAACGCCTTCAGCCTTAGCGACCGCGACGACTTCCGTCATGGTTTCCAATGCAAGGCGTCGAACGAAACGGTGTCGCATCAGCGCGCCGAGTCGGTCATTTCCAACGGTTCCAATCGAAGAGATTGCGCAGTTGATCGCAAGTTTTGACCATCGGGCGCCACGCAGATTTTCGCTGAGATGAATCTCACCGATTGGCGCGAGGAGCTTTTGGATTTCCAGAATCTGATCGTCGGTTTGCCCATCGAGGCGGCCTAAGGTGACACCACCGACGGCGGTCTGTCGAATCCGACCTGGCTCCACCATGCTGGCGCCGTAGCTTACGATGCCACCCAGCAGACGGTCCTCGTCGACGATCGCCTGCAAGCGTTCTTCGATCAGGCCATTTGGAAACGTGACAATACGGGCGTCGGTTTTGAGATGAGGCAACGCGGCTTCCACCGCTGCCTGCGCCCCGTCAGGAGGAGTCGCAACCAGAAGCAAATCGAACGTGCCGTCGGCTTCGCTTGGTGTGTTGACCGCGTCGATCTCGGCGCGGACGAACTCGTCTCCGAGCTGCGCACGAAGACCATCATCGACGATCTGACGTGTAATGGATTCGTTGTTTGTGACAGCAGTGACGTTCAGTCCTGCCTGCCAGAGACGCGCAGAGGCGACTCCACCGACGCCTCCACACCCTGCAATCATGACTTTTGAAATCATCAACTCGCCTTGCTTGCGTGCCATTGGCGGCAAGACCGCCGCCAACGTGCACGCATGCTACACAACCAAATCAGCGAATCAACCCGGTGCAGTGATTTGGGCTTATGGCTCGACCAGCGTTGCCGACCACTCAACGGTGACCGGTGCGCCCGAGTTGACCATCGTACCGACGTTTTCGCCGTCACGAATCTCGTCAACCCAGCCGTTCGAAGCCGTGTCTTTCATCGTTGCTTCGCCGTCGAAGACGAGGTCGAAGACGACGTTTTCGTTCTGCAATGGTGCGACGATTACGCCAGCAGCCGTTGTAAGAGCAGCCTGGCAAGCGGTGTCGACGATCGTTGCGCCGATGCCGCTTCCGACGAGGTCTTGAGCGAGGCCTGGGCAATCAACCCAGTAGTTGAGTGCGCCAGCGAGCGTGTCTGCGTTTCCGCCGGTCAACTCTGGCATCACGACCTTCTCGATGATCAGGACAAGGAGCTTGCCGTACTCAATCTGCGTCTGGAGGCTGTCGAGCTTGAGACCGTCGTAGTCGACGACTTCGCCAGTCCAATCGTACGAGACGTAGCCAAGCGCTGGGAGGTTTCCGTCTGGGTCGACAGGAATCTCGTAGCGGCCGCAGTCTGGTGGGCTGTTGACGTCGCACTGCCAGCTGAGGTTCAAGATGATCTTCTGCCAGTGCTCATAACCGATGAAGGTCAGGTCAGCTTCGGTCTTCTCGATGACGAGCTCCGACTCAACTTCGAGGTTGTAGAGCATCGTCTGCTGACCAACTGCAATTTCGTTGAATCGAGCGAGGTCTGAGTTCTGGAACAACCAACCGTTGATTGCGTCGGAAACGATGGTTGGAACGCCAAGCGCCGCAAGGAACGTGAGGTCGAGGCCGCTAGCCTGCTGAAGCTCATCGATGATCAGGTCGTACAGGAACATGCCTGGGTTCGACATGAAGTCGATAAGGCCAACGATGATGTTGCCGGCGTCGCCCGAGGTGCGAACTGCTTCGCTGATGTCCCAGAATCCCGTGACCTTGTAAGTACCGGTTGGGTTGAGAGGAATCATGCGGAGCGAAACTGAAATGCTGGTCGTTTCGCGGGTTTCAACCGTTACTGCGTCGACGCAGCCGTATGCGATTGCCGAAGCGCTTGTACCGAGTGCCTGAACCAGAACCGTGTAGGTCTTCTCAGCTGGAACGTTTTCCATCAGGACAAGCTGTCCCTGGCTGGTTGCTTCCGCCGTTGCGCCTGCGAGGTCAGCGCGTGGAGGAATCGCCTGGCAGTCACCGAACTGCTCGGTGTCGTATGCGCGGACGCGGTATGGAGCGAGGTTCACCGTCACACCAGCTGGTGGGAAGATTTCAACTTCGATCGCGCCTGGAGCTTGGTCCGTAACTTCGATGCGGAATTCAACAGGCGTCGTACCTGGGTGCGAAGCGCGGATGATGATTTGGCCAGCGGTTGCGCCAACCGTTACGTCGATACCAGCTACGCCGTCTTCGTCGGTTTCAATCGAGTCAGCCGACAGTTCCAGCGTCGAGTCCGGAGCCTGAAGTACCGTGAAATCAACGAGCTCACCAACAACCGGCGTGCGGCTGTCTTCCAGTACAAGTGCAGCCTCAAGGCGCACGAGCGTGTACTTCTCGGCGGTCGCAGTGACGGGCGACACAGCTTCGAGTACACGATCTTCAACCGGAGTTGGGTCCGGTTCCTTATTATTATCGCCAGGCATGCGGACGTTGTTGTCCGAGCGGTCCATGTAGTTTGGAGCCGCGGTGTCATCACCACATGCAGCAGACGCCAGAATCATGGCGGCGAAGATTAGATAGTAAACATTACGAAAAGCATTCATTTACGGGCCCTCAGCAAAAAAATTTTGTCCCAATTGCGGCGGACCGTAACAACTGTGTGACGGGATTTCCAGTCCTTTTCGCA
>JAUIBR010000044.1 GCA_030427705.1 bacterium | reverse complement strand
CTTCCTTCAGACACTCGGTCGCCCTCGTGCCCTTGCGCTTCACTTCTCTTGATGTGACCTACTTGAGAGAGGACTTTCACCTCTAAATTGGTGCCCATGCCGGGCGTACGAAATAGAAAAGGCGGCTTGAAGAAGCCGCCTTTCAAACGCCTGAGGCGCCATGATTACATGGCGATGACCCAGACCTTAACGTGTGCGAACACGCCGCTAGCAAGCTTCACAGGCACCTGGTAGATGCCCAGCTCGCCGATTGGGCGGACAAGTTCAATCTGACGCTTGTCGACTTCAACGCCCTGCTGGCTGATGACGTCAGCGATTTCGCGTGACGTAACCGAACCGAACAGCTTGTCTTCTTCGCCAGCGCGCTTTGGAATCGTGATCGAGATGCCGTCGATTTCGCCGACAATCTTGCGAGCTTCTTCCTGTTGCTGAGCCTTCCGCTTCTCAATCTGAGCCATGCGGTGCTCAAGTTCTGCGCGGTTGCCGCTGGTAGCTGGCATCGCGAGTCCCTGAGGGATCAGGTAGTTACGGCCATAGCCAGGCTTGACCTTAACGATTTCGCCCATCTCACCGAGATTGCGAACATCTTCCGTAAGAATCACTTCCATGACTATTCCTCCTCTTCCGTTGCGTAGACATCGAGATCTGCCATTTCAACGCCTTCTTTGACGCGCTCATCAGCGATGAGGTTGTCAGCCAACTTAACCGTCAAGTACTTGAGGACGGTGTCGACGATGCGAAGGTTACGCTCAACTTCGGCCACCGTGTCGGATGGCGCGAGGAAGCGATAGTACTGGTAACGACCACGGTCGAAGAACTCAGCGTTCGCTCGGTCGCGGATTTCGTAAGCAAGCTTACGAGTACCCCAGTCGTCGAACTTCAGCGTGTGACCGCCTGCTTTCTCAACGATGGTCTGAACGCGCTCACGCGCCTTCTCGCGCTCATCTTCCGACGCGGTTGGTCGAAGGATGTACACGGTTTCATATTCTCTCTGACGTTCTACTACAGCCATTTTTACCTCATGGACTGGGCCCCGACTTCAGGGTCGGAGCGAGGTGATCATTTAATAATCAATTATTCTTTTGTATCCGCAGCGGCGACCTCAGCGGCGTCTTTCGCCGCGCCGGTAGCGCCATCTACAGCAACTTCAGCTTTTTCGGCGTCCGCAGCGGGCGCCTTTTGTGCACTATCTGCCTCTGCTTTGTCAACAGCTGCCTTTTCAGGCGCTGCTTCTGCGGCTTCGGCAGGCTTTGCGATTTCTGCAGGAGCTTCGATTGGAGCAACTGCTTGCTCAGCTTGCGTGGTCGCAGCTGCGTCCACAGCAACAACAGGTGCAAGGACAAGAGCAACAACGCTCATAAGCTTGAGCAGGATGTTGAGTGCAGGACCAGCGGTGTCTTTGAATGGGTCACCAACGGTGTCGCCATTAACAGCAGCTTTGTGTGCTTCACTACCTTTTCCGCCGAAGTTTCCGGCTTCGATGTATTTCTTAGCGTTGTCCCATGCGCCACCAGCGTTCGACATGAAGATTGCCATTGCGACACCAGCGGTCGTCACGCCAGCAAGCAAGCCGCCGAGCATGTTCGGGCTGATGAGACCAGCGATAACTGGGACAGCGATTGCCAGAAGACCTGGAGCAAGCATCTCTTTGAGAGCTGCGTTCGTCGAAATCTCGACGCACTTCGCGTACTCAGCCTTTGCCTTACCTTCCAGGAGACCTTCAATCTCACGGAACTGACGTCGAACTTCTTCGATCATCGCACCAGCCGAACGTCCAACAGCTTTCATCGCCATTGCGCTGAAGAGGAATGGCATCACAGCACCAACGAACACGCCAACCATGACGATTGGGTCGAGCAGGTTGATGCCGGACAGACCAGCTTGCTGCGTGAACGCGGTGAACAATGCCAACGCGGTCAAAGCAGCCGAGCCAATTGCGAAGCCCTTACCGATAGCAGCCGTGGTGTTACCAACCGAGTCAAGCTTGTCAGTACGCTCACGAACTTCTGGAGGAAGCTCGCTCATTTCAGCGATACCGCCAGCGTTGTCAGCAATTGGGCCGAACGCGTCGACAGCAAGCTGGATACCGGTGGTTGCGAGCATGCCGAGAGCAGCCAGGGCGATGCCGTAGAGGCCGGAGAACATGTAAGCGAGTTTGATCGCGATGACGATGCAAAGAACAGGGTATCCCGTCGACCACATACCGAGGCCGAGACCTGCGATGATGTTTGGAGCCGTTCCCATTTCGGATTCTTTCGAGACTTCCTGAACTGGCTTGAAGTGGTCTGAGGTGTAGTACTCAGTGATGAAACCGATTGCGGTACCAGCGATGAGACCACCGATGGTAGCGACGATTGGTCCCCACCATGCGTAGGTCACTTCGTCAGGCGTGCCAGCGTAGAGCGTGATGCCTTCGGCTGGGATAAATTGGTTGACCAGAACGACCGTTCCGATTGCAGCCACAATTGCAGCACCAACCGTACCGGTGTGAAGCGCTTTTGCAGGGTTTCCATCTTCCTTAACGCGAACGAGGAAGGTGAAGACGATCGAGACGACGATACCCATCGAAGCGATCATAAGTGGAAGCAAGATTGGGTTGGCGTTGCCTGCCGATTGTGCCCAAGCAATTCCGAGAACCATCGCACCGATGATCGAACCGACGTACGATTCGAAAAGGTCAGCACCCATACCCGCGACGTCGCCGACGTTGTCACCAACGTTGTCAGCAATCGTAGCTGGGTTACGAGGGTCATCCTCAGGAATTCCTGCTTCGACTTTACCGACAAGGTCAGCGCCGACGTCAGCAGCTTTGGTGTAGATACCGCCACCGACACGAGCGAAGAGGGCAATCGAGCTAGCACCCAGGCTGAAGCCGGTGAGAACGCTCAAGAGCTGAGTCATCACTGCAGCGTCAGTCGCTGCAGCAGCCGTGTCCGTGAAGATGGTCGCGAAATCGACGCCGAATGCTTTGGAGTAGATGACCAGAAGTCCGCCGAGACCCAGAAGAGCCAAGCCGACAACGCTCATTCCCATCACAACACCACCGGAGAAGGACACTTCGAGCGCCTTCGACAGTCCGTTACGAGCTGCGTTGGTCGTACGAACGTTTGCGTTCGTAGCGACGCGCATGCCCGCCCAGCCTGCTGCGCCCGAGCAAAGTGCGCCAACGAAGAACGACAGGGCAACAAGGCCCATGGTTCCTGCGGTGAACACGCCGCCGGTTGCTTCCGAGATGTTTGCTGGAGCCGTCGTTGTGTAGATGGCAGCAAGTGCGCCAGCTACGACCACAACGAAAATGCCGAGCACTTTGTACTCAGCACGAAGGAACGCCATGGCGCCTTCTTGAATGTGGCCAGCGATTTCAGCCATGTTGGCTTCACCGACCTCTTGCGACTTCACCCACGTAGCACGCCAAAAGGCGAACCCGAGGGCCAACAAACCTGCGATAGGTACAATCAGTGTTAAGTCCACTGTAAACTCCGTGCTCGGTCGACCAACGACCTGCTACTTACCATTAAACTCGTTCTGCGCGGCGACAGCGCCGTCGCTAACAATCATTTCTAAAGCATCGCAAGCATCTTCCAGCTGGTCTGGAAGCATGCTCCATTCATCCGAGGAAAATGTCCCCAGTACCCAGTCCGTTACGGACCCACGGGCAGGGCGACCAATTCCCAGTCGGATTCGAACGAAATCGTTCGACCCGAGTTTGCTGACGATGTCCCGAAGACCATTGTGACCGCCGTGGCCACCGCCAACTTTGACTTTCAAAGATCCAGGGTCGAGGTCGAGCTCGTCGTGAACGACGATGATGTGCTCGGGATCGATCTGGAAGAATGCTGCCGCAGCCTGAACCGACTTTCCGGAAACATTCATATATGTATCGGGTTCCAGCAGCGTAACTTTTTCGCTACCCGCAAAACCCGTGGCGTATCGACCATGAAACTTCTGCTGTGTCAATGGCAGATCCAATCGGTCTGCCAGATGGTCCACAGCCAAAAATCCAATGTTGTGACGCGTCGTTTCGTACTTCGGTCCGGGATTTCCCAGACCGACGATTAGATGATGTGCCACAGCTCAGCCCGTGAAGCTTCGTTACGCTTACGCTTCTGCTTCTTCGGCGTCGTCGTCTTGTCCGAAGGTCGCTGCCTTACGCTGTGCTGCAACTGAGAACACCGAGTAATCATTGGTGTACGCAGGCTCAACACCTTCAGGAAGCTCAAGCTCAGATGCGCGGACGACTTCGTTCAAGCCAACGCCGGTCACATCGTGAACGATCTTGACTGGAATCTCGTTCGGAAGCGCGAAGACATCGACCTCAGGTCGAACGTTGCGCAGCTTTCCACCTTCGCGAACGCCTTTTGCGCGTCCCGTGGATTTAACTGGCACCGTGACCTTAAGTTTCTGATTTGGGTCAACAGCAACGAAATCTGCGTGCAACAACGTGCGGCGCACAGGATCGAGCTGATACTCGCGAACCATCACGTCCTCGAGAACGTCACCATCGATTTCCAATCGGAAAACAAGGTTGGTCCGGAAGGGTCCGGTCAGCAACTCGGTCAGCACTTTCGGGTCAGCCGAAAGCGAAACCGTTTCGTCCGTACCATAGCAAACCGCAGGAATCTTGCCGGCTGCACGAAGTTTGCGAGCAACTCCCTTTCCGGAGTCCACGCGCTTTTCAGCTTTAAATGTCGGCTTATTACTCATCTCTAGCCTCTCTATCGAACGTCATCGCGACGCCCTTTAATCAATCCAACACCATTAAGTCAACTTGAACAGCGAACTAACCGATGCACCTCCGTGCACACGGCGAATCGCTTCACCAAAAATCTCACCAACTGAACACACCTGAATCTTCTCGCACCCGCGCGACGCCTCATTGAGAGGAATCGTGTCGGTGACGAACACCCGACTCAATACTGAGTTGGTGATTCGCTCTGGCGCAGGGTCACTTAAGATCGCATGGCTCGCTGCCGCGTAAACGGCCGTTGCACCATGCTCCAATATCGCACCAGCAGCCTTTGTGAGCGTGCCAGCCGTATCGATCATGTCGTCCACAAGAATGGCATGCTTGCCCTTCACGTCACCGATCAGATGCATTGCATGGGCAACGCCTGGTGCGCTGCGCCGCTTGTCGACAATTGCCAGTGGGCATCGAAACACCGCGGAGTAGTGACGGGCTCGGTCCACACCACCTGCATCTGGCGACACGATCACCATCTCGTCCGACGACAAATCAAGCTCCCGTATGGCGTGTATAAGAACGGGGCTGGCGTAGATATTGTCGACGGGACGAGTGAAGAAACCCTGAATCTGATTGGCATGCAGATCCATGGTGATCACGCGCGTGATGCCGGCGGTCTGAATCAAATCAGCCACCAACTTCGCTGTGATTGGCGTTCTGGGTTTTGCCTGGCGATCCTGACGCGCATATCCCATGTACGGGATCACAGCGGTGATTTCGCGAGCCGAAGCCCGACGAAGCGCATCCGCCATAACCAACAGTTCCATGAGATTATCGTTCACTGGCCACGAAAGTGACTGGATCACGTAGGCGGACTTGTGTCGTACGCTGGTCCCGATCTCAACCCGCACCTCACCATCTGCAAAGCGTCCGACATGCGAATCGCTCAGCTTCAAGCCAAGGTACTGGGAGATACCCGCGCAAAGTTCGGGGTTCGAATTACCCGCGAACAGCATGATATCATCGTTCATCTGGAACCACGCCACGAAACAAAAGCGCAGGCTGATTGCATCAGACCTGCGCGAGGGCTCTCTTGCGAGAAACCCAGTTGCCAAACAGGGGTGCTAGGACTCGAACCTAGGAATGCCGGTACCAAAAACCGGTGCCTTACCACTTGGCTACACCCCTTTGTACGCTTTTGGAAACCCGTCCAAAGCGGGCGCCTAATTAGCACCCGCCCAAAGACGTGTCAAGCAGATGTCAAAAGACTTAAAAGCATGCTCCCCAATCGAGGGCGCCTCCATTCTCGTCCTGAAGTTGGTTGCATACATCGTCGCCGCTGCACGCGTTCAAAACCTCTGTAGGATCACAGATTTGTCGACATTCGGTCGCACCACCGTTGACCGCAACACAGCGGAATCCATCGTTGCAATCCGTTGAATTCGTGCAAGCCATGCCGGCCGTTGCCTGATCGTTGAATGGTGCGCAACGCTTACCATTCGCTGTGTCATAGCAGTTTTCGCCGTCATCACATGTGTCAGGTACTGGCGAGCACTCGTCGAGGGCGAGGTAACAGACGCCAATGCGGATGTCGTCTTGGAAGGGGCGACAACTGTACCCGTTCGGGCAGATCGGCCGCTCCTGCTCACCAGGGCGACAGTATTGATGGCACGCTGTTGCGCCGCCATCCACCGAGATGCACTTGAACCCAACACCGCAATCGCCGTCACTCGTACAATCGACGTCCTGCCCTCCCGCACCATGCGTCGTGCAAGAAGAGACCAACGGACTCACTGGCGTCTCTTGAGTCGTAATGCAGCTTTCGCCGGGGCCTGTGCAGTCCTGGCAGAACACGTCACATTCTCCAATCGGCGGGTTCACGGCTGTTACCATGCACATGCCATTGTTCATGTTGTTCATGTTGTTGGCGTTATTCGAGTTGTTCGAATTGTTCGTGTTGTTTGTGTTGTTCGCGTTATTCGAGTTGTTCGCGTTGTTTGAGTTGTTCGCGTTGTTCGAATTGTTGCGATTGTTGGAGATATCGATGGGATCTTGACCACCGTCATCATCACCACAAGCGACCACAAACACGATCGCTGCCAAAATTGCGTAAAACTTGGAATTCATGGTTACCCCATTGAAACAAAAAACCCTCGACTGACACGATTGTGCCTGATGTCGAGGGTGAATCAAGTCTATTGCCAAGATGGGCTTAAAGACTAAGCCGAGAAGCAAGCTCCGAAACCAAGCGCCGTGCCGTTTTGGTCCGTCAGGTTCACGCAAGTGTTGTTTGCAGGACACTGAGGATTCGCTGGGTCGCAGATTTGGTAGCAAGCCTGATTGTTATTGATGTTGAAGCATCCTGCGTCAGCGACACATGCGTCAGGCTGGCTGCATGCTGCACCAACAGCCGTCGTACCAGCATCGACGCACTGGTTACCGATCGTGGTGGTCAGGCAGTTCTGATTTGCTGGGCACGTACGTGGAAGGACAGTGCAGTCGTTCTCAGGCACGACGCAGATTCCGAGCGTGTTGCTCTGGGTTTGCGCTGCACAGGTTTCGCCCTGACCGCAGGATGGCTCTCCACCCGTTGGGTCACAGTACTTCTGGCAGGTGCCAGATGTCGCGGTCGAGTCAGCCAACACACATCCGTATCCGACAGCGCAAGCCATCATATTGTTGCAGGTCGCGCCTTGCGTTCCGGTACCTGCAGCCTGGCATGCAGCCATTGCGTTTTGTGGCGTCGAACCACCGTAGACGCATGCTTGGTCAGCTGCGCAGCCCGTTTGGCACTTCGGATCGCACGAACCAGCGACGCCGCTAGGGGTGCAGCCGTTGTTGTTGGTGTTGTTCGCGTTGTTCGAGTTGTTCGCGTTGTTCGAATTGTTCGCGTTGTTCGCGTTGTTCGAGTTGTTCGCGTTGTTCGAGTTGTTCGCGTTGTTCACGTTGTTCACGTTGTTTACGTTGCCAGAAGGCAAGCAGAGCGACTGTGGGTTGCCTTCAGCGTCTGAAACGGTTGCGCACTGGAAGCCAACCGCACATTGACCAGCCTGACACTTGTTGTAGCAGGTCGTCACGCCATTTACGTCTTGGGCTTGGACTTGGTCGGCGCCACAATCACCAGATTTGTCATCGTCGCCACAGGCGGACACTACGAATGCCGCGACGAGCAGCACACACATCATTGCCAAAATTCGTTTCATTGCTTTTCCTTTCTCAATCAGCACTTGGGTGGTTATTCACACAGGTTGTCTGCGCCGCACGTGAATGGGCACGGTGATGTCCCGTCGCAACAGTCCTGCACCTCATTTCCGGGTGTGCAGGTGAAGCGGCAAATATTCGCGCTCGGCCCCGTTCGAGGACAAACGCCAGAGCCGCAAGGGTCGGGATCATCTGGGTCACAGCTAAAATCACAAATTCCAAACGCGCGTTCCCCTGGGAACACGAAGTTGTTGCAAACTGCAGGATCGCCGCCTGGCATCAGACCGTCACAATCCGTGGTGTTAGGTCGACACCATTGAAAGCATCCTGCCGTCGTATCGCTTACCGAAAGACATACATTTGCGTCGGCGCAGTAATCGCCAGCTTCCGTACAAATGTCAAACGGTTCCGAGCCCGTCGTCGTTATATCAGGTGAACACACGCCCTCGCGGGTTGTGTACATCGGCCCACAGACTTGGCTGGCGGGACAGGTGCGAGGACCAAACGGGTCGCAGAACTCTCGACACGTTCCAACATCACTTCCGGACATGTTTCGCAGGCAAATGGTGCCCGCTTCACACTCGTTTGCCGAAGCATCACAAGCCGCACCCTCAGTGAGGTTCCCGGCCGAGAAGCAAACTCCGAATCCATTGTCGTAGTTGACGCAGGTTCCACCGTTACACTCCGAATCCTGCTGGCATTGCGACTCCAAACAACCCAGCGCGGGTGCTTGCGTCGAGCCGTAGTTCACGCAGTAGTAGCCGTTGGGGCACGTCGATGCCGCCAGGTTGGTCTCACACTTCGGGAAACACTCGCCCACGCCAGCTCGGGACAGGCAGAGGAACTCACCCTGGTCCTGCGTGTTGAGGTCGCAGGCGTCTCCAATGTTCTGGCAATCGGGAATCGCGCAGCCGTTTGGCGTGCATACTTCTGGCGCCTGACATGCTGGCATGCAGTTCTCAACACATGTGCCATTATTGCAGGTTTCGTTGTCACCGCATTCGGGGTCACAGGTAACCATATTATTGGTCAGGCTGTTGAGATTGTTCAGAATGTTGTTCTGATTGTTGAGATTGTTCAGGTTATTGATGTTGTTCTGATTGTTGCTGTTATTGACGTTATTGACGTTGTTGACGTTGTTCGTCTGAAACGCCTCGCACGCTTTCGTCAGCGGGTTACAGTAACTGCCAGCACCGCAATCGGTGTCTGAAGTGCAACCAGTGTCCTCGCTCAGATCTGCCGACGCGCAACCGGCGAGGCATACGAAGAGCACCAATCCCAAGAATTTATTCAGATGCGAGGGCATCAGCGACATACAACAATCTCCAAAAAGTCGCCAAAGGTGTACAAATGTAGGACAGGGATTCAACACAGTTTCGAGGCCTGTGTCAAACTGATGGCAGATGATCGCAAGAAAAACCGCCTACGGCGCCAAGCAAACACCAACGTCGTTACCCAGAGGTGTGCAAACAAATCCCGCAGAACAACCACCCTGCACGAAGTCTCCGTCGGCGTCTGGGCCCACATATTGGCAGAACTCGAAACAGGTGGGCGCATCACCATTTACAAGACAAATCGAGTTCGGTCCGCAGGCCTCACCCGGGTTTCCGCACGGCGCCCCAGGACTGTAGTTTTCTGTGATTTCGGCACAGTGTCCAACCTCGGCACTCAGCGGGAAGTTAAACAAACACGTCTCGCCAGACGCGCACGACGCCGGGGCCGAATCGCCGTCGAACGGATCACATTGAGGCGTACAAGTCGACTGGAGCCCCGGCCCACCAACGTACGGGGAGAACAACGACGACAAGAAGTCGAACTGCGGCGAGCGCGGGAATATGCACTCGGTGCCCGGCACGCAGTCAGAGGCAGCACACGGCTGACCTGAGGCGATATCGCCCGATACGCTGCAATAGGAACCCACCATTTCGGCGCTTGGCGGTACCATCCCGCCACTGTTCTCATCATCCACTAGCGTGGCGGAAGGAAGGCAAGCCTGCAGCCCGGCAGGGCACATCGCATCGCCGTAGCTCATGTCCGGCGTGCATTCGAATCCACAGGTTCCGATTTGGTAATCCGGTCCAAAGTCCAATGGTTGGCAGGCTTGGCCCATGGCGCATGCCAGCACCGGATTCGTTGGGTCATCCTCAACGCATAGGCGCGAACAGAATCCGCGTGCGCTGGGGTCGTGACCCTCCGCCGTGTTCCCGTATTCCTTGCAGAACAGTCCACCACCGCACTCGCCGTAGTTTGCAGCTGGGTTGCAGTTATCGCCCTCCCCTTGCGCACCTTCTGGGCCACACATATTTGCCCACGTCTCGGGTCCGCTTACAAACGCTGGCTGGCAACCCATACTCGTTCCCTGGCAGTTGTCATCGGCATAGCCGGCGGTTCCCGTGCCACAAGTCTGTTGGCAATAACCAAACACGCCATTGTCCAAATCGACGCAGGTGAATTGCGGACCCGTAAACGCCACAGGCTCAGGTCCCGCGAACTCGAACTGACTGATTGAAAGGTCGGATAGGTCGCCCAAATCACGTGTTCCGCCAACGCCAATGGAAAGCGTCGATCCGTCAGCAAATGTAGCATTATCAATCCTGAGCAGGACGTTTAGTGCGGACGAACGGTCTGCCCCGGCAGCAAAGACAAGGACATCAAGCGCCACCGCCGCCTCAACCTCAAGCCAAGTGATTGACTCGAACGCTAGATTTGCCGCCAGTTCAGTCTGATTTGCAGGCACGCTGAGGTCGTCCCCCGTCGGAACAGCAATGACATCGATCGCGCCCAAGTCTTCCGACGCGTGGATGAACTGCACAAAACTGCGTTGTGCTATTGCTGTAGGCGGCTCCGATGCGAGTCCTGTGAACTGACCCAACTCATCGGCAATCGCCGGCTTGGATGCCAGTCGAACAACGGTGGAAGTGGCCGAATTCAACGAGACCGTCTGCTCCAAGAGCGGCGAGTCCGTGCGCGGGGCGCCCGCTGGGAGAACGCGATAGGTCTGGGCGCCTGAATCCAACGACAGATACTGTGTGCCTGATGCCGCTCCATCCGCATCTGCGCGGGCTCCTGCAGCGACCCCGGCCAACGATGGAGTCATCTCGTTGTTGAGATAGATATCGACTGGCACCGTGCTCAGGTTTACGAAACTCAGGAATGCTGGCGAGGGCGCCGAGTTTGGGCATGTCGCATCGCGCAATGCTTGCTCAAGCTCGCCAACCGCCCCACCGTCCGAGTTTCCATCCCCAACCGTGACATCGCATAGCGGCAAACAGCGCGCGTGAAGCGGCACCCCTGCGGTGGCGCTTTCGCCCTGCAATTGTACGCATACGGTGCCTTCCTCACATTGGGCTTCGCCCGGCACGCATGCCTCAAACACTTCGGTATCGCCCGCATCAACACAGATTCCGGAACCGGGTGCGATGGGTAGGCACGTACCGCTTGTGCAGCCTTCGGCGCCAAACGGCTCGCAACCTTCACCGCAGAAACCGACACCCTCGCCCAGGAAGTTGTCATCAGCCAACAGACACGTGTCCGTGCCTTGGCAGTCGTCATCGGTTTCGCATGCCGGCGTGCAAATGCTGTCGATGCAACCGAGTCCGGGAGCACAAGTATTGGATAAGTCCTGGTCGTTGAGTCCCTGTGCGAATGACACGCAGGCCTCACCCTCCTGACGGGGTCCACCCGGATAACAATAGCTCGCTGAGTTGCCGAGGTCGGCGCAGATCGCACCGTTTTCGAAGCCCGTCACGCCTCCGTAGAGAGCCTCACAGGTCGCGTCATCGACGAAGTAGCCCTCACACTCGGAGGGGCGGCACACCGTCTCACGGCATTGTTGTCCGCGACAAACGAGCCCGTCGTCGCAATCGGCGTCGACTTCGCACGACGAATCAAAGGGACCATCCACGAAGAAACAAAGCGAGCCCGAAGGACAACTGCCGTCGACCGCGCAATTTGCCAGACACGTAGAACCCTCCGGTCCTAAGCCATCCAGGTCGATACACAAGAAGCCTTCCGAGATCTCCTGCGATGGATTGCACTCTTCACCCACCATGGAGCATTGCGCAGAAGTGACGATGCACCGGTTATCCAGGCACTCTTGCCCTGTGGGGCATCCATCACCGCAGGCGCGGCCAACCGGCGTGCAAGCCCCGTCAACGCAGGCCTCACCCTCGGCACAGCCAACCAGGCATCCATCGCCATCATCGCTACATCCGGCCGCAAACAAAGCCGTAAAGGCCAATAGAAACGACGAAACAATGAGAATCCGCACGAGATGCCTCGGTGGTTAAGAAAGCCTGCCCATCCTATTCCGTTTTCGCTTTCGATCAAAGGCGCCTGCTACGTGGCGTCGGGCACAAAAAAACCCGGTGCCTCCGAAGAAGCACCGGGTCTTTGAATCCTGTCGGACTTAGACGAACTTAGTTCGAAGGAATGCAAAGTCCGTAAGGTCCGGTCGAAAGATCGATAACCGTACCGTTGTTGTTAAACGACGTTGCGCAACGCGCGTTCGCTGGGCAGTTGCCAGCATCCGTCGAATCTGGGTCGCAGTACTGCTGGCAGATTCCCGAGCCATTGTCGTTCAAGCAGATACCCCGGTTTCCGCAAGCTTTTCCGATCTCTGGGCATGCACCAAAGACTTCGGTTGGAGCCGTGTTGGTTCCAGCGTCGAAGCAGGAGCCTGTCGAGAGCGAAAGAACGAAGATGTCGACTGAGCAAGCCTGACCAGCTGGGCAGCTTGCGTTGTCGAATGGGTCGCAGAACGAGTTGCAGGTACCTGCCATCGTCAGCGCATCCGAACCAGCAAGGCCGAAGTTCACGCCGTTGACGCAGGACGAGCCAGCGACACATGCGTTCGGAGCGGCTGGGCTTTCGCAAGCCTGACCAACTGCCGTCATTCCGGAAGCTTCGCAGTACGAAGCGGTCATGTCGTCGTCATCAGCGATGCAGTTCTGGAGGTTAGCTGGGCACGAAGCGTCCGCCGAGTTGTTTGGCGTGCACTCGATTCCGCAGCGACCGAAGTTGAACGTGTCGTCGCCGACTGGTTGGCAAGTTTCGCCAGCTTCGCATGCGAGGGTATTGTTCGTTCCGTTCATAACTTCGCAACGCGAAACGCAGATTCCGGTGCCGTCACCGAATGCGCGGCAGTAGGTACCTTCTGCACAATCGGTAGCTTCTGGGTCACATGCGCCACCAGCAGCAACGGTGCCGCCAGGGAAGCAAACGTGACGCTCGCCGCGGAATGGTTGGCAAACGAATCCACCAGCACAGTTGCCCTGACCGTAGTCAGCAACCTGGCATTCTTCCAAGCAAGCACCATCGCGAATACCTGGGTCGTCGCCACCCGTGAGGTCGAAGCAGTAGCTGCCGAGGTTGTTTCCTGCCGCTGGGCAGGTCGCTGCAGGGTCAGTTGCGGTTGGGTTACAGAAAGGCGTGCACTTCGCGGTGCCTTCCGTGTAACCGAGGCAGCGCATACCTTCACCACATGGGTTGGTGGTCGCCATGGTGTCGCAATCTTCGTAAGCCGTTCCGGCTCCGACGTCATCACAGATGCCGTCGTCTTCCGTGATTGGCAGGCAGCCTTGGCCTTGTGGGCACTGACCAGCTGCGCCGTAGGAGTCACATCCAACTTCGCAAACACCAACACCGGTGTCGATGAAATCGTCGTCGTCGCCACCGATGCAGCGCTCACCACCGGCGGTGTCGCAACCTGCGTCGTCTGAGCAAAGCGTGTTGCAGGTTCCGCCGAAGCAGAGGAGACCTGCCGCGCAGTCGTCGATGTTCATGCAGTCCTCACCGACAGCAGCCGTTCCTGCTGGGAAGCAGAGGTTGCCGTTGTTTTGTGATGGGAAGCATGCTGCGCCGTTCGGGAACGCGCCTGGGTTAGCGGTCGCGATGCTGTCGCAAGCTGCGCTGTCGAGGAAGCCGTCACACTGCGAAGGAATGCAGAACGTTGGGCCACCTTGCGTTGCCGAGATGCAGACCTGCGTCGAAGGACATGGGTATTGCTGTCCGTCAGCAGGTGGCGTGCAAGCTGCGTAGCATTTTGGACCTTCACCTGCGTCTTCGCAGACGAAGTTTGGATCCGTAGCATCGCCGGGCGTGCAGTCTTCGCCAGTCTGCGTGCATTGCGTTGGCTCGTTGTTGATGTTGTTTGAATTGTTAACGTTGTTCGAATTGTTACCGTTATTCAAGTTATTCGAATTGTTAACGTTGTTCATGTTGTTGGCGTTGTTAGCATTATTGCTCTTGCTGTCGTCGTCTCCACAAGCGGAGAGAGCGAAGACAGCCAAACACACAACCATCATTTGGTAGAAGCGATTTGTCATTTCTGTTCTCGTCATCTGAATATTGCTGAAAATTAACCTGATGTAGACAAGGCGCGCACACTATAGGATAGGCACCTGCATGTCAACGAGTCCGCATTATCGCCAGATTACGCTGTAATCCCGCGATTCTACGAACCCTATTGAAATGTTGATTTGAATTCTTGGGCAGGCCGTTCGGCCTCTATTCTTCTTCTGAAATCCCCAACCGGTCGCGAAGAATATCGCCGAGTGTGGCTGTTGAACTGCCTTCATCGACGTACTCTCGCATCTCACCCTCATCGAGCTCGTCACGTTTGAGTGACAACCCGATGCGTTGGTTGGCGCGATCGAAGCTCATAACCAAAGCGGAGACCGTTTGACCTGGGCGGACAACCTCAGAAGGGTTGCCAACTCGGTCTTCGCTGAGCTCGGAGATATGAATCAAGCCCTCGACGCCCTCAACAATCTCGACGAACGCACCGAACTCGGTCAGGCGAGTCACGGTGACATCCAACTTCTTGCCGACGCCTGCAATCGATTCCGCGAGGTCCCAAGGGTCCTCGGAGAGCTGTTTGATGCCCAAGGACACCCGAGCCTGCTCCGCATCCACTTCAAGGACCACGACCTCGACCTCGTCCCCTTCACTAAATTGCGTCGAGGGGTCGTCCACCTTCTCGGTCCACGACAAGTCCGAAACGTGAACCAAGCCGTCGATGCCGTCGGCGATCTCAACAAACACACCGAAATCGGTTGTGCCCGATACCTTACCGGTAACTTTCGTACCCGGTGGAAAATCGCTGGCAACCTTCTCCCAAGGATTTGGTAGAAGCTGCTTGACGCTCAAGCTCAATCGACGGTTTTCACCATCGATGCCGATAATCTTGACCGAAATCTTATCGCCGACGTTCAACTTCTCGGATGGATGATTGACCCGCTCAAGCCAGGAAAGCTCGGTGACGTGCACGAGCCCTTCAAGACCATCTTGCAGCGACACAAATGCGCCGAAATCAGCAAGGCTCACGACCTCGCCCTCAACGGTGTCACCTTCCTTGAGGTCGGTATCCAGTGCTTCCCATGGATCGGATTGAAGCTGCTTGTGCCCCAGGCTGAGTCGGTCCGAACCCGGATCGAAATCCAGAACCATGACACGGATTTGTTGGCCTGGTTTGAGTACTTCAGCCGGGTCGTCAATTCGTCCCCAGCTCAAGTTGGACTTGTGCAACAAGCCTTCGATTCCGCCAATGTCCACAAACGCGCCGTACTTAACGACGTTTCGCACGACACCATCGAACTCCTGACCAGGTCCCAAGTTCTCCATGAGTTCCGCGCGGCTCTCCTTTAGCGTTTCTTCGAGCACGACACGTTGGCTAACAACGACGTTGCCTCGCTTCTTGTCGAATTCGGTCACACGGAATTTTCCGGGCTTCCCAATATAAGGACGGAAGTCATCGACACGGTGCACGTCGACCTGAGACTTGGGTGCGAACGCCCGGATGCCGTCAATATCGACCGAGACACCACCCTTGTTCAGATGAACGAACGTGCCAGGAATGACTTCTCCGGAATCGAGCAGTTCCTGCATTCGGTCCCAAATCGCGAGCTTCTCAATCTTGCGAATCGATGCGGTCCAAAGGTCTCCCCAGGGACGCTCCACCAAAATGTTTACGGATTCGCCATCCTTGAACGACGGGAAGATCGTGAATTCGTCTTTCCCAACCAAGGCCTCTTGTTCGTCACCGAGGTCAAAGATGTAACCATCTTCTTCTTCGCGGACGAACTTCGCTTCACGGATGGAATTGTAGAAATCGTCGAACGGCTCGACTTCAGACTGCTCGATTTGCTCGGCCATCGGAAAACCTGTGCTAAGGCAGAAATACTGCCGTATCAGAAACCGTGGCGTATTAGCAGATTAGGAAGGATGGATGCAACAGGTGCAGCGTGTTCTTATGAACGTTTCGCAGCGCGCTTCTTTGCGACTTCCTCGGCCTGACTGTCAGCGCGGTAGCTTGAGCGCACCAGCGGACCGGATTCCACGTGGCTGAATCCCATCTTTTCGCCTTCGACCTTCAGCATCTCGAAATCCTCGGGCGTCACCCACCGCATCACTGGAAGGTGCCGCTTGCTCGGCCGCAGATACTGGCCGAGGTTCAAGACATCGACACCCACATCAACTAGGTCTTGCATGGTGCCCAAGACCTGCTCGTTGGTTTCGCCCAAGCCGAGCATGATACCCGTCTTGACCAAGGCGCGGCCGTCTTTGGCGGCATGACCCAAAACCTCAAGGCTCCGTTCATACTGAGCCTGAGGTCGAACCACACGATGCATCTCCGCGACGGTCTCGATATTGTGTGCAAAGCAATCTGGTTCTGCGTCCAAGACGATCTGCGTGTCTTCGAGGTCGCCCTTAAAATCTGGGACCAAGACCTCAACACCCATGTCGGGGCTGGTTTCCTTACAACGGCGAATCGTCTCGGCCCAAATTGCAGCCCCGCCGTCCTCAAGGTCGTCGCGGTCGACGGATGTGATCACCACGTAGCGAAGACCCAACGAACCGAGCGTCTCGGCCACTCGGCGGGGTTCATCTGCGTCCACCGCCCCCGGACGCCCTGTTTGAACATCACAGAATCCGCAGGACCGCGTGCAAACGTTACCCAAAATCATGATCGTCAGAGACTTTCGGCTCCAGCACTCCACGATGTTCGGGCATTGCCCTGACTCGCAAATGGTGTGGAGTTTCGCGTCCTGAACGAGTTTCTGCGTATCGAAGTAGCTTTTGTTGAAGCTCAAACGCTTGCGAATCCACTTCGGGCGAGGCCCCGCCTCGTCTTCTTTGAACTTGAGGTCTGGACGTGCCGGGCCCGACACGCGATCGGTGCCCTGAGCCTCGCTTCGTGGTTCAATAACCGGGAGTGAAATTCGCTTCATTACATATCCTTCGCGCATCTTTGGTTCAGATGCGTAGATGCGGCACACCGTTATCAGTCAGCCGGCAGGGAATCAAGCGATTCGAGACCCTTCGCTACCCAGTGCATCTAAGATCTGGTAACCATCCGGCGACGTCCGAAGACCTCGAAGTTTCAAACAATGGCATCCATCGAACATTCCCAACTGCTCCCTGTCGCGGCACGCGCTGTGACCGACAATGTGATCGTCGTGAAGGGTGCAAGAATGCACAACCTTCGCAACCTAGATGTCGAAATACCCAAGCACTCGCTGGTCGTGTTCACAGGACCCAGCGGTTCGGGAAAATCCAGCCTCGCATTCGACACCGTCTACTCTGAAGGCCGGCGCCGCTATGTCGAGAGCATGTCGATCTACGCGCGGCAGTTCCTTGGAATGGTCGAAAAGCCAGATGTTGACCAGATCACGGGCCTGAGCCCCGCGATCTCGATTGAGCAGAAGACAACTGGCTCAAACCCACGGTCAACGGTTGGAACGATCACCGAGGTGTACGACCACCTTCGCGTGTTGTACGCGCAGCTGGGCGACATCAACGCCACCGGAGATGGACCCAAGACTCTCTCGCAGGACTCGATCGTCGCCCAGATCGCCAAATTGGCCGAAGGCACGAAGTTCATGCTGCTTGCCCCCATCATCCAGAATCGAAAGGGCGAGTTTCGAGACCTGTTTGAGCAACTTCGCAAATCAGGATTCACACGAGCTCGAGTCGACGGCGAAATCGTCGAACTTGAAGGGGTCGAGAAAGTCGCTCTGCGAAAGAAACACGACATCGACGTCGTCATCGACCGCCTAGTCTCTAAACCCTCGGCGAAAGAGCGATTGGCAGATTCGGTGGAGCAAGCGCTGACCGCCGGCGAAGGTCGGCTGGTACTGCTCGTGCCTGCTCAGAAAGAGCAAGACGATGAAGAGACTGTGTTCGTGCGGCACGCAGCCACACGAAACCTGTCGCATCAGAACTTCTCGTTTAACAGCCCGGTCGGATGGTGCCCAAACTGTCGTGGTATCGGTTCGACACCTCAGATCGAGCCCGAGCTGTTGGTCTTCAAGACCCAAACGTCGGTCAACGGCGGAGCGATCGCTGCCATCGGAAAATGCCCGGCGGACCAGCCTAAGAACTTCTCGGTGGCCAAAGAAGTCAAACCAATCTGGGACGCGCTACGGTCATGGGCCAAGGAAGACTCCGATCGGGACCTCGATGCTTCCTGGGACGACCTGAAGCCCACCGTTCGTGAGACCATCATCCACGGCAAGAAGGGCGATTTTGAAGGTTTGCTGACCTTGGTCGACAAGGCCAAGCGCAAGGCTCGCCGCCAAGCCGCACGCGACTTTTTTGGCGAGTTCTACGAACAGTTCACGTGCAAAGCATGCGATGGAGCGCGTCTGAATGAAGAGTCACGCGCCGTGACGTTCCGCGATGTGAGCCTGGTGGACCTCCAAGCCATGAGCATCAGCGAGTTAGTCCCCTTCTTCGAGAACGTCGAACTTGAGGGCCGCGAGGCGGTTATTGCGTCGGAGTTGATCGGCGAAGTGATCAATCGCCTGAAGTTTCTTGAAGGCGTTGGTCTGGGCTATCTGGAGTTGGGGCGCGGAGCCGGAACATTGTCTGGTGGCGAGAGCCAACGGATTCGACTCGCCAGCCAACTTGGCAGCGACTTGTCCGGCATCCTGTACATCATGGACGAGCCCAGCATCGGACTCCATCAGCGCGACAATCGGGCGCTACTCGATACGCTGCAGGCGCTTCGCGACCGTGGAAACTCCATCATCGTCGTGGAACACGACCAGGAAACGATGGAGGTCGCCGACTGGATTGTCGACTTCGGTCCAGGTGCCGGACGTGAAGGCGGAGACATCGTCGCGGAGGGCCCACTCAAGGCCATCTGCGATTCCGACTCCATTACCGGTGCCTATCTTTCCGGCCGAAAAAAACTCGAGACTCCGAAGGAACGTCGGCCGGGTCGCAAAGGGAAACTCGAGATTCTGGGCGCGACACACCACAACCTGAAAGATATCGATGTGACGATTCCATTGGGAACATTCACTTGTGTCACTGGCGTGTCAGGTGCAGGCAAGAGCTCGCTGGTGAACGAGATCATCTACCCGGCGATCGCGCGAAACGTGTTCTACAAACACCGTAAAGTCGGTGAGGTCCGGGAAATCAAAGGGCTTGAGCATTTCGACAAGGTCATCGAGATCGACCAGAGTCCGCTCGGCCGCACACCACGCAGCAACCCGGCTACTTACACCAAGGTCTTCGACGAGATTCGGAAGGTCTTCAGCCAACTTCCTGATTCGAAAATCTACGGTTTCACCCCTGGTCGATTTAGCTTCAACGTAGCTGGAGGTCGCTGCGAAGAATGCAAGGGAGCCGGTGCAGTCAAAGCCGAGATGAACTTCCTGGCAGACGTGTATGTGCCCTGCGACCTGTGTCATGGCAAGCGTTTCAATCACACGACGCTGATGGTGACGTACAAAGGCCGCAACATCTCTGATGTCTTGCGGATGACGATCGGCGAGGCGCACGAGTTCTTCTCGGCCTACCCAAAGATCAAGCGCATCCTCGGTACGTTGATGGAGGTTGGATTGGACTACGTCCAGCTTGGGCAAGCGTCCACGACCCTTTCAGGCGGTGAGGCGCAACGCGTTAAACTCAGCCGAGAGCTCGCCAAGGTCGCGACTGGCAGTACGCTGTACATTCTAGACGAACCCAGCACAGGCCTTCACTTTGACGACATCCGCAAACTGCTGAATGTCGTCAATAAGCTGGTCGATGCCGGCAATACCGTGCTGATGATCGAGCATAATCTCGACATCATCAAAGCAGCGGACTACGTGTTGGATTTGGGTCCCGAAGGCGGAGAGTCCGGTGGACATCTGGTCGCTGCTGGGACGCCGGAAGATGTGGCGAAGGTCAAAGAGAGCTATACTGGGCGCTTCCTGGCTGAAGTTCTCTAATCCCCGATCAAGAAACAGCAAAAGCCGACCAAGGTCGGCTCATTGCAATTTGGATGTGCGTATGTTGCCTAGAAGCGCGACTTCTGGCGCTGTGCGCGACGTGCGTCTTTGCGACGTCGGCGCTCAGCTTCACGCGACTTGCGCCGCTTAGCCACGCTTGGCTTTTCGTAGTAGCGGCGGTTCTTCAGTTCACGAAGAACGCCTTCGCGTCCGATTTCACGCTTAAGCGTGCTCATCGCGCGGTTTACGTTGTTGTCGTAGACCGAAATCTCAATCGGTCCCAAATCGTTGTCTCGTCGTCGAGTAGCCATATCAACTTATCCAGTAGCTAAAAATTAGTGGAGCATGCGGCGAACAATTGCGTCTTCACCTTGGAAGCCGCCAAGGCCTTCAGGGCTGAAGATTGCCCAGAAGTACTTGAATTGCTCGACATCACCCGACTGCAGGGCTTCCATCAGGTTCACTTCGTAGAACGTGCTGAAAAGACCCGAGGTGTCGCGGTGGTAGAGGCGCCAAATTTGGCCGTTCGTCAGGATGCCCCAATCAACGCCGGTCGCGCGGATAGAACGATCGATCTCGAACGCTGGGCTCGAAGGTCCGTCTTGCTTTTCGTATTCGTCAAGCGATGCGTCCCATTTGAAGCCACGAACAAGGCCGATTGCGTGCGTGAAGAACTCGCGCTCTCCACGTGCTGGAGTTGCCGACAGGAAGTCTGCTGCATTGTAGAACAGCGTGAAATCAGGGCGAGCTGGCTCATCAACCGGGGTGATCTCAGCGACGCTGAACGTGAAGCCAAGTGCACGGAGCACTGCGCTAATCCAGTGGTACTGAGTTTCCAGTTCCGTCAGTGGGCGCTCCATCTCTTCGTCGAGCTGCTCTTTCTTTTCAAGCAGTTCTTCAAGACGAAGACGGACTTCAGCAATGCGGTCTGCACTCCACTCAGGCTGGTCGGCGATTTTTGCAAACCGTTCTTCTGCGAACAATTCACCATGATTTCGAAACGTCGCTTCCGACATATTCACTCCAAAAATTGCGCTTTAAAGCGCCACACATCCAAGTTTTATGCGCGAATCCTTGATTTTTCGCGCGGGTAATAGGCGGCGCACTATATGAATGGCCTCTAAGCGTGTCAAGGCTTTCGTCGGATCAAAAAAAGCACCCCGGAAGGAGTGCTTGTGAAAGGTGGGCTGCGAAGAGGCTACTCGCCCGCAGATTCGATATCGGCATACTTCAACATGATCTCGCCCTCGTCCAACATCTGAGAGGTGTAGTTACCCCAGATATTATTGATGGCGACGAGCTCTCCATCTTGAAGTTTCGGTGTCAGGTAGATCGCGAAGTACTCGCCACCATCTTCCGTTTTCATGCCCGGAATCTTGTCGAGCGGGGTGTTAGTCCCAGGAACAAACAGCTCGCAAGGTTTACCCTCTTCAAACCCAGCTTCGCTGATCTTCGAAGGGTCACCGTAATAAGGGCTGAGGACAACGTCTTCGACGAGGTCGCCTTGTTTGACCTTCAGTTTCACGCCAGATTCGCCGCTGAAACGAGGGCCATCGTGGTCGATCAGGTCTTCGCCATTCGGTCCGTACGCACGTGTGACAACGATCACATAGCCTTCCCGATCCAATGCTTGGAGTCGGGTCATCGTGTCGAGACGTTCGAAATCGTCTTGCTCTTCAGTCATGGGAATGCTCCGCGCTGTCATTTGAGACTGTGTAAGCGAACTCGTACCGCAATCTTCGTGCGCTTACAAGCAGTTCGACGAATCTACTCGCAGCTTGGCGGCGGGCAGGCGCCCTCGATTCGACTCCAGCGCGGACTCTCGCGTACCAAATCAAGCGCACCGTCGCATTCCGCCTGCGCAAGTTGCCCGGCGGTATCCGGTTGTGGATGGACTCCCCAACCACAGATGATGTCGTCCTTCTGAGGACACTTCGTCTCGCCAGCCTCAACTGGACAGACTTTCACACACGAAAAACACCGTGTGCTTGTCCCATCAGCTTTTGGCGGCGCCGTTGACTTCTCGGCGCCAATCGTCCCTCGCGGGTCAGCTGCAACTGCTTCTGCGGGCATGGTCACAAAGAAGAATGGGTCTTCGTTCGGCGTCGGGGGCTTTCCGATAACTTCGTCAGACTCTTTCTTTTGGGTCTCATTCCCACCGCCGCACGAGATTGCAAACGCGGCGGCGACCAGTAGGAGTGTTGTCAGAAGTAAGTTACGCATCTTTGAATGCCCAAACGTGACTAGCTACGAAGTTGATGACCATACCACAACCGATCCCGGTCAAAAGCGCGAATGTCGGACCGATTGGTTGACCCGCGATCTCGTAGTTGATGTGCTGGAACAGCATCCACAACGTTACCTGAGTCATCCCGAGTTGAACCGCGGCAGCGAATGACGCCGACACGTAGTATTTGCCTAAACGGCGCCACCACGCGTTACGGTCGCCTTTGATTCGATCGGCCCACGTCCAGCGGTCGTTCAACATGAAGTTGGTGAAGATGCTGACGACCACACCCACCGCATTGCTGATAAACACGGCAACCGGCTGCGTCGTCGAATCAGCCAGGATGGCAAGCATCACCTGAAAAATCGCGACGTTTACGATGACACCCGATGAACCTACGACCCCGAATTTCAGAAACCGTACGACTTCAGACTTCATTCACCTGTCTCAACGAACACCGTCTTGTATTCGATATGCTTGGTGAATCCCACCTTCTCGTAGACTCGGAGGGCCGCCTGGTTCTCGACGTTCACATATAAGCTCACCCGGGGATAGCCACGTTGAAACAACGCGTCGCAGAGGTCGACCATCGACCGCGTGGCGATGCCTCGCCCGCGAAGGTCGTGTGGCGTGTAGACGCCAGAAATCTGCACGCCGTAGCGCGACTGCGCCGAAACATCCGCCTTGAACAGCAAACGTCGGTATTCGTCAAACCACGCGTATGTGCGTTCAGACTCTAGCCGGTGAATGACGTGGCGCCGAAAGTGGTTGGCGTCACGCTCCAGCGGATTTTGCAGAGTCTCTTCAGTGTGCATCTTGGCAGACGCCAGATAGATCGACTCAAGGTCTGCCGCCTCCGCGACCCGTAATGCGGTCGGAACATGAGCCTCCGGAGGTCCGCCCGCATGGATCCAATCTTCCCTCTCCAGAACGTACAATTCCTGGTCACGGTCGAGTCGGGCCTCGATTGCTGGCGGGATGTCCCGATAGGTCGCCCAAAACGGCGCGACCGAAGCCTTCGAGGACACGATATGGGCTAGCACTGCACCTGAACGCCGGCAGTATCTCGCCATTTCCTGTGCTGCATCAGCAGTACAGACATCCAGAAACATCAAGCGCCCGGTGATGATGAGACTAACACCGGACAGCTCCGCGTTTTCGCGAACCCCAATGAATTGAAACAGATTCGGATGGCCGGGCGCACGTAAACCATAGTTCTCCATCCAAGACAGCATGAACAGGTTCGCGATTACATCGCGTTCCAAGAACTGCTGCACCTCATCATGATCCCAAGCGTTCAGGATTACGACGCGCCGATACGGTGCTTGAAATGGGGAAGAAGTCATCGTCTACCAGCCTGATTAGGCGCCACATTACGGGCTGTGACTCGAAAGTTCAAAGACTTGGGCACAAAAAAGGCGAGCCGAAGCTCGCCGCAAGTTTGATGAACGGATTTCTACTTCAAGCCCGCACCGAATGGGTCCGAGCTGTTCAACAGCGCTTCAAGCTCCTTGGCCTTCTTATTGGCCTTTTTGCCAACTTTGCTTCCGGCCTTCTTCTTTGGAGTCGCGGAAGATTTGCGGCTGCTGCGGCTGCTACGACTGCTACGACGTGAGCGAGGCTTGTCGTCATCTTCTTCTGCTGCAGGCGCGGGTGCTGCTTTCGGGATCGGCGTGAACGCCTGATCGACCATGGCAATCTCCACGTCCTTTGGCGAGTAAACAGCCTTGGCGTAAGTTTGATCGTCGAGTTTGTAGCTACCGCCGAGCATCACGAATGCGGCGATGCCGAAAATTGCGACAACCAGGGCAACCGCACCGATAATCAGTGGTGCGTTTGATTTAGCCTGTGGTGGCGGCAGTTGCGCCGCTGCAGCTTGGGCGGCTGGCTCAGGTTTCTGCGCTGCGGCCATGCTTGCTGCAAGGGCTGCTTCGTCCTTTCTTCGCTGCTCATCGGCTTCGCGTTGCTTGCGTGCCAACTCTTCAGGATCAACCCATTCGCCCTTGGCCTTTAACTCTTCGATGCGAAGAGCTTCCATCTTAGCGGTGCGGCGCTCGGCGGCCTGACTCTGGCGCTCCATCTCCGCAGAGATTTTCGCTTCGGCAGCTGCCTTTTTGGCCTCATCGGCCTGCATTTTCCGGAGGCGCTCGGCCTCTTCTTTCGCTTCGATTTCGGCTTGAATTCTGGCTTCTTCCATCGCCGCGTCATCGGCGGTCTCGTCCAGAATACCGGCTAACAGGTCTCCAGCAGCGTCGTCGCTGGCCCATTTATTGTTCGCCACGTCTACTCCTGTGGGTGTCACGTACAGATTGGTGGTCGGAATAGTATAGGGAGCCAAGCCTCGATCCACAACTTCAAGAACTGGGTTGCCCGAGTTCGGATTTCAACCTAGAGCTACTGCCGAACTTAGAACGTAACTTCATACGGAGACTCTCGTGGCTAACCAAAAGAAACCTCGTATCGCGATCCTCGCCAGTGGTGGACCTGCCCCCGGCATCAACTCGGTGATCAGTGCAGCAACCATCGAAGCGTTGAACGTGGGTTGGGACGTTTACGGTGTCGCTGACGGTTATCGCGGTCTGGTTGACAACGAGCTTCGACAGATGACGTTCGACGAGGTCGGCTGGCTCCACTTCCAAGGTGGCGGCATCTTGGGCATGTCACGCACCAACCCAAAAACTGCCGAGAATCTTGAGAAGGTCATCAAGACGTTGACCGAAAATGAGATCGACATGCTGTTGACTATCGGCGGCGACGACACCGCATACGGTGCGTCGGTGATCGCTGATGGAATGGCCGGAAAGATTCGCACTGTCCACGTTCCAAAGACGATCGACAACGACCTGCCGTTGCCTCCTGGCGTTCCAACCTTCGGCTTCACGACCGCACGGCACGTGGGCGTGGGTTTGGTAAAGAACCTGATGCGCGACGCACAGACCTGCAGCCGATGGTACATCGTGACCAGTATGGGTCGTCAGGCAGGCCACCTAGCATTGGGCATTGGAAAAGCTTCGGGCGCGACTTTGACGCTGATTCCCGAAGAGTTCGACGGACCAATCACAATCGATCAGCTTGCTCGAATCATTGAGGGTAGCGTCATCAAGGGCTTGTCCTACGGTCGCAAATGGGGCGTCTGTGTGTTGGCTGAGGGCGTCATTGAAAACCTCGACCGCGAAGATTTGGGCAAGTTCCCGGGCATCCGCCGCGACGAGTATGGCCACATCATCCTCAACGATATTCAGCTGGGCAAGATGATGTGCGACATGATGGAAGAGCGCATCAAGGCTCGCGGAACCAAGATTCGCTTCACCGACGTGACCCTTGGATACGAGCTTCGCTGCGCAGACCCGGTTCCGTTCGATATCGAGTACACACGCGACCTGGGCTTCGCCGCCATCCGATTCCTGGTCGAAGGCGGAACGAACGGCATGGTCCTCATCGAAAACGGCAAACGAAAGTCGATTCCGTTTTACGAAATGCGGGACCAAGAGACAGGCAAGACCCGTGTCCGAAACGTGGATACGTCGTCTGAGCAGTACCTGGTTGCGCGACGCTATATGAGCCGATTGACCGCCAAGGACTTTGACGATCGTGTTGATCTGGAACGGCTTTCGAAGGGTGCAAACTGCACGGTTGAAGAGTTCGTTTCCTACTTCGGCGACCTCGTCGAGAACGAGCCCGAGCAGTACTCATGGGAAGACGAAATCCGCGACGCGGTTGAGTCTCACTAGCGATTCGCTAACCAGTCCCGCACGGCTTCGCCCGTCCCAAAGCCCCAAGGCTTCAGCTTATCGACGGGCACGCGTTTGAAGTCGGCCAGCTCGTCACCAAGGGTAATCTCACCTTCTGCGGCGACGTGGTAGGCCACGATTAGCTCATTGCGCATCGCAAACGTGTAGACACCCACGAAGGACTCCACGCTGGCGTCCAAATCCAACTCTTCCTTAACCTCGCGCAGGACGCCCTCCTCGGGCGTCTCGTCGCGTTCTAGAAAGCCCGTGACGAGGCCATACCACGTCTCGGGCCAACCGTGATTGCGCACCAATATGACGTCGTCACCGTGTTGAACGATGGCGGCAACCACAGGGGTCGGATTGTCGTAATAAATGTACCCGCATTCAGCGTCTGGACAGGCCAGACGCTCGCGATCGTCGGTCTTTCGAACTTCGAGCGCGCTTGCGCATTTTGGGCAAAACTTCAACGGCCTCAGACGACCAGAAGGAAAGGATTTTCGAGCAATCGACGAAGTTCGATGAGGAACTCAGCGCCAACCGCTCCGTCGACGGCACGGTGGTCACACGAGAGCGTGACTTTCATGCGTGTTCCGACAGCCAACTCGCCGTTCTCGTCGACAACAGGTTCCTTTTGAACCGCACCACAAGCCAAGATGGCGGCTTCCGGTGGATTGATAATCGCCGAGAAGTGGTCGATGCCGAACATACCCAGGTTACTGATCGAGAAACCGCCACCAGTATATTCTTCGGGCTTGAGCTTTTTGTCGCGTGCGCGTCCTGCCAACTCGCGAATCTCGGTTGAGATTTGCGACAGGGTCTTGCGGTCCGCATTGCGTACAATCGGCGTAATCAAACCACCATCGATAGCAACAGCAACACCGACGTGCGACTCACCATGTTGAAGCAAGTGGTCGCCTTGGAACGACACGTTGATCTTTGGATAACGCGTCATCGCCATCGCCGAAGCCTTCACGATCATGTCGTTAACCGACACTTTCACGCCTGCCTCTGCCTCCGCGAGCTGCTCATTGAGCTGCTTGCGGAACGACATCGCTTTGCCCATGTCGAAGTTGGCGGTCAGGTAGAAGTGCGGTGTTGAATTCCAGACCTGGGTGAGCCGCTTCGCGATGGTCTTTCGCATCTGGCTAAGCGGAATCTCTTGGTCTGCAACTGACTCGAACGACTGCGTGAATGCGGGTCGAGCAACAGCTCCACCCGACTTCAGCGCCTCTTCAACATCGCGTTTGATGATGCGACCGCCAGGCCCACTGCCGTCGATTTGGGCAATGTCCAGACCGTTGTCAGAAGCGATTCGCTTAGCCACAGGACTCGCCACCACACGACCATCTGCACGCTTCGGCTTCGAAGGTGCCGCGGCCTCTGGCGTTGGGGCCGGAGCAGCTTGGACAGGTGCGGGGGTTGCAGGCTCGGACGCGCCGTTCGTCGGGGCGGGGGCAGACGAGCCACCACCGTTTTCGACCTCAGCCATGACATCTGAGATGTCCTCACCGGCTTCACCAATAATTGCTAATGGCGCGCCGACAGGAATCGCATCGCCTTTTTGGGCGAGCAGCTTCAGGACCGTCCCTTCATGGAACGATTCCATTTCCATCGTTGCCTTGTCGGTCTCGATCTCAGCGATAATCTCGCCCTCTTCGACCGAGTCGCCTTCATTCTTCAGCCACTCAACGAGCGTGCCTTCGTCCATGGTGGGACTAAGGGCGAGCATGGTAATCAATTCTGCCATTGGTCTCTCCTAGTCCACGTAGCAAGCACGTTTAACGGCTTCCACGATGTTGTCCTTATTCGGCAAGCTCAAAGGCTCAAGATTGTATGCGTATGGCATCGGAATGTCGCGTTGGTGCACGCGTCCGACCGGCGCATCGAGGTGGTCGAACAGGTCGCGCGAAATGAAATCAGCGACAGTCGAACCCACAGATGCCCAGTACCAACCTTCCTCGACGACAACGACGCGGTTGGTCTTCTTGACCGACTTGCGAATTGCTTCCTTGTCCAAAGGACGGAGCGTACGCAGGTCAACAACCTCGACGTCGATGCCTTGCTCAGCCAGCTCGGCCGCTGCATCCAACGAGAAGTGAACCATCCGGCTCCACGTGATGATCGTGCAGTCTGCGCCTTCGCGCTTCACGTCCGCCACACCCATCGGAATGGTGTATTCCTCTTCCGGGACTTCACCCTCGGAGCCGTACAGGATTTCCGATTCGATAAAGATAACCGGGTCAGGGTCGCGAATGGCCGTCTTGAGCATGCCCTTCGCATCATATGGCGTGGCCGGCATCATGACTTTCAGGCCCGGACAGTGGACGTACTGTGCCTCGAGCGACTGCGAGTGCTGCGCGCCCAAGTGTCCACCTGCGCCACCCGCACCGCGGATAACCACAGGGCAAGACAGCTGGCCACCACTCATGTAGCGCATCTTTGCTGCGGTGTTCATGACCTGGTCCAACGCCAAAATGGCGAAGTTGAACGTCATCATCTCGACAATTGGCTTCATGCCAACCATCGCAGCGCCAATACCGATGCCCGCAAATCCCAGCTCAGCGATCGGCGTATCGATAACGCGCTTCGGTCCGAAGCGGTCAAGCATGCCAACGCTGCACTTGTAGGCGCCGTTGTATTCAGCGACTTCTTCGCCCATCAGGAACACGTCTGGATCGCGCTCCATCTCCTCGCTCATTGCCTCATTTAGGGCATCTCGAAAAAGAATCTTTCTCATGACTCAACTCCTATTCGATGTCCCAGTTCCACTCGACATAAACATCGGTGGTGAGCTCGCTTGGATCGGGGAATGGTGAATCTTCCGCAAACTTCACGGCCGCTTTCACCTCGTCTTTAATTTCTTTATCCATGGACTTCAGTGCGTCTTCATCGATGACGCCTTCGGCGAGCATCCACGTCTCCATTCGTTTGATTGGGTCGTGGTCCATCTCGTCCTGAAGCTCTTCCTTCGTACGGTATTTCGCAGGGTCGCTCATCGAGTGACCGCGGAATCGGTACGTGATGACGTCTAGGAACGTCGGCCGAGACTCGTTCCGAGCACGGTCGATCGCTTCTTTGAAGCCGTAGTAAGCTTTGAAGATGTCCTTGCCGTCGATCTGGGCGTGGTCCATTCCGTATGAAACCGCCTTCTGTTGGATATCCAGAATCGCGCTGATTCGCTCGATATCCGTGCCCATGGCGTATTTATTGTTCTCGGTAATGAACACACAAGGCAGGTCCCACTTAGCAGCCATGTTTAAAGCTTCGTGGAAGGCACCTTGATGGATTGAACCGTCGCCGAAGTAACAAAGCACCACAGCGCCTTCGTCGCGATACTTAGACGCAAACGCGACGCCTGCAGCCGTCGGAATCTGACCGCCAACGATGCCCCATCCGCCGTAAAAGCGCTTCTCAACATCGAACAAGTGCATCGAGCCGCCCTTGCCTTTGCTGCAGCCCGTGGACTTCGCGAACAACTCCGCCATGACCGCATTCGGGTCCAAGCCTTTGGCGATCGCTTGACCGTGTTCGCGATAGGCTGCGACCACGTAGTCCTTTTCTTCCAGCCCAGACATCGAGCCGACCGCAACGGGCTCTTGGCCGATGTACAGGTGGCAGAATCCTTTGATTTTGCCCATTTGGTACTGGCGACCAGCGACCTCTTCGAAGCGACGCAGCAGCAGCATCTGTCGATACATCGCGATGATCTTTTCATCGCCGAGGTCCTTTCGGGCTTTAGCGGCGGTCGCGCCGTGAAGCGATGGCGCTGCGCCATTGCTCCCGGACGAGGCCGGCTTCTCTTCACTTACCGTCTGATTTTCAGGCATGCTCTTCACACTTAAATTTCTGTGAACTCTAAGCTCGTCGACTTGATTAGTGCGCCTCGTCGGGCAGGTCAAGAACGATAGGAGCGAACGTCAGATGAGCTGGACGCTAAGTTGGTTCGCTTCATCCAGAACTTCGCGTTCTGAATCGGTCAGATCGTGGTCACCAAAGATGGCTGTTTTCTCCCTCAGGGAGACCGCCTGACTGAGTGTGCTCAATACACGTTGGCGTTCGGCCTGAGCCGCCGAATCGATGTTCGCGCTGCTCGTAGATTTCAGCAAATCTACCGTCCCGTCGGCGTTGACGAAGAGCTTGGCGTCGAAGTCTCCAAGGGGCAACGTCTCAACGATCTCGGCGACCGGTTCGTTCGGGTCGATGGAAAGCGCCATCACGCTCGTGATGCTCCCTTCCCTGGTGGACACCAAAGATGAACCCAACAACGTCGTCACCTGCCCTACAGCCACGCCCGAGGCCATCGGGTCTGCTTGCTGACGAGGGAAATTGGACAGGAACAAGACCTTCCGTCCTTCGTCGCGCAAGTGCGAGGCCCACGCTGCACCAACACGGTGAGCCATGATGCGTTGGAAGTGATCACCTCCGACGACTCGAATATCTCCCGTCGTCTCGGTATTCACGCCGATAGATACTTCAGCCTCGATTGCAGCAACCAACGCTTTGGACGCAGCTCCGCCCGTCTGGTCAATGATAAGATTCGCCGCGCCGCTCACCAACGGCGCTACTGCATCCAAGAGTTCCCACTTCGTGCCAATCGGTGCTCGACTGCCGTCGATCTCCGCAAAATTTGGAGTTCTTGGAGCGAACGGAACGTCACCTCCGAACGCCATGTCTTCCAGGCGATGAACGCCCTTGGTAGGCACGGGAAGGCTCACCAAATCACCAGAAAACGAGACGGAGGTCCCAGCTTCAAACGTCCTGCCAGAAAGCGTCTGAACCTCAACTCGCCGGGCACCCGCCAAGCCAACGACCCGCGCTAACTCACCGCCAATCAAGGCGCATTCGCCCATTGCGATGGGATGGTCCCCTGCCGAAGCGAGCATCGTGTGGTCCGAGACCGAGACAACTTCGAAGTCGGTCGGCGCGTAGTTTTGAATGTCGTCTGGGTTCATTTCAGGCGCTCGGCATCCTTGCGGAGCCGTTCAACGAAATCGACCGTGGCATCCGAGAGCGCACTATTGACCAGCATCGTGGGCGCAAACGCGCCGGGGTCGAAGAGAGACCGATACGAAACTCTCGTACGCTTGCCACCGTCAATTGGAGTCAGAATAAAGGAGCCTTTGACGTTGGTGACCCGCACGTACTCGTCTTTTGGCGCGGGGCCTTCGCCCTTTTTCGCTGACTCCCAGACGAATCCGTATCTGCCGGTGTTCGGCTTTTCCGGTTTGAACGAACGCGTCCACAAGATGTAGTCGCGAGGATTCACGATCGAGTCCTTCACCCGTTGATAGATCAACGTTCGGCCGTTCTCGGTCTTTAACACCTTGTAGGCATCCATGACCGGGTTCTTCCGAGCACGCTCGTGGTCGATCAATATCGGGAAGATCTTGTCCGCAGGAAGGTCAATGACCGCATCGGCACGAAACGCCGCGACGTCCGCGGGTGCCTTCTCGTTAATGTAGACCTTGATGCCATACTGCATGTCATGCAGCTCCCAAGGTCCGTTCTCCCAACCCGAGTATTTGTAGTCGGCGTTGAGAGCCAGCGGCGCCAGAAAGACTGCGGCGGCTAACAAAAAGGCGATTGGATGTTTCAAATTCGATCCCTGATCTTCTGAAGCACAACGGGCGTGACCTGCCACACGTCGTCCGGCACTGATTCTATCGACATTTCACTTTGATCCCAGAGCGTGAAGTTTCGCTCCGGAGCCACAAGCGTAACGGGTGCTGCTCCCTTCGGATTCAACGTGACTAGCCAACCGAATGTTCCGTCGGGACGCGATTCCCAACGACTTTGGTCGCTCGTGATGCTTCCCCAGTTCCAGCGGACACCATCCACTCGGACGGCTTCATCAGTCACCTTAATCTCCGCCTCTTCTCGATGCTCAGACCAGCGCACAAGTTGCATACTCATGCCATCAAAGACAGGCCGCCAATGCCGAAACACCATCCCGATAAACATCCATCCGATGCAGACGACATAGCCCCATGGAAAGAACCATGGCACGGCTGCAAACGGATCGATCACATTTGTGGACCCCGCCAATCGGATGATCGCTAAAGGGGTCACCGCGACCAAGACCGCGGCCGGCCAACCCAACACAACTAGCTTCTCCATGCCTGAGATGGGCAACCAATCCGAGACGATTCGATGGGCTGACCCGACGTAGCCATCTTCGCCATCAGACTCTTCCTCGAGTTCCCCGGACTCGTCAGCTTCGGGCGTGGAATCCTGGTCGATGGATTCTGGTTCCGAGGGTTCCGATTCCTCGTCAAGTGCCTCATCTTCTACATCCGACACTTCCTCGGCATCCGATTCTTCTTCGTCCTCCGGCTCAGACGAGTCATCTTCTGGCTCCGAATGTTCGTCGAGCTCAGGTTCGGAATCCGCCTGCACATCCGAATCCTCAGATGGCTCGGAAGCGTCGGGCTCGGGTTCGGGTTCGGAGGGCTCAGGATCACGTTCAAGTTCAACCGTCTCGACCTCGTGGACATTCTCGTCCTGAGCCTTGTTTCGTTTCGGCTTTCGCAAAAACTGAGAAGTCTCGGATGGAATGTCTAGCTTCTCGGTATGACGCTCGCCGTCGACCTTGATTCCAGGTGGATCTGCGTCATCGTCGTCTTCCATATCGACGGACGTGTCAGGAATGTCATCGATCTGGACGACGGTGTCGGGAATCTCATCGATCTCGGGTTCGAGCGATTCGTGTGCGCCAGAGAGGCCCTCCATCGCGCGGTCCAGCAGCTCTCCCATTTCGCCAATGCCGCGAACAGTGAACTCCACACCTTCAAACACAAGCGACTCAATGCCCTCCCAAGCCTTCTTGATTTCAGCGGCTTGTCGGCGCTGGTCCTCGAAGAGTTCTGCAATTTCCTCGCGCGCTTGGTTCCCGCGTTCCACATCGCCGGATCCTACGAGTTCGCGAAGTGCAGCTTCGTCCCGCTCCCGCTTGTCCTCAAGTTCGGTGATGATGTCATCAAGCCATTGCCCAAACGTCGAATCGGCGTCCAAGGCCAACTCGCGACTGAGATCCTCCAAACGTGAAAGGACCTCGCGAACACCCTCGCAGGCGTTCTCGAACTCCGAGGCGTCTTCCTCGAAATCAACGTCGGCGAGCTCACCCTCAAACCCGACCCACTCGTGGATAAACGCTTCAACCCGCGCCGCACCAAGGGCAACAGCCCTGGGTCCCAATCGCCCTTTACCGAGGACATCATCCTCGAATTGAAACTGCTTTCGGATCTGAGCGCTGTCCAACGCCAACCAGTCCGGCAACGTGGTTGAGGCATCCTGAAGTCGCGACTCGTAATCAACCATCGCTTCGGCGAGCTCATCGCGAAGATCGTCCAGATCCTCCTCAAGCCCCACGAGCGTGTGCCGCTGGATTTCGCGACGCCGTTCTAGATCTGTCTTAGCCATCCCTTGCCTTCGTCCAGTTCGGCCCCAATTTCATTCAGCGGATCAGTCCCGTCAATGGTCGCGATCGATTTGCAAATCTAGACCGGTACGCGTAGAACGAAAAACGCTCACGAATCTGTGGAGACCAGAGAATGAAAAAGAGTTCAATGTGGTTGGGTATCTTTGTCGGCACGCTCATGCTTATCAGCGTTGTCGCGTGCTGTACGTTCATCCCAGCTGCCACCAATACGAATGATGTCTATGCCGCGGGTTCTGAGGTGAATCTTGAGGAGCTGACAAAGGCCTACGAAACCTACGCAAAGACCGGCAAAGAAGACATCGCAGGCTTTGAAGAGGTCGTGAATCGGCCACCAGTCTACGTCGGGAAAGACCGTGTGAGCGTGAAGATGAACGACGCCGGCAGTGTCGTCGGATACAAGGACGACAACGGTCAGGTCGGCTACCAACAGACCGACACTCAAGTCTTCGTCATCGACGCGGACAAAGAGAACGAGCAGCTCGTCGCCAAAGATCGCGACAATCGCTACTACCGCCACCGCAGCCCCGGTTTGTTCACCTACGGATTGATGGGTTACATGATCGGGCGACAACGCACCTACTACGGCGGCCGCTACTACCGCGCGCCAGCGAGCGCGAACTACGTTAAGAGCGGCTACCACTCTCGCCTACGGTCTAGCAGCAGCCGAAGCAGCCGAAGCTTCCGGTCGGGCTCGTCGGGCACCAAACGCCGTTCCGGCGGAGGTTTTGGCTTCGGAAAGTAGTCCCGCATGAGCGAAGACTCGGACAACGACGTCCAACCGATGGGGGACGCGCTGCGATGGAAGCTAGGTATTCTGCTTGGCTCCATCTTGCTGGTCGCGCTCTGCTCGATCATCTACGAACTAATCATCGGGACGCTCTCCAGCTATCTGCTCGGAAACAGCGTTTACCAATTCAGCCTCGTCATCGGCATCTACATGAGCGCGATGGGGCTTGGCAGCTATATCTCCAAGTTCTTCGAAGATGAGCTATTGGAGAAGTTCTTCTGGGTCGAGATTGGAATTGGGCTTCTTGGCGGAACCTGTGCCGCGCTGCTTTTTGGAGTGTTCGCGTTCTCACCCTATTTCCAGCAGGCAATCTGGGGCATCACGATTGCAATCGGTACATTAGTCGGGTTGGAGATTCCGCTGTTAACTCGGTATGTCCGGCAGTACTCGCAGCTGCGCGATGCCATCGCCAACGTCCTGAGCTGGGACTATATCGGCGCCCTCTTCGGATCTGTTTCCTTCCCCATCCTGCTTCTGCCCGCGCTCGGGATCCTTAACAGCGCTGCAGTCATCGGGCTCGTGAACATCGCGGTAGCGGTCTGCGGAATCCTCGTGTTCCGAAATGAAATCAAGCGATTCAAGCTGCTCCTGGTTGCTGCCCTTGGGGTCGCAGCCGTCCTGATTGGCCTGTTCTTCTCGGCCGGCGCGTACGAGCGATTCTTGGACAAGAAGCTCTTCGTGGACCCCGTAGTATTCAAAGAACAGACTCAATATCAGAGCCTGACCATGACGAATTGGATGGATGACTACCGGTTGTACATCAACGGTAACATCCAGTTCTCAAGCCGGGATGAGTACCGCTACCACGAGGCATTGGTCGTCCCCGCGATGTCGATTCACGGTGCGCCAAAGTCTATAGGAATTTTGGGTGGTGGTGACGGGCTGGCGGTAAAACAGATCATCAAGTTTCCAACCGTCGAAACGATTACGATGGTCGACCTAGACCCACGTATGACTGAGATTTCGCGGGCTCACCCCGCGCTAAAGCGGCTCAACGAAGGGGCGTTTGAAAACGACAAACTCAAGGTCGTTAACGCAGACGCGATGCAGTACCTCATCGACAACCCCGACAAACGCTTCGACGTTCTCATCATCGACCTCCCCGACCCCAACAACGAAAGTCTGGCCAAACTATACAGCCGTGAGTTCTACCGCATCGTCCGAAGCCGCTTGAATGACGGTGGGCTGATGGTCACGCAGAGCTCCTCGTCGTATCACTCACCACGTGCATTTTGGAGCATCCACCGAACGGTCGAGGAGAGCTTCTGCACGGATGAAGTGAAATCGTGCGAAAGCCGTGTTCTGCCTTACCATACGTGGATTCCTGCGTTCAGCGATTGGGGATTCAATTTGGCGAGCAAGAATCGCGATATCGACTGGTCGAAAGCCAAGTTTGAAGTGCCACTCAAATACTTCAATGAAAGCGTGTTTGCGTCTGCCCGCAACTTCCCGCCAGACATCGCTGAGCTCGATGTGAAGCCAAACCGGCTCATCGAACCCATTCTTTTGCGATATTACGAACGCGACTGGAAACGCCACAATCCGTGACGCTTAGCCTTCCGTGACAAGCAGAAACGCAGTGAGCATTCCAACGGGCGGGTTGTCCATCACACGATCCAGCTCATCGGATAAGCGATTGACGGATAGCTCAATCCAACGCGTTGCGAATCGCGCAGACGCGCCGGGGACCGATTCCAGCACCGGGCCAATCTGATCCTCAAAGAAACCGATGGGGTCGTCCTTCCACGGTTTGCCACGGAGGATTCCTGGGAGCTTCGAAACCTGGTCTTGTTTCAAAGGCGCAATCGCCGGCGGCTCGCCAATGAGCGTGTGCGCGACGTACGTTGCGAAAATCGTGTCGTAGGTAACTTCCGGCGGCTCGTTCAACAGTTCGTCGGAATAGGCGAGCTGGGCCAGCTCCGTCGGGTTGACGCCGATGATGCCGTGGAGCCAAACCTGCTTGAAGGCGAGGAAAGCCAAGCGCGTAGCCACCTCATCGACCTGAGACTGCGATTGGAACACGTCCATTTCCCCAGGGCCCGAGTAGTACATAGGACGCATGCGGGACAGCCCACTCAACATCGCGGCATTCTTTGGGTTTGCAAGGCTGTAACGCTCGCCTTCAACCAGGCTAAGTGTGGGTCGCTTCGCAAGTTCCAATGAGGTCTTGCGCAGTTTCCAAGCCAACGAGAATCCCGCGCGAAACACCTGCCGAAGCGGGACTCGCTCAAGCAACTCAGCAGCGGCTTTGAGGTCGCTACGCGAAAGGAAATCCAAACCCAAACTTGCATAGCCCAGTGTCCGCCGAGCGACCTCGCGGGCCTCTTCCAACTGCCCTGGTTCGATGCCGTCGGCGAGCAAGGCTCGGTTTTGTACTGAGACAAACTCGGACAAGACACGTTCAGCGGTTTCGGGCTCGGCGATTGACTCCATCGCCTCATACAGGAAGAAGCCAGAAGTCGGACCGCTCGCCAGGACGGGAAGATTCGTGCGCTTTACGCGGTTGAGCAGTTTCTCGTCGAAGTCGGAGCTATCGATGCGCTCGCGCAGCTCGACAGGGTCCAGATATGCGTAGACTTCGAGCGCTTCGTCACGGCTGACGAATCCAAACTCTTCCAGACGCGAGCTTCGCCAACGCAGCGCTTCCTCTTCCATCTGGCTCATCAACTCCCATCGGGCGGCCTCAAGGAGCGTCCATGCCATCACTCGGTCTACGTCGAACAGGCGGTCAAGCAGCGAGCGCAACAACGCCGCTTTCTCTTCGTCTTCAGGAAAAACCAAAAAGTACTGACCATCGAGGCTTCGTTCATAATTCAGGTTCATGAACTCGACTGGCGGGTCTCCGTCCTCATCCGGAACGCCAACGAGCAAGCCGTCCTTGAACAGCATCGCGGGGATCTCTGGGTCCAAGTCACGGACGACCGTGCGCAGCTTCTGGTCAGGCGCGAGGTCAACCAACGCCTGCATCCATGGCACGAGCTTGGATGGGTTGAAGCGGTCCTTCTTCCACGCATCGAGGTCGCTGAAAACCTGCACTTGCCAGGGGCTTGCGAGCGGAACCAATTCGCGCGCTTCATCCCAATCCGCCTGACGAATCAGGCGGAAGAGAAGCTGCGGATCGACAGACTGCACGTACCCTTCCGCATCCGGACGATCCAAAATATCGCGGACCTGGTCGTTCGGTCGCCCTTCGGGCAAGTCGCTCTGATTGCGGCTTTCTATGAGTGCTTGAAGCTTAGACTTGGTCACACCAACTCCAGACTAGAGACGGTCTCCCATCTTTTCGCGAATCAAATTAAGCGTGTTTTCGACGCCGTAAAGCTGCATGAACGTACCCAACCGCGGACCACGCTCTTGTCCAAGCAAAAGTCGGTACATCGCGGCGAACCACTTGCCCAACTTCAGCCCGTTCTCTTTTCCAGCCGCGTACGTCGCACTCTGCAGCTCTTCGGCCGAGTTTCCTTCGTACGACTCCAGAAACGACACGAGCTGGCGCAACGCCGGCATCATCTCTTCGTCCGGAGTCTTGTACTCCTTGGTCGGAACAATGAAGTCCCGGTAGTACTCAAGTGCACGGTCGATCATTCGATTGATGATCGCTTCGTCGGCAGCTGCGTCTTCGGAGTATCGGTTGAGATACTCCCAAACAATGCCCTTATCCTCGGTGTTCAAAACGCTCACCAGATTCAGGATCATCGAGTAAGAGACACCGCTGCTGTAGCTGATCTCCTGCCCAGCATCCACGCGCTGATACTCAACGAAATTGACGGGGTTGTTGCCTTTTTCGGCAGACTCCTGGTCCGCGAACTTCTCGCGATCCTGCAGGTACTCGTCCACGCTCTTCGGAATCACGCCAAAGAACATCTTCCGTGCCTTCTTCGGGTTCTGGAAGATGAACCAACCCAAGCTTTCGAGCGGTCCATACTTAAGCCACTCGTCGATCTCAAGGCCGTTACCCTTGGTCTTCGAGATCTTCTGGCCTTGTTCGTCCAGATACATCTCGTAGAAGAATCCAACAGGCGGCTCGCCTCCCAACGCACGGACAATCTTGGCTGACAAATCGGCGGACTCAATGAGGTCTTTGCCGTACATCTCGTAATCGACACCAAACACATACCAGCGCAGCGCCCAGTCGACCTTCCAGCCAACCTTTACATTGCCGTCGGTCACCGGAATGCGCTCCGAGTGCCCACACGAGATGATACGATTTCCGTTCTTGTCGGCCATTTCCTGGTCGCACACGAATGTGATTTCGCCAGTTTCGGGATGAACATCACTGACCGATGTTGTGTAGACCTTGCCGCAGTTGGTGCAGACGGGCATGAATGGCGACCACGATGAGCGGTCCACGTTTGAACCCTTCTTCTGGCCCAACGTCGGAATGATGATTCCCTTCACGTCATCGTAGTGCTCTAGGATGCGCAACAATCCATCGTTGAACACGCCGTTTCGGTATTGGTCCTTGGACGACTTGAAGTCGTAGTCGAACGCGAATCGGTCCAGGAAGCTGCGCAGCTTTGCGTTCATGTAACCCGAAAAGCTCTCCTCTTCCTCAAATGGGTCCGGAATATCGCAGAGGGGCTTGCCGAGGTGCTCCAAGAGCATCTTCTTATTCGGTAGATTGGTTGGAACCGCGCGCAGACCGTCCATGTCATCTGAGAACGCGAAGAGTTTGGTCGGTACATCAGACATCTGGTGGAACGCGTGACGTACCCAAGTCGTTCGTGCGACCTCAGCGAACGTCCCGATATGTGGCAATCCACTTGGACCATAGCCTGTTTCGAACAGGACATAATCATGCTTGCGCTCGGACTGTCGCTCTAACTTTTCAATGACACTTTGAGCTTCGCCATATGGCCAAGCGTGAAGTTCTTCAGACATGACAACTACCTAAAACAAATCAACCGCTCGATTGGAGCGGCGCGAGGGTAATGCTGGTTGTGGGGTATTGCAACCGCGTGCGGCTGGCGCGCCAATTAATCGAAGAGAGGGATCAAGTCGTCCGAGGGTTTCTCCTCTTTCTTCTTTTTCTTCTTCTTTTTCTTCTTCGGAGGATCGTCCGACTTTGGTTTCGGGTCCTCACGTTTTGTCGTCTTTGGCTTCTCCTCAACCTTTGCGGCCGTAGGGTCAGGCGTCAGTTCGACATCGAAGAAATCTTCACCGTCCGCGGTGAGCTTGAATTCATAGGGTTTGAAACCAGCAAGCTTCAACGTGCCAGACTTCGGCAAATCGGCTGAATCGGCCTTAAACCGCGCCGGAGTTTTGCCCTTCTCCTTGCCCTCGATCATGATCGCGGCGCCCTCGGGGACGCTATAGATGCGGAACGTACGAGACGCAGCAACTTCTGCTTTCTCTTTCGGTTCCTCAATCGTTGGGATGGCGACGGGCTCAGCTTCTTTTTGTTTGTTGCTGAGGTAGTAGAGCGTTCCACCGACAGCAGCCATGCCACCCAAACCGAAGAAGAGCATCACAACCAAGATGACTGCCCATTTGTTACGAGCCTTCTTCTGCTCAGGAGCCATCTGGTTGATATCAAACTCGATATAGTCAGTCTTTCCATCCGTCGAGCCTTGGAATGGCTGAACTGGCATCTGGTTCTGCAGCCCCATCGGCGTGTTCATCACCGGACGATTGGACGTTGCAGTACCAATGGGCGCATTCGGCGTGGGCAGTGACCCCACCGACGACGCTGGCTGCACCGACGCCGCTGGCTGTGCCGGTGTGTTCATGACCGGCCTTGGTGCGTCGGTCGCTGGAGGAATACCGCCCGAAATGTCGACCATCTCGGTTGCGCCTTCATCGGGTTGGCCAATGCCAATCCCATGATCTGCACCGGGGCCAGCAATCGCTGGCGACTCCGTCAACGTTGGCACGTTTCCTTGTATGACTCCGGGCTGTCCGCCGAACGCGGGAACCTGCACAGGTTGGCTCACCGGAGCATTCACTCCTGGTGCGGGCGTGTGCTGAACGGCGGGCTGTGGCGTTTGCGGGTCATCGAGGAATGCGAGCGCTTCGGCCCCAACCATTTGAGTAGGTGCATCGTCGTCATACTCGTCGTCTTCCGCGACTGCGACAACGTTCGCTTCCTGCGTGTCCACAGGAGCCGTGTGTTCGTCTTCCATCGCACCCAGATCGATTTTCGGCGGACTGAGGCTTGGAACTTCGGGCTTGGGCAGTGACGGCTTGGGAAGTGAAGGGCTTGGTACTTCTTGCGGTTCCTCGTCCAAGAATGCCAGAGAATCGCCGCCCACCATTTGTGTGGGGGCATCGTCGACATCATCGTCTTCGCCCTCGTACTCCATGGTCTCGTCCACGCCGCTGATTGGCTCTAGTGGCGAGGTTGTCGCGGTCGATCCCTTCGCGGAAAACGCAGCGAGCTCTTCTGGCGACGCATCGAGATATTGCAGCATCTCTTCAGCGTCCTTGAAACGGTCGCCGATTTCTTTCTGCATGGCCACTTTCAGCCAGGGCCACATCGCGCTCACCTCTAGCTCACCCGGCACCTTCAGCGGTTCCGGACTGAGTTGGGCCTGCGCGGCTTCGACGCTGTTCTCGACGTCTAATATCGGCTTGCCGATGATCGCCTCGCCGAAGGTGATGGCGATGGCATAGACATCAGCTGCAGGTGATGGCTTATCGCCCTTCAAAAGTTCAGGAGCCATATAGCGAGGCGAACCCAGAGCCACACCAGCTGCCGTGAGGTCAGTGTCGCCGACCATCGTTTTGGCGATCCCAAAGTCCAACACCTTGACGTAGTCCGACTCGCCGTAGACGTTGCAAAGCATGATGTTTGCGGGCTTCAGGTCGCGATGGACAATGCCCTGAGCGTGCGCTTCCGACAGCGCTTTCAATGCTCCGGATGCCATGCGCCGCACGCGGTCTTCACCAAGCGCGCCATGCTCTCGAATGATCTCGACGAGGTTCTGGCCGTCGAGATACTCCAAAACCAGGTACATCAGACCTGCTTCGGTCTCGCCAAAATCGTACTGTCGGATGGTGTGAGGATGGTTGAGATTGCGAGCCATCATCGCTTCACGCTTGAAGCGCTCTCGCATCTGCGCCCGCATTCCGTCGTCACCAACGGGGTGGAGCATTTTGATGGCGACGTCCCGCTCCATTCCGAGCTGGACCGCCTTGTAGACAACACCGAATCCGCCACGACCGATCTCTTCGACCAATCGATAGCGTTCTGAGATTACGTCCCCTACTTGCGGTTGTCCGTCGCTCATCTACTACTCAGTATTGCAGGCGAATCAGAATCTTCCAAACACCGTCAGGCCTGCGGAATCTTCCCCGAAGGTCGGTGCGATACCGATTCGGTCTTCAATCGCCTTGTCGCGGTCTTCGCCGTCATCGCCAGAATCCGTCAGGATGAGGTACGTCAGCCAGGCTGCACCACCCACGGCCAGAATACTTCCAGACACATAGCCGATGATCGCGACCGTGGCCTGACCCGAACGTTTGTCCGTCAGCTCATCATATTCTGGTGAACCAGGAACCGTGGCATCACGATCTTCATCCGTCGAAGGGATAATCGCCAAGTCAAACACCAGACCCATCACCAACAGACCAACACCGGCCGCGGCGACACCGCCAGCGATATAATGTTGCGTGTAGTCCTTCTCTTCGGGGGGTGGTGCCTGCTCTTGGATATCACCCTGCTTATCGTCTGGCTCCGTCGTGGTCGCGACCTGTTGGTCAACCAGTCGTTGCTCAATGGTCAGGTCCTTTCCGACCGTCAGCTGAAGTTTCTTCTCCTCGTCCTTTTTACCTTCCAACGAGAATACAAACGTGTGGATGCCGGTTGGGATCTGCACTTTTTCAAACGGTGTGACACCGAGAGTCTCGCCGTCCATCGTCACCGTTGCGCCGCTGGGTTGCGATTTGAAGAGTGTTCGCCCTGAAGCGGTCTCGTCAAATGTGTCGCACTGGATTGCGTCGGCTTCTGCCTGCGCGGTGTCCTTCAAGGATTGCTCAGCATCGGATCGTTGAAACGCCCCGTAGTAACCAAGGGAGTTCTTGCAGTCGCCTGCCTTATCGTATGAACGTGCGACGTTCAGAAGCAGTCGAGAGTTTGGCTGGAGTCGGTTAGCTGCGAGCAAGAGATCGACGGCTTTGGAATATTCTCCACCATCGTATGCAGTTTTAGCTTCACCAACGAGTTCACCGAACGTCTTCTCTTGAGCGCTCAAATTGCCAAGAAAAAGGAAGAATGTTGCAGCGAATGTGATACACAGAAGGCGAGTATTCATTTTGGTCCCGACTAAGTACAAGCCACCAAAGGCTCAGGGATTGCCCAAAGACAACATTTTGGGCTAGTTTAGCTATTGTCCGTAATCTACAAGAGCCAGTAGGCTACGACAAGTTAGTACCGGCTCTACGTCATCGAGCAAATCTTTTGCATCGGCGGCGGACACTGACACGGCAGAGGCAGCAATGCAAGGCCTTCCGCAAATTGGCGAAGTCCTAGACGACACGTACAGAATTGAATCCCTACTCGGCCAGGGTGGTTTCGGAGCGGTTTACCTCGCCCGACAGCTCTCAATGGACCGACAGGTCGCCATTAAGGTCTTGGTGGCTCACGCCATGAAGGTCGACGAAATGACTCAGCGCTTCCGGCGTGAGGTCATGGCCGTGCGTAATCTTGAGCACCCTAACACGATTCGTATCTACGATTTCCGTGACAACAACTCGGATGGAATCCTCTACTACTCGATGGAATACGTCCGCGGGCGCACGCTCAAGGACATCATCGACGAAGGCGCAGTACCCGAAAAGCGCACCGTTCACATCATCCGGCAGGTTCTAAAGAGCCTCGCAGAAGCCCATAATCATGGAATCGTCCACCGCGACCTTAAGCCAGCGAACATCATGCTCGCTGACCTGTACGGCGAGAAAGACTTCGTCAAAGTTGTGGACTTCGGTATCGCGAAGATCGTCGATAACAGTGAAGAAAACGATGAGAGCGAACCGCTGACGTCTGCAGGTGTGCTGGTGGGTACGCTTCGCTACATGTCGCCCGAGCAGATTACAGGCCAGGGAATCGGACCGCACAGCGACCTCTACGCGCTGGGACTTATCGGCGTCGAGATGTTGGCGGGCCAGAGCGTTTTCGAAGGATCGGGACGATGGGATGTGCTTCACAAGCAGATCTCCGATGACCCAGTCGATATTCCAGAAGGTGTGCTGGCCACGCCTCTTGGACAGGTTTTCGCAAAGGCTCTCGAGAAGGACCCTGAAAAACGCTACAGCCTTGCCGAAGAGATGCTCGAGGCATTTGACGCAGCGATGGCAGGCGGACGCCCTGCTCCCGCCGCAAATTCCTCGTCAGACACAAGCGAAGCAGCGTTCGCGAATACCCAGGCGACTCCGGTCGTTGCGGGCCCTCCTGCCGACGATGACGATGAGGCCACGATGATGGCGGAGCTGCCAGAAGGCATCCTGCCTGATCCAAGCGGATTCGGAGATGCGCCAACGGCACCTCCGAGCGAGAGCGCGCCGCGACCAAACGTGTCACCAATGGCGGCGCAATTCGTCGCTCCGAGCGGGAACACCGACTCCATCCACATGGACGACCTCGATCCTGGCGCGGGTTCCTCAAAAGGGCCACTCATCGCTATTGCGTTGGCGCTTTTCATCTTGGTCGGTCTTGTCGGATTTATCGTTTACGACAGCGGCGAAACTGAGGACGCGGTCGCGGCCGTTGACCCGACCGTCGAAGAACCAAAACAGGAAGAGCCAAAGAACGACCCTGAGCCTGAGGTCAAAGAAGAGCCGCCCAAAGAGGAAGTCGCTCTGACCCGGAAATGGATTCGTGTCTCGACGCCCGGCACCCAAGCCAAAGTGTTCGACAACGGCGTCTTCGTTGGCAATACGCCAATGCGCCTCGAAGTCAGCAAGCCAATCACCTACCAGTTGAGCGCTGATGGGTATGAGCCGGCCGAAATCTCCCTGACGACCGATTCGGAAGACAAGATTGAGGTCGAGCTCAAGAAAGAAGGCAAGTCTAGCAAGAAGGACCAAGCGGTCGCGTCTGCAGACACCAAAAAGAAAGACGAAAAGAAGCGTGACGACAAGAAGCGCGACGACAAAAAGAAAGACACCAAGAAGACCACCAAGCCCAAAGACAAACCCAAAGACACGGGCTGGGTAGATATCAAGCCAACGAAGAAGAAAGACGAGAAGAAGAAATCTGACGTCCCTCTCTTCTAGGTTACGGCTGCGCGCAGCCGCTCTTCCAACTATTCATGTACAGATAGGCTAGCGTCTCGATGTGTCGCTTCGCAGCGAACGCGTCGGGGCCCCACGCGTAGTAGCCGTGGTTGTGAACCATCACCGCCGGAACGGCCGCACTCATCGCACCACGCACAGCGGCTGCCAAATCGGGGATATGACCATGGTTTTTGACAATGGGCACATCCACGACTGCGTCTTCCTCCCAGATATCCAACCCCTTGATCATCTCCAGTCCGGTGAATCGTGTGCAACCCAGCTGCCGGTCTTGATCCCGGTCACTGCACAGTGCGGCGTAGGGCTCATGCACATGGTAGATCGCCCCAACGTCATCAAACTCAGAATAGATGACGGTGTGGAGCAACGTCTCGGCGGAGGGGCGGTGTGGCGTCTTTTCGGTCGGTTGGCCCGTGAGTCCGCAGACCAGGAAATCGTCTTCGGCTAACGCTCCCTTATCCTTGCCGCTCGCAGTGATTAGAAAGCTCATTGGATCCAAGCGAACACTTAGGTTCCCACTAGTCCCAAGCAACCACCCAAAACGATAAAAGGCCCGAGCAGCTTCCACCATCGCCCGGGCCGCATCTTCACGCTCTGGAAAGTTCATGAACGCTCAGCGACAAGGAGTTTCGCGATCGTTTGAAGCTGCATATTCGTCGTGCCTTCGTAGATCGAACCGATCTTGGCATCACGGTAGAACTTCTCGGCTGGGAACTCGGTCGTGAATCCAACACCGCCGTGGAACTCGACGCATTTGGACGCGGCGTACTCGGCAACTTGGCTTGAGTACAACTTTGCCATCGCAGCCTCTTTGACGAATGGCTTGCCGGCGTCCTTCAATCGCGCGGCGTTGTAGACCATCAATCGTGCTGCCTCGATTCGGGTCGCGACTTCGGCATATTGGAACTGCAGTCCCTGGAAGTCGGCGATTCGCTTGCCGAACTGCTTTCGCTCGAGCATGTGCGCCATCGCGTTGTCGAACGCGCCTTGCGCGAGGCCGATCATCTGAGCACCAATGCCGATGCGACCTTCATTCAAAGTTTCAATCGCGACTTTGTAGCCCTTTCCGACCTCGCCCAGCACGTTCTTTTTTGGAACGATGCAATCTTCCAAAATGAGCTCGGTGGTCGACGATGCCCGAATCCCAAGCTTGTCTTCCTTCTTTCCGACCGTGAAACCTTCGAACTCGCGTTCGACCAGGAAACCCGTGATTCCCTTGTACCCAGCGTCTGGATCTATCGTGGCGAACACAATGTAGAAGTTCGCCTCGTCTCCATTGGTGATCCAGAGCTTGGTGCCGTTAAGCTTCCAGTGGTCACCACAGTCTTCAGCTTTGCATTGAAGCGCGAATGCGTCAGAACCGCTTGCCGGCTCGCTCAACGCGTAGCTACCAACCCACTCTGAAGCGAGCTTCGGATAGTATTTCTCCTTCATCGCATCGTTGGCGAAGTTGGTGATGGCGTTCAAGACGAGCGTGTTTTGAACGTCGACGAACACGGACACCGCTGGATCGACCTTCGCAATCTCCTCGATCGCGAGGATCGCCATTGTAAAGGAGGCTTCCGAGCCACCGTACTGTGCAGGGACCTCGATGCCCATCAATCCAAGCTCAAACGCCTTACTGATGATGTCCTTGTCGAGCTTCGAATTCTTGTCCATGTCATGGACTTTCGGTTTGATCTCCTTTTGGGCCCAGTCACGAATGGCCTGCTGGAACATCAATTCATCTTCGGAAAGCTGGGTAAGTGGCGTCGACATTTGCACTCCGTATAACTGCAGAATTAGGTGCGGGATCAATACCGCCTTATTAGTCGGATTTCAATCCCGCCGTTGCCTCGCGCGTTCTTAGACGCCAATGTCTCGACGGAAGTGCATTCCTTCCCAATGGATGTGTTGCGCGGCCTCATAGGCGCGCTCGCGGGCGTCAGCCGGCGAAGCACCACGCGCGGTGACGGCCAAGACCCGGCCACCGTTGTTGATAAACGCCCCGGAATCATCCCGTGTGGTCCCGGCATGAAACACCTTCGTGTGCGGCCCAAAATCGGTGTCCAAGCCCTCGATGACAAAGCCTTTTTGCGGTGTCGCTGGGTAACCCGCCGAGGCCAAAACGATCGCACACGCTGCGTCCGACTCGCTGAGGCGGCCATCCTTAAGCGTTCCGGCAACACATGACTCCAGGAGCGCGCCAAAGTCTGCATTTAGTGCAAACAACAACGGCTGTGTTTCGGGATCGCCCATGCGAACATTGAACTCAAGGACGTACGGCCCATCCTGCGTCAGCATCAAACCCGCATACAAGAAACCTGAGAACGGGGCTCCGCGTTGTTTCATCTGCCGCAATACAGGGCGAATGACCATCTCCACGATTTCCGTCTGCAGGTCGAGCGAATCATTGGGTGATGGCGTGATCGCCCCCATTCCCCCAGTGTTTGGGCCGGTATCGCCTTCGCCGACCCGCTTGTGGTCCCGGCTCGTCGCGAGCGGAACAACATTCTCGCCGTCGGTGACGACGATGAACGACAGCTCAGGCCCCTCCAGAAAATCTTCGATCAATACGGTCTTTGACGATTCACCGAATTTCGCGCCGGCCATAAAGCTCTGCAGTGTCTCGCGGCTTTCATCGACCGATTGCGAGATCACAACGCCCTTCCCGCCAGCGAGCCCATCGGCCTTAATGACCAAGGGATGCCGAGCCATTTCGATATGTGCGATCGCGTCGGCCTCATCGTCAAAGACAGCGAAGTTGGCGGTCGGCACCTCTGCCTTGCGCATGACCTCTTTTGAAAACGCCTTGGACGCCTCCAATTGTGCGGCGGCAGCACTCGGCCCGAATATGGCCAATCCAGCGGATTGAAAGTGGTCAACGATGCCGTCTACAAGCGGTGCTTCTGGCCCAACGACGGTCAGCGTGACGTCGTTTTCCTTTGCGAATGCCTCCAACGCCGAAAAATCGCCGACTGCGATGTCGAGACATCCCGTAATGTCTGGATCAGCCGCGATGCCTGCATTGCCAGGCGCAACCCAAACCGACTCCACATCAGCACCCTGAGCGAGTTTCCACGCCAACGCGTGCTCACGTCCGCCGGCACCAACAACTAGATATCGTCGTCCCATGCTGAACTCCTAATGTCGGAAGTGTCGCTTGCCTGTAAAGACCATCGATATCCCATGTTCATTACACGCGTCGATGACTTCCTGATCACGGCGTGAGCCGCCGGGTTGAATAATTGCCTTCACGCCGGCCGCGGCTGCGGCATCAATCCCGTCGCGGAACGGGAAGAACGCGTCGCTGGCCAATACTTGACCGTCTGGATTCTCCCTTCGTTTTTCGGAGGCAATCTTTACCGAATCGATTCGGCTCATCTGGCCGGCGCCCACGCCGAGGGAGCGCGTCCCTTCCGCGATAACGATCGCATTGGACTTAACATGCTTGCACACGCGCCACGCAAACTTCAGTGAGTTCCACTCGTCGTCGGATGGCTTGCGCTCAGTTGGGACCTCGCAATCCGACAGGTCGAGCTCAATCCGGGGATCAACTGTTTGCACCAAGTATCCCAATGACGTCGCACGCACGGACTCCGTCGGCTTGAATCGACCATCTGGAACTTGAAGCAATCGAATATTTTTCTTCTGGCTCAGAATCTCGAGCGCATCTGCAGAAAACGCGGGGGCCGCGACGATTTCGTAGAACCCTTCATTGATCACTTCCGCCACATCCGCTGGCACTTCGCCGTTAAATGCGAAGATTCCGCCGAACGCGCTCATCGGGTCGCCAGCGAGCGCGGTGGTAAATGCGGTGGAGATATCGTCTGCCTCTGCAACGCCGGCAGGATTGGTGTGTTTGATCACCGCGACCGCGGGGCGATCAAACTCCGCAACCAGCTCAAGCGCCGCGTCTAGATCCACAATATTATTGTACGACAGCGCCTTGCCGTGCAGTTGCTCGATTCCACCGTATGGACTTGCGCCACTGCCGTGGAGCAACCATGCCTCCTGGTGCGGATTCTCGCCGTAGCGAAGGGTCTCGGTCGCTTCGAGGGCGAGGTTAACGCCGTGTGATGCGGTGTCGACGTGGCCCTCCAAGTACTCGCAGATTGCCGCATCGTAGGCCGCGGTATGGCGAAACGCCTTCAACGCAAGGCGGCGACGCAGTTGCTCGTCCGGTCCGTCAGGAAGCGTCGCAGCAATCTCGTCGTAGTCCGTCGGATCGACAACGATCGAGACAGATTCGTGGTTCTTCGCCGTTGCGCGAACCATCGTGGGACCGCCGATATCAATCTGTTCGATCGCCTCGGGAAGCGTCACCCCATCGCGAGCAATCGTCTGCCGGAACGGGTACAGATTCACAGCGACAAGGCGGATATCCGGAATGCCGTGGGCCTTCATGGCGTCCACATGGCTGGGATCGGGTCGCCGCCCTAGCAGCGCACCATGGATCCGCGGATGCAACGTCTTCACACGCCCATTCATGATTTCAGGGAAACCCGTGACGTCAGCGACCTTCGTCACCTCTACGCCTGCTTCCATCAAGTGACGAGCGGTACCGCCGGTCGAGAGAATACGGTAACCCGCATCAACGAGTGATTTCGCGAAAGGAACGACGCCGGACTTATCAGAAACGCTGATTAGCGCCCATCGCCCCGAAATGTCTGCATTCATGATGTTTTTGGAGTGTGTGGTTGACGGTTCTGCAGTTTTTAACTGCTCGGCTCGTCGTCATATCCCACACGGAGCTTTTCGAGTCCAGCGGCCTCGACTTGCCTAATGCGTTCGCGGGTGAGGTTGAGTAGCTCACCCACTTCTTCGAGCGTAATTCCGCCGCGATCGGCGACATCCAGCGAACAGGTTTCGCTGAGTTCCCAGACTTCGAGATCGGGGAAATTGAGCTTAATCGACCCAGTATGTGGGTTTACGTCCAAAAAGAGATGGTATTTGCACGAAACATACGGACATGGTCGGTCCGCAGTGCGGCAATCATCACGATTGCGCGGACGCAGATGTTCCATCTGCGCAAGCGTCTCTTCTGTTAAACGCCGCTCGTCATCAGTGAGCTTCTTAAGAGCGATCGTCTTGCTTCGTCGCAAGCCTTTGCGCGCACCACGCTTGTTTGAAGTACGTCGCGTCGGTTCAGTATTGGACATCTCGCGGCCCGTCCGTGGCTAGAATTGGATCTGGCCAAAGGTATCCAGCGCCGCGCCAAGTTGTCAATCACCGACTGTGAGAAGCGTTGACGGAATCTGGAGTGTCTTGTAAAGAACGCAACCCAATGTGGTGTGCTACCTGCGCATCGCAGTTGTTGTGGAGCTTTCATGAACATCGGATACCTCTCAGTCCTGCTGCTCGGCATCGCCGTCATCCTCTTTGTGATTGGCACGCTTGGCATCGCCAAATTCGCAGCACGTATTAGTGGTGGAAAGGCCGCTGCTGTGGCGCTCTTTCCTCCGTATGCCTTTTACTTCTCGTTCTATGAACTAGAGGAAGAGGGTAAAGAACCCGCTATCGCACTTTGGATGACGGGGATTGTTGTCACCATTCTCATGCTGGTCGCGTTCAGTGGACCAATCTCGATGGTCTTCCAAGGCCGCGCAGCTGAGCTTGACGCGCCTTCCATCGCCGAGACCGCCGAGAGCGAGTTTGGTGGAAAAGGCTCAGAAGGTGATGTGCCACCGCCAGTGCCTGAGCTCGAAGTCGACCCCAACCAACAGGTTGCAGGAACGAACTCGGGCACGGCCGCAAACGGTGCGACCAACGGAACCAATGATGCGACCAACAACGCAGGCACCAACAACGCACCGGCAACCACGAACAATGCCGCAGCAACTAACGGCGCGGCTCCTGCTCAATAGTTCCGGTCAACCACGCAGTACACGCCTCTGCTGTTTAGCAGGGGCTTTTTTGTGCGCACGGTCACCGCAAGATTGGGTTCAGAATCTTAAGCGATAGAAGCTTCGTAGATGATACGTAGGCCTTCCAGGGTCAACATATCGTCGATCTCGTCGATGACATCTGCTTCATCGGCGATGAAACGTGCCAAACCGCCCGTGGCGACCACGACGGTGTCCGGTCCAAGCTCCGCCTTCATGCGTGTGACAATCTCTTTTACCACGCCCGCGTATCCATAAAGCAGACCGCTCTGAAGCGCGTCCTGTGTGTTACCACCAATGACATTCGGGGGACGGGCAATCTCGACGCGCGGCAGTTTTGAGGCAGCCCTGAACAATGCCTCGCTTCCGATGACAATCCCGGGTGCAATCGCACCGCCCAGATACTCCCCTTTCGCAGAAATCGCGTCGAATGTCGTCGCTGTGCCGAAGTCCACGATGATTATCGGCTTCTTATGCCGCTCCCATGCCGCGATCGCGTTGACCAGCCGGTCTGCGCCAACCTCAGCTGGTGTGTCGTATAGCACCTCCATCGGCGCATCCACGTTCTTGCCCACGATCAGAGGTTCATGCCCCAGATAGATGCTCGCCATTTCAGTCCACGTGCGCTCCATCGGAGGTACAACGGAACTTACGATAGTCGCCGTGATCTGGCTGCGGTCCAAACCCGCGTAAGAGAACAAATCTCCCATCACAATACCGTGCTCATCGGCAGTTCGTGCGCGCTCCGTTCGGATTCGCCAGTGCCTCAGCAACGTGCCGGAATCATAGATACCCAACACAGTGTTTGTATTTCCGACGTCGACGACCAGGAGCATGTAATTTCCGGATTCAGGCGTTTGGCATTGCGCGGCGGGGCTATCCCGCCGTATTCATGAAGCTGTCGTATTAGACTTAGATTAGACCGGTGGCAACCAAGGATGGGCCGCTTCCTCCTACGCAGACTATTTTCCTCACTCTTCGTCGTCTTCGGCGTGGTGACGCTGGTGTTCTTTGCCGTGCGCGCTGCGCCTGGTGATCCGGTCGCCAGTATCCTGGGCGAACAAGCACTTGAAATCGACAAACAGGCACTGCGGGACTGCCTCAGGCTCGATGAGCCTATGGCGAAGCAATATGCACTGTTCTGGGGAGACGTTGTTGACGGGACGTTCGGCGAGCTATGCGACGAACGCGGTGCGACAGTGATGGACAAGCTCGTGGATGCGATTCCGCCCACGATGGAGCTAGCGTTGGCGAGCCTATTGGTTGCGATGCTTCTGGCACTTCCACTTGGCATACTCGCATCGACGCGCCCCTATTCATGGGTCGACAACGGCTCGGCCTTCGTTGCGCTGTTGGGAATTTCCATACCCAATTTCTGGCTGGGACCGATGCTGCTGATTCTGTTCAGCCTGACGCTCAAAGCCCTTCCAAATCCCGGCGCAGCCGTAACAGGGCTATCTGCGCTCATTCTGCCAGCGATAACCCTCGGCACCGCTCTGTCCGGCAAACTGATGCGGATGACGCGCTCCAGCATGTTGGAGGTGTTGGGTCAGGACTACATCCGGACGGCAAAAGCAAAGGGCTTGCCCAACGTACGAGTTGTGATCAAACACGCATTCCGCAACGCGATGGTGCCCGTCGTAACGGTCCTTGGACTTCAATTTGGCGCGCTTCTGAGCGGTGCCATCATCGTCGAAAAAGTGTTCGCCAGACCTGGCCTCGGCACGCTTCTTTTGGACGGCATCGAAGGACGAAACTACATGATCGTCCAAGGCTGCGTGCTATTCATCGCGTTCACGTATGTCCTTGTAAATTTGATTACGGACCTGCTCTACGGCGCCGTTGACCCCCGAATCAGGTACGAATGATGAGCTTTTTTGACTCATTCAAAGTGCCCGCACGGGCACGCACGGGGCTGGCCGGCTTTGGATTTGCGATCGTCGCACTGATGATGCTCTCTGCTATCTTGGCGCCGTGGATCGCGCCCTACCCCGTCGACTACATCGATATCACTCGCCAGCTCGAAGGCCCTTCAGCCGCGCACTGGTTAGGAACCGACGAAAACGGAGCTGACGTACTGACGCTGCTGCTCTACGGGGCGCGCGTTGCCGCGATTGTCGGGAGCGTCACCGTGGTGGCTTGCGCCTTTACGGGAATCTTTTTGGGCTCAATCAGTGGGTACTTCGGCGGATGGGTTGATGAAGCCCTCATGCGACTCACGGAAATTCTGATGGCGTTTCCGGGTATCCTACTCGCAATCCTCATCATCTTCGTAACGCAAGAGCCAAGCCTACTCGCGGTCATCGGAGCGTTGAGTGTCACGGGATGGAGCGGCTATGCCCGACTTGTCCGTGGTCAGGTCCTGGTCGAGCGTGAACGCGAATACGTCGAAGCTGCCCGTGCGCTGGGTTTCCCCAAAGGACGCATTATCTTCCGAGAAATCGTTCCGAATATTCTGGCTCCCGTGATTGTGCAGGCGACGTTTGGTGTCGCGGGCGCAATTCTGGCCGAAGCCTCACTTAGTTTCCTTGGTCTCGGTCCTCAGGACTCGCCCAGTTGGGGCGCATTGCTTGACCAGGGCGCAAGCTACTTCCTCTTAACCCCGCACCTCGCCATTTTTCCGGGCGTCGCCATCATGATTACCGTCTTGGGAATCAACTTCTTGGGCGACGGACTCCGGGATTGGCTGGACCCACGCGCGATTCAAAAGACATGAACGACCCGAAACTGCCGTTTTTTAATCCCTACGATCAGAGCGAAGCGAACATCCGCAAGGCCGTGGGCCAGCTTTTGATGGTCGGATTTCCGGGGGCAACCGATGCTCCGCCCGAGTCGATTCGTGAAGCCCTCGCTGAAGATATTGGCGGCGTGATTCTCTTTCGGCGCAACGTCGAGTCGGTTGACCAGGTCGCCACACTCAACGAGGCAATTCACGAAGCCGCAAAGGACGCTGTTGCGACGCCGTTTGTCGCAGTGGACCAAGAAGGTGGAAGAGTTGTGCGGGTTCGGGAGCCGCTGACCAAGATTCCTCCGATGCGAGCTCTGGGTGACGCGAACAATCCCGAGCTGACAGCACAGGTTTCCGAGGTCATCGCCACTGAAATTGGCGCATTGGGTTTCAATGTGAACTTCGCTCCTGTCATCGATGTCGATACCAATCCGGACAACCCGGTGATTGGCGACCGTGCATTCTCACGCGACCCAGGGGTTGTGTCGGGTATGGGCGGCGCATTCTTGGTCGGCCATATCGAAAGCGGCGTCGTCCCCTGCGGAAAACACTTTCCGGGTCACGGCGATACCGACACCGACAGCCACCTTACGCTGCCAGTATTGGACCACGATCCGGAACGGCTGGAGAGCGTCGAGCTCGTCCCGTTTGAGCGGCTTATCGGCGTGGACATTCCGATGCTGATGACTGCTCATATCATGGTCCCGCGCCTTGATACCGTTCATCCCGCAACGCTTAGCCATGCCATCATGACACGGCTTCTACGCGAAGAGTTGGGCTACGATGGGGTCGTGGTCACGGATGATTTGGAGATGAAGGCGGTCGCCGAGAACTATCAGATCGAGGAGATGATCGACCTTGGCCTGCGCGCAGGTATCGACCTCTTTCTGATCTGCCACACCGAAGACAAATGGCGCCGCGCTCACGCACGCCTGCTGGAACTCGCCCTCGAAAACGATTTCGACCGCGCTCGGGTCTTTGAGTCCGCCAACCGAGTGGTTAAGCTCAAGCAAGAGATGCTGGGGTCTTGGAAACGCCCATGGACGCGGCTGGCTGACTGGCACGACGTACTGGGCTGCGAGAAACACCAACGCGTCTTGGCCATGGTTGAAGACATGGAAACCGGCGCCGACCCCACCGAAAAACTCCACTAGCCAATCACAAAAAAAGGCCCGCAAACTGCGGGCCTCTTAAGTCCTTAAGAACCTTAGGTCCTTAGGAATCCCTAGCCCTGCGGGCAGCCCTCATCAGCAACGCCGTCGCAGTCATCGTCGATGCCGTTGCAAATCTCTGGGTTCTGGCCAGTTGGGCAAGCGTTGCAGTCGTCTGGCTCATCCACCGTGCCGTCACAATCGTTGTCGATCATGTCATCGCAGATTTCAGGCTCAGGCACGCAGATTCCGGGCCCACAACCATCATCGATCGTGCCGTCGCAGTTGTTGTCGACACCGTCACAGATCTCAGGCGAGATACCGTCAGGACACATGATGCAGTCCACGTCGTCGATGACGCCGTTGCAGTTGTTGTCCATGTTGTCGCCGCAGATTTCTGGACGTGGGATACAGCCGGTACAACCTTCGTCGACATCGAGGTCACAGTCGTTGTCGATGCCATCGCAGATCTCTGGGTCTGGGATGCAGATGGAGCCTGGGCAACCTTCGTCGATAAGCTGGTTACAGTTGTTATCGATACCGTCGCACTGTTCGGCTTCAGGGATACAGCCAACCGGTGGAGGACAGCCTTCGTCGACCTGCATGTCACAGTCGTTATCTTGGCCGTCGCAGACCTCGACATCTGGCACACAGCCGACGGTTGGGCAGCCTTCGTCGACCATCATGTCGCAGTCATCGTCGGCGTTATTACCGCAGACCTCAGGCTGAGGAATACAGCCGGTCTGACACCCTTCATCGATCTGCATATCGCAGTCGTTGTCCTGACCATCACAGATCTCGACCTGAGGGATACAACCCGGCGTTCCGCAGTCTTCATTGAACTGACCGTCACAGTCTTCATCCGCAGCGCAGGCGCCACCAACACACTGTTCGTCGCCGGCGCAGTCGCCATTTCCGTTACACGCGGACCCAACATCGCAGACCTCTGCGGATGGGAAGCAGACCGGGCAACCCTGGTCGGCCGGAATGCCGTCGATTGCACAGTTGTCGATGCCGTCGCAGATTTCGGGGAAGCAGTTGTCGCATCCCTCGTCGATCTGGCCGTCGCAGTTGTTATCCACGCCGTCGCAAAGTTCCGCCGAGGGTGAGCAGCTAATACATGCAATGCTAACTTCGATGCCGACGTTGGTGCCTGGAGGCGCCGACTGAGCTGCGGCGGTCAGCGTCGCGCAAGCCGTTCCGAACACCTCGATCGAGTTGTTGGGCTGGTCGAGGACGTAACCGTTGGTCGCGTCAGGCAACACTGGAGTACGAGTTGCGCCGTTGACGATGTCGACGCTGATACGGGTGAGGTCTTCGTCACCGTCCAAGGACAGGGCAACCTGACAACTCACGTTCTGCTGCGCAATCGCATCGATCGCCGCCGTAATACTGGCTTGGTCGCTGACAGGATAGAAGCTCGTCGTTCCACCCGCGGCAGCGATATTGTTCATGTCGGTGACGTTCACACCTTGGAATCCGATCACGTAGACGTTGATGCCAGCAGCCTGCAGCGCGGCAGCAGCAGCAATGGTGTCATTGACAGGGTCAGGGCTGATGGTTGGGGCACCATCGGTGATGAGAACAACGGCCTTGGGTCGCGATGGAATCGGGTCCCCGCCATAGGTGTAGAGCATTTGAGCCAACGTCTGAGACAACGCGTACGCTGTTGGTGTTCCGCCGCCCGGGCCAACGCCATTGTAGCTGTTCGTGATATCGGCCGCGGTATTGGTGTCATCCAGGTCCAGCAACTCATCCGGCTGATTTGCCTCGGATGTGTTGTTGTTCGGGCCTCCATTGGCACTCGTGGTCGGGAAGACCGCAACACCGACATTGAAGTCCGAAGCCAAAGTTGGAGCGAGTCCGTTGAGTGCGTTGATCATCCGGACCCAACGCGTGTCGGTCGCAACGCTGTTACATTCTTCGCTGTTGTTGCAGGTACCCGTCGAGCACTCAGGGTTTGAGCCACCGCTGTTGTTGCCAGTCACACATTCCCAATCCATCGAACCGGACTTATCCAAAAGGAAGTAGAGGTTTGGATTGATACGCGTTGAAGCAACGCTTCCGCCCTCGCAGACGGGTGTGCAGGAGTCGCCGTTATTGCAGAGTCCAGCGGCGCTACACGTGCTTCCGTCGGAACATCCGATGACACCACCGGTCGTTTCACATGCGTCACCAGTGCCGTCGCCGTCGACGTCATCCTGATAGATGTTCGCGGTGTTCGGGCAGTTGTCACAGACGTCACCAACGCTATCCATGTCCGCATCGGCCTGGTTGGTGTTCATCATGAATGGGCAGTTGTCCAAAACATCCACGATGCCGTCGTTGTCCGCGTCAGTGTTCGCGGTGAATCCACCGTTCTCACACTCGTCTGGGACCATATCGTTGTTGGCGTCGGTCGCGTCTTGGCTGCTGTTAGCGACGGTCGGACAGATATCACAATCATCGCCCACGCCATCGGCGTCGCCGTCTGTTTGTGCGGGGTTGGAGTTCGCAGGGCAGTTGTCCAACGCATCCGAAATGCCGTCATTGTCGCCGTCCGCCACGAGATATTCGCATGCATCGCCGACCATATTCATGTCGGAATCCATCTGCATCGAGTTGGCAACGGTTGGGCAGTTATCGCAAGCATCACCGATAAGGTCGCCGTCACTGTCCATCTGATTTGCGTTGGAGATAAGCGGGCAGTTATCGACGTTGTTCGTGATGCCGTCCATGTCGACGTCACCAGCGGGATATCCCACGCCTTCGCAGTCATCGCCGATCGTGTTCATATTGGCGTCAACCTGCGACGAGTTCGAAACCGTTGGGCAGTTGTCACAGGCATCACCGACGCCGTCACCGTCACCATCGTCCTGCGTGGTGTTTGCATCTTGAGGGCAGTTGTCCTGAACATCCACGACCGTGTCGTTGTCGCTGTCCGCATCAAACGCCTGACACGCGTCGCCCACCATATTGTTGTCTTGGTCGGCCTGGTTTGCATTGGCGTAGTTCGGGCAGTTGTCGCAAACGTCACCGACACCATCACCGTCAACGTCGGCCTGATTGGTGTTCGCAGCCGAAGGGCAGTTGTCATCGCCGTTGCGAACCGTATCGCTGTCAAGGTCGCCATCTGGGTCAGCCAAACCTTCGCATGCGTCGCCAACCATGTTGTTATCAGCGTCCGTCTGCGTGTTGTTTGCTACACCGGGGCAGTTATCGCAGGCGTCTCCGACACCGTCGCTATCGCCGTCATCCTGCGATCCATTGGCAGCAAGCGGGCAATTGTCCTCCGCGTTTCGGATGCCGTCATTATCGTCGTCGGCATCTGGGTTCGAGAGACCTTCACACGCATCACCCACCATGTTGTTGTCAGCATCAGCTTGGTCGGTGTTTGCTAGCCAGACGCAGTTGTCGCAGGCATCGCCAACGCCGTCCAAGTCGCCATCTTCCTGGTTAGGGTTCGCATCGTTGTCGCAGTTGTCTTCAACGTCTCGAATTCCATCCTGGTCGGTGTCACGAATGACGGTGTCATCTTCGCAGGCATCACCGGTACCATTTCCGTCTGCATCTTCTTGGTTGTAGTTCGCGATTTCAGGGCAGTTGTCACAAGCATCGCCCTTGCCATCTTGGTCGCCGTCTTCCTGACCAGGGTTGGCAACAAGGAAGCAGTTATCATCGAAGTCCAGAAGGCCATCAGCGTCGGTGTCTGCGGTTTGGTCGGTAGGTACCTCACACAAATCACCACGACCGTCGCCGTCGGCATCGGCTTGGTCGTTATTGGCTACGTCCGGGCAGTTGTCGCAGGCATCTCCGACCTCA
>JAUIBR010000043.1 GCA_030427705.1 bacterium | reverse complement strand
GCAGAAGCGTCAGAAACACGCGGCCAGCTTGGAGCACCTGAGGTGAATCAACACGTGGCGCATCACCTTCCATCAGCGAAGATTTATCGATCTCCAGCGTGTTGTCGCGGGTCTCGTGCACTGAATGCTGTTCGATGTCGGACAGGCTGATTTCTTCGGTGATTCGTGACCAATGCTGAGGCTCTTCGGACTCAGGTTCTTTTTCCTCCGCAACGATTTCGAAATCATCGTCGCCAGAGTCTTCGATGGTCTCGGCGAAGTCCTCCTCGGAGGTCTCATCGGCGTCTTCCGATTTCGCTCCACTGTCGGATTCTTCGTCGCCGTCCGAATCTTTTTCGGCTTCGGCGGCCACCGCTTTTTCAGCGATTCTGGCCTCGGCAGTGAAGTCTTCAGTATCCGCGGCCCCATCAATCGCCTCGCCACCGTCGCCTTCTGTGGCCTCGGTATCAGCCAACACGTCGACTTCGGCAGTGCCACTTGCTGGGTCTTCAGCCGGGGGCGGAGGGGGATCGACACCAATGGTCGTCCAGTCCACAAGGGGCCGACGGAACTCGTCTGCCCACCGGTCTAGCATCGTTGCCCGCAACAGGCCGATGACTAGAAGCAGATGCGGGTCGTGGTCCGGGCATTCCTTGAGTTCTTCATGCACAAACGGGCGCACTTGTTCAAATAGGTGCTCTAAGTAAGAGCCCTCGAACTGAATGCTGGCGCCATCCTCTTCGCCTTTGAGAAATTTGAGGAATCTTTTGAACATGGGCGCGACTGCGACCGGGGACCAAAACTAGCTGTATTCGTGCCTGTCGAAGACACCACACATACCCAAAAAGGGCAAGCAAAGTTGTTACTTCGAACGCAGTTCGTGACCCTCGCCTGTGATCATTTTGATGTAGTTGTCGTAATTGAATCGAGGCGAATGTTCAGGGACGTGGCATTGTTGGCAGGTTTCCACTGGCCCTTCCAGCTTGATGTGCTGTGGTTTTCCGTTTCCATCGACGGGTTGCATGCGGTGCATCGAGCCCGGTCCGTGACAGTTTTCACAACCCACATTTGTCAGATCTTTGGTGAACTCAAGTTTGGTAGGGCCGTCGCCCAAGGTCGCGTCGTAGACAAATTTGCCGACCACGCTGCCCCCGGGTTTTTCGTAACCCACCGAATGGCAACCGACACAGCCCTGATCGAAATCTTTGTGGCGTTCTTCCAACGTCGACCATGCTTTGCCGTGTGACGTCTTTTTCCAGAATTCATGCTGGGTCACGTGACACGTGGCGCACTGGTCGGTCCCGATAAAGAACGGCTTGCCGGCTTCAGGTGGAATGATGGGGCGGTCAGCAGCCTGCACGAGGGCCTTGAGGCTCTTGTTGTACTCGACACGAGCTTTTTCAATCTCTGGGTCGACGGCATATTCGGGCTCCATGGGGACAGACGACCAGATGAACCAGTTTTTGTCGGCGGGGGTTTCAAGCTTCGCGTTCTTCAACTCCAAACGCTGGGCCTTCAGTTTGTCGAGACGCTCGCGAAGCGTAACCATCATGGGCGACTCTTCGCCAGGTGTGGCAGGCGGTAGACGGTCGATACTCGAGTTCACATGTTCGATCTGCCGCTCGATCTTCTCAAGGTCGGCTTTACTTGCAGCGCGGGCGTTCGCGATCTCACCAGGACCAACCAGATTGAGTTTCAACACACCCATGTAACGACCCTGATCGTATGGCTCCAAGGTGAAGGCATTGCCGACCAGGTCTGTTTGGTCCGTCTCGCGTGGGTCGTGCCCGACGACACCAAAGTCGATCTGCGGGTGTGCCTTAAGTCGGTCCTTCACCCACTTCAGGTCTCCCTGTCCAAGCAGGACGATCGCGGCGTCTTTGGGAGCCGTCTTGAGTGCTGCGTTGAGGGCAACGTCCGCATCGCCAAGCTCCACGCCTTCCACACCCTCAAACAACGTTGGATCCATAGCCGCGACCACGAAAACCTTCGTACCCTTGAGGTCGATCAGCTTGTTTCCGGCGAGTTGCTTCCCATTGAGTTTTGCGTTTGCGCCCAAGGGCGCGATCTTCGTCTTTGAAATCGTCTCAAGATAGAACTCGGTGCCCAACGCAAAGTCGCGTTGTCCGGGGACTGTAGCTTCAATGGGAAGCGCGTTGAGGCCTTTTACGATCAGGTCGACTCGAGCTTTCTCTTGCTTGAGTTCATGTTCGAGGATCTCTGTGCGATCAAACAACAAGTCGCCAGCATCAATCATCGCGGCAGCCGGGTACAATTCCGTGCTGTCGTTGACGAATTTCACGATTCGGTCGATGCCGCCGAGCATGATGTCCAACGTGCAGCCGCACGGCTCCGTGTAGCCTTTGAGGCCCGACGAGATGATGATCGCCGGCGCATCCGGACCGACGGCTTTGGGTGTTTTCACCTCAGCCGGTTTGGAGGAACCCGCATCCGTTGCCCCCGCATCCGCAGCCGGGGTCACAGGCGTGGGGTCCTTCTTTTGGGTTTTCTCGCATGATGCGCCCGCGAATGCACACGCAGCTATGACCAAGAATCCCGAGAGCAGCATCCGCCGGATATTGGATTGTTCTTTCATCGCAGTAATCGCTTCAAATTGGCTTCTTCCCAGGCCATTGCATCATCGTATCGTTCGAAACACTGCTCGCGTTCCCTGAATTCCGGTGGATGTAACACCCTACGTTTCGCATCTGGGTCGGGAGGGAACAGTGCATGAAGGAGCTCGTGGTAGATCACAAACTCAACGAAGTATTTGGGCACCCAGGCGGCGTCCAAGGACGGATGAATCCGAATGAGGCGGAGGTCGAAATTGTAGCTACCAAAACGAATGCTACGTTTCCCTGAGCCCTTTCGACCCCATGTAATCTGGATATCTTGTAGATCCTGGGATTCGGCCAACCGTTGTCTAACGTCGACCAATAGAGCCGCCAGATCGAAGTGTTCGCCATCCGTACGAATCACGACGTCGCGCGAATCCTCAACGATCGCGTCGCGATTCTCCTCCACATAACTACGGATCAGTTTGCGACTCGCCGTGTCTTTGACGCCCAGACCGACCAAGGCATCGACAACCCCGTCGTCACACCCCAGGAACATACGGTGCACGCGAAACTCGGTACGACCGCGGGTCCGTTTGACAGACACCATCCGTCGACGATTGTCCGTGATGACCAAATCCACACGTCCTACGCGGTCTTCGAGCATGGAATGCAGAATCGTTGCGAGCTCCATTTCCGACTCTTCATCGGTGGAGATTTGAAGAACCCCCTGCCGGCCAGAGCCACCACGGAGCCATTCAAATAGCGAGGTTTGCAACGACTTCTGCAGCATGCTTAGGCGAGTTTCTCCAGGTCCTTCAAACTGTCTTCCAAAGTCTGTTTTGCCTCTTCGTAGGCGGCGAGTTTTTCTCGCTCCTTGGCGACCACAGCTTCAGGCGCTTTGCTAACAAACCCTTCGTTCGAGAGCTTTCGACTGACAAACGTGATGTCGTCCTGGACCTTCGAGAGTTCCTTCTTCAGACGAGCAACCTCTTCTTCGACGTCGATAAGTCCCTTGAGCGGGATGCGAATTTCGATGCCTTCAACGATAGCGGTCGCCGTGCTGTCCATGGCCTGCGCTTCGTCACGGCTAATGAACTCGATGTTCGCGACCTTAGCTTGTCGTTGAACATACGACGAACCCTTCGTGATCAACGCTTGCTGTGTTGCATCGGCGACCAGGTACATCGTGTCGATTTCGACCGAAGGTTTGACGTTCGTCTCCCCACGGATAGCCCGAATCTGGGTGATGAGCGCGATGAGCAAGTCGACCGTTGCACACTCTTCGGAGAAGTCGATGCTGCCATCAAACTTCGGCCACTCGGCGACCATGATTGCGTCGGGTGCTCCATCCGGTTTCGGAAGAGCCTGCCAGATATCTTCGGTGATGAATGGCGCAGCTGGGTGGAGCAAACGCAGGCTCGTCTCGAGCGCATAATTCAATGTCGCTTGAGCCGCTTTTCGTTCTGCATCACCGTCGCCGCCATCGTTGTACAACGCCGGTTTGATGAATTCGATGTACCAGTCGCATAGCTCGTGCCAGACGAAGTGATAGATCGACTGGGCGTAGTCGTTAAACTTGTATCCCTCAAGCGCAGTCTGCGCTTCCGCGGCAACTTGATTCAAGCGATGCAGAATCCAGCGATCGACGGTCGAGAGCTGTGCTTCATCCACAGGCAAGCTGCCCTGTGCCGGCGCTGGCGTGAAGTCCTCAAGGTTCATCAGACCAAAACGCGCGGCGTTCCATAGCTTGTTCAAGAACGCTCGGTAGCCGCTGACGCGTGAGATATCGAGTTTGATATCTCGCCCCTGAGCCGCATAGATGGCGAGCGTGAAGCGAAGCGCGTCGGCACCTTGCGATTCAACACCTTCTGGGTGTTGTTGCAACAACTCTTTGTGTAGCTCGGGGTCCAATTCATCAGGCGTCGCACCATAGATGAGGTGCAACGGGTCGATGATATTGCCCTTGGTTTTGGACATCTTCTGGCCTTTCGAGTCGCGAACCATCGCGTGGAGGAAGACCTCATCGAACGGCGTCTCGTCCATGAACCAGCAGCCCATCATCAGCATTCGCGCAACCCAGAAGAACAGGATGTCGAAGCCGGTCTCAAGGCATTGCGTGGGGTAGAACTTCTCGAGATCGACCGTCTTGTCTGGCCATCCCAGCGTCGAGAACGGCCACAGACCGCTTGAGAACCAGGTGTCCAAGACGTCTTCGTCCTGCTCGATGCTGGATGCGCCACAGCTACCACAGGTCGTGATGTCCTCGCGGCTAACCGTGATCTCGCCGCAATCCGAGCAGTACCACGCAGGAATGCGATGGCCCCACCACAGCTGGCGGCTGATGCACCACGGCTGGATGTTGTACATGAAGTGGTCGTAGGTCTTCTTCCAGACCTCAGGGATAATCTTGGTCCGGCCCGATTCGACCGCGTCGATGGCTTTGTCAGCCAGCGGTTTCGTGTCGACGAACCACTGCAGCATGGGCAGAGGCTCAACGACAACGCCGCTTCGTTGGCTGCGTCCCGGCGCGTAACGAGTGGGCTCGATTCGGTCCAACAGCCCGAGCGCTTCGAAGTCAGCGATGACCTTCTTACGCGCTTCGTACCGGTCCAGGCCTTGATAGGCTTCGGGACAGTGCTCGTTCATCTTGGCATCGAGCCCGATGACCTGAATCCGCTCGAGGTCGTGTCGGTTGCCACAGTCGAAGTCGTTCGGGTCGTGCGCAGGCGTAACCTTGACGGCACCAGAGCCTTTTTCTGGGTCCGGCAGGATGTCGTCTGCGATGATTGGAATCTCGCGACCAACGATTGGCAGTTTGATCATCTTGCCAATCATGTCTTTGTAACGCTCATCACCTGGATGAACCGCAACCGCTGTATCGCCGAGCATCGTCTCCGGACGCGTCGTACCGACGATGATTTCTCCTGAGCCATCGGCTAACGGGTACTTCAAGTACCAGAAGTTTCCGTTCTCTTCGTCGCGATCGACTTCCAATCCGGATAGGACGGTCTGGGTTTCAGGGTCCCAATCCACCATGCGCTCGGCACGGTAGATAAGTCCTTGTTCATACAACGTGACAAACGCCTCTCGGACGGCGCGGCTTAATCCCTCGTCCATGGTGAAGCGCTCACGGTCCCAGTCGCAGCTGGCACCCATGCGTTTCATCTGGTCGATGATCGCGCCACCTTTCTCTTCCTTCCATTGCCAGACGCGCTCAAGGAATGCTTCACGACCGAGCTCGTATCGGTCGGTTCCTTCCTCGGCGAGTTGGCGTTCGACCATGACCTGGGTGGCGATACCGGCGTGGTCGGTACCTGGAAGCCAGAGTGCTTCGTAGCCTTCCATGCGCTTCCAACGGATCAACAAGTCCTCAAGCGTCACGAACAGTGCGTGGCCCATGTGCAATCGCCCGGTCACGTTGGGTGGCGGGATCATGATTGTGTAGGGCTCTTTGTCGCTATTTTCGTCAGCAGCGAACCAGCCACCCTCCATCCAGAAGGGGTACCAGCGCGATTCAACGTCAAGTGGGTCGTATGTTTCGTTGATATCCATCGGTCATCTCTTATCAAACTTCTTTCGCCCTGTGGGCGTGTGCCCTTGTTACCAGAGCGCGGGGTTCCATTACACAACAAAAAACCCGCCGGGAAGGGCGGGTTTGGCTACTCAAATATGTTCGGAATTTATTCCGCGAGTAGCCTCTCCAATTCTACGCGTACCTGCTCACGAATGGCGGTTTCCATTCGGTCATTAATCATCTTCTCGACACGCTCTTCCGTGTGGTTGATGAGTTTGGGAAGGACCTTCTGTTGGAAGGTTTCACCCATGACCGAGCGAAGCATCGCTGGAAGCTCGGCCTTTACGGTCGACCGAACTTCGTCGCGGATCATTTTTTCGATTTCGCCACGCGAGACGCCAATCGGACCGCTTCCGCTGGTCGTCGCCGGAGCCGTTGCAGGCGGAGGCGAACTTGGGGCTCGAGACGACGCGTTGACGTCCACGCTTGGCTGGCTTCCGCCGGTCGGAGCGGGCGTTGGCGTGCGTGGTGGTGGCTCAGGCTCAGCTTGCGGCTGAGGGGGAGGCGCGGCCGCAACTGGCTCGGGCTCCGACTCTGGGTCCATCATCATCGGTTCGGGCTCATACTGCGGTGCAGCTGGCTCAGGTTGCGGTGGTGGTGCAGCTGCTTCAGGAGCAGCGGGTGCAGCACCGGCGCCGGATTGAACCGCTTCAATCGCGTCAATGAGCGTGTCGGTCTTGAACGGCTTCATGACGATGCCGTCGGCTCCACTCTGCCGAGCTAAATCCTCGTCAAAGCTCTGATACGTTCCGCCCAGCATGATGACAGGAATGCCGCTGGTACCAGCGTTTCCTTTCAGTGCACGACAGACGTCGTAACCGCTGCCATCAGGCATGTAATAATCCAGCAGGATAACCGAAGGGGCGTGTGAAGCCGCTTCCATCGCGTCTTGAGCGCTACCAACGCCCACGACTTGATACGTAGACGCCTTTAGCGCCATCTCAACGATTTTCCTGATCGTCTGGCTGTCATCGGCGACGAGAACCGTCTGGCCCATGAAAACTCCTTCAAACTCGACAAAGAGCGTGTTGCTCAGCCTTTAGTGTAGCTCTACAACCGGAGTATCACGGTACCAATAGGGGGTCAAGCTTTGCGCACGCCCAACGGACACACGCATCAGCGACTTCCTCAATAACATGCCCAATATTTGCGCTATTTGAGCTTCGAAACTTCGGCATCCGTCAGACCCAATAAAATATGGGTGGGGCCGGTTTTGCCGTCATCAATGTCGGAGAATAGGTTGAATTCAGCGGTCTCCATCCGCAGCGTCCCGCGTTTGGGCAGGTCGACCTTCACATCCCCGAATCGCTCGTAAAATCTGGCTCGGACGACCTTCAGATCGGTCGGGCGACGTTTGACCTCGAGCGTAAACACACGATTCGACACCGTTTTGTTAAACCCAATGCGGAACGCATAGAGCTCGTCGTGCTCAGGCGTCAGACAGCCCCGAAACTCCGATTGTTCGCGTCCGACGCCGCCCTTCAACTCGACCGGGCGTTTGCAGAACTTTTTAATCTGCGCCATGGCATCTTCCTCAGACATCCCGAGGTAGAAATCTTCGAGCCCCTGCAGCGTAACCCGACGTGGACTCTCCGAGACGACGAACAGTTCTGGTTGGCCCTCGGTTATCTGGGCGATATCGCCTGCGCTTGGAGGTGTTGGCGGTTCGTGACATCCCCACAGGGCGAATGCAGCTAGAATGAGTAGGTAATACATGTGGATGGGTTCGAAGACAGCGGGTGGGAGATCACACCTTTCGATGGTCAGGACTGGGAGCAGCATGTTTCTGAGATTCGCTGAACTCTCGTCCGCGGACTTCTGCGAATCGGATGATTGCTTTGGCAACGTCTACGTTGGTCGTTGCCTCGATCCCCTGTAGACCCGGCGAGGCGTTTGCCTCCAAGACGAGTGGCCCGCGAGAGCTCTCCAAGATATCGATTCCCGCAATATCCAAATCCAGGATCTCGGCGGCACGTAATGCGGACGTTCGCAGTTCGTCGGTGAGGTTGACGGTCGAAGATGTTCCGCCCCGATGCAGGTTTGATCGGAAGTCATTCACAGGCGCCTGACGACGCATCGCTCCGATAATCTCGCCGCCAACGATAAAGACGCGGACATCCGATCCGTTCGCCTCAGCGATGTACTCTTGGACGGCGATCTCTTGATTGAGGCTCCACATCGCTTGGATCATCGACATGGCTGACGCGACTGTGTCAGCAACCACCACGCCTAATCCCTGCGTGCCTTTCAGAACCTTGATGATGATGGGCGGTCCACCTAGCTCTTTGATGAGTGCCGGGATCTGGTTGGGGTCGCGCGTGGTCAACGTATGTGGAACCCGCACGCCACCCGCGGCCAGAGCTTGATGGGCGTGAAACTTGTCCTTGGACGTGCAGATTGACTCGGACGAGTTCAGACACGGTACACCGCTCAATTCGAACTGACGGAGCATCCCGACGCTATGGGCCAGAGACGACGCACCGATACGGGGAATGATGCAGTCAAACCCTTGGAGAAGCCGTCCTTCGTAGTAAATGGCGAGCTCGTCATAGAGGATGCCGAAACTACACCGGTATGGGTCAATGACCCTAACCTCATGTCGGCGTCGTCTGGCAGCGTCCGCAATTCGGCGAGTGCTGTAGAGCGTTCTTCCACGTGATAGCAGCGCAATCTTCATGGAATGCCCGTGGGAAGAATTCCGAGCCGGTCCAGATACCGAAACACCCAGTATGCAACGATGATCGCACAGATAAAGGCCGCCGTGGCGAGTGCCATTTCGGGCCAATTGCTCTCCTGTTGATTTCCACGACCGACATCTTGGGTTGAATGCGGTCGACGGTTGGGGCGCTGTAGGCTCGCCGGGCGCTGTCTAGGCGCCGCCGGTGCAGGGCCTGGTGGTGGCGTTGCAAGCGGACCAGTCGATGGAGCGGGCGGGGTTGGCGCGGGCTCCTCCATTTGCCGAACGCGATCGAGGTCGAGTTCAAGCGGCCCTCCGTTGAGCGAATCTGCAAATGCACTGGCTTGGCTTTCGCCACCGCCATGGAAATAGCCATCGTCCAGGAAGTCGGGTCGCTTCGTCGCATTGATCACCCAGTCATCAAATGCTTGGATGGCCTCTGCCGCATTTTGAAAGCGTTGCGTGGGCTCCTTCGCGACCATCTTGGCCAACCATTTGTGCCACCGCTCAGGCGTGTCTGAGATATCGACGGGGTCTGGGCTGAGCAGCTGCGACATGAGATCAGCGTGTCGTTCGCCGTCCATCCGCATCTTCCCGGTTAGCCACTCAGCGATGACCAAGCCCAACGCAAACAGGTCAGCACTTGGACCGATCGGATCGCCTACAGCTTGCTCAGGCGCGGTGTATCGTGGCGTTCCCATGAAACCGCCCGCGCGCGTCTGAACCAAAGTGACACCAGACTCGTCCTCGCCACCGAATGGCGATTGTGCTTTCGCAATGCCGAAGTCGAGCAACTTCGCCTGCTCACCGTTTTCGGTCGGCATCAGGATGATGTTCTCGGGCTTGATATCGCGATGAAGAATTTTCTGGTCGTGGGCCGCGCCCAAGGCACCCAAGAGTTGGACCGTCACTGCGAATGCGCGTTCACCAGAAGCAGGTCCTTCCTTCACGATGGACTGGTCCAACGCCAACCCTTGCAGAAGCTCCATGACCAAGAATTCACCGTATGAGCTCTCGTAGATTCCGTAGACCCGCACAATGTTCGGATGGTCGAGCCGGACAAGTATTTCGGCCTCTTGCCGCATTCGGGCGAGGGCGCTTGGGTCGTTGTTTCCGGCGTCAGTGCGCAGAATCTTGATTGCGACTTCTTTCTCGTTTTCGTCAAGGTCTTGAGCGGACCAAACGTCGCCGTAGCCTCCAGACGCTAAACACCGATGCATCCGCCATCGGTCATTCAGCACGACCCCAGACGCCAGCATAAGTGGTGGCGAATCCACGGTTTCATTGGTTGGAGTGGCGTCCGTTGACATCTAACAACGCCTGACAAAAGGGTGAATGATGTTTCCCTTACATGATGACGTGAACCCGCGACATGTTCAAGAACCCCGTAGGGAAACGCACCTACATCGACATCGATTCCAAGATTTCGACCGCGTGGTCACGGTAGGCAGCATTTCGATCGTGGAAGTAGCTCAACTGTGTGATGGCCTCGAAACACCGGAACGCATTGATTCTCTGCGTATTTGGCGCAGCACGATGCCTCGCATAACACGCCAGAAACGGCTCAACACTCGATGCTGGCAAGGTCCAATCCATCAGTTTGGCGAAGTCCCACGCTGGATCGGTCGCTGCGGCGTGCTCAAAGTCGAGTAGCCCAATCGGTAGACCGTCTGTGCCCAAAACGAAGTTCGGGGCACGCAGGTCACGGTGTGTCATTTGCTTGGGAAACGGAGCCAGCTCGTCCCATCGAAGCGTTTCGAGCCGGCTTTGCGCGAGGTCGAAGTGGGGTGTTCCATCCAGTTTCTTCAACGCTTTTGTGGCGATCTTATCTAGCCTTTCGGCCAGAGGCAGCGGATCACCAGCAAGTTTCAGTGGCGCATGCTGCGCGTCGATCGAATGTAATGTTGCGACGAGATCGGCCATAGGCTCGAGCCAGGGCTCCGAAAACTCCGCAGGACCCTCGCCAGCTCCCATCCATTCCATTGCGAACGCTGACTCTGTTTGACCTAAAACACGTGGAGCAGGGAAACCGCGCTCGTGCAGCATTTGCAGGGCCGCAAGCTCGTTTGTCACAAGCGAAGCGAACCCTCGGTTTTGCTTGATAACCCCGATCGGTGACTCGCCGCCCACACGCCAGAGATCGGCGCTCAGGCCCCAATCTACTCGGGTCACCGGAACGTCGCCAAATACCTGTCGGGCGAGAGCCTGAATGTGTCTAGGAATATCAGGGATGGTCTATCGACTCGATCGTGTAGCGGTAGCCTTGTTCGGTGAGGAACAGCTGCCGTTTGTTCGCGAATTCCTGCTCGGTCGAATCTCGCGTCACCAAGCTATAGAAGTTCGCTTCATTACTGCTGTTCTTCTTGGGTCGCAAAACTCGACCGAGGCGCTGGGCCTCTTCTTGGCGGCTGCCAAATGTCCCGGACACCTGAATCGCAACGCTCGCATCGGGGAGGTCGACCGCGAAATTGGCAACTTTGCTGACTACCAGAACCGGCACTTCACCAGTTCGGAACTGATCGTAGAGGACCTCACGGGCTTTTTGGGGCGTTTGGCCTGTAATCAGCGGCGCTCCAGTGCGTTCCGAAATCTGGTCAAGTTGGTCGAGATATTGACCAATGATCAGAATCTGCTCGCCTTCGTGTTCCTTGAGAATGTCTTCCATGACATCGAGTTTCGCAGGATTGGTTGCCGCGATCCGGTACTTCTGTCGCGGTTCTGCGACCGCGTACTCGAGCCGTAGGTCATCATCTTTGAACGGCACACGAATCTCGGTGCATTCAGCGGTAGCGATGAATCCTTGTTTTTCAAGCACACGCCATGGCACGTCGTATTTCTTCGGGCCGATGAGGCTGAACACCTCTTCTTCCTTGCCGTCTTCACGAACCAGAGTCGCCGTCAGCCCGAGTCGACGGCGGCTTTGAAGATTCGCCACAGCTCGGAAAACCGGTGCGGGAAGTAGGTGGACTTCATCGTAGATAATCAGGCCCCAATCCGCGTCGTTGAAGACGTGGAAGTGCGTGAACTCGTCCTTCTTCGACTTTCGATACGTGAGAATCTGATAGGTCGTCAGAGTGACCGGCTTGATCTCTTTGCGCTCACCCGAATATTCACCAACGTCTTCCGGGTCCAGGTCGGTTTTGTCGAGAATCTCGTCTCGCCACTGCCGAAGCGCGGTCGTGTTGGTCGTGAGGATCAGCGTGTGGCTTTGGGTCGCGTTCATCGCGCCGATACCGACGATAGTCTTACCGGCACCACATGGGAGGACGATCGTTCCGCTTCCGCCACGCTCGCTTCCACCAGCCCAAAACGCAGACACAGCTTCCTGCTGATAGTGACGAAGACCGAATTCGTTGCCTTCCAATGTTGGGGAGCGCAAATCTAGCTCCAACGGCTCGCCAGGTGTGTAACCGGCGAGGTCTTCCACAGGAAAGCCTACGCGGATCAACGCGTGTTTTACGAATCCACGTTCGCCCTTCTTGACCTTGATATGACCCGCCTCGATGTCGCTGGCGAGGTGTGGCTCGACCAAGCGATTGCGGCTGATCTCTTCCAGCAGAGGTTCGTCTTCGCTGGTCAGATACAGGTCGTCTCCCGACGCGATGAGTTTGATCCGGCCGTAGCGCGACATGAAGTCGTCGATATCGACCATCAAGTTGGACGGGACTGGATACTTGGACATCGATTCCAGTTCAGCCTTGATGTCCTCGGGTTGCTGACCCAACGCCGCCGCATTCCACAAAGACAGTGGCGTAATACGGTACGTGTGGATGTGTTCCGGGGACTTGACCAGCTCCGCGAACATCGCCAAAGAGTCTCGCGCTTTGTCGAATTGTTCGTTTGCCGTTTCCAGCAACACAGTGCGGTCAGATTGTACGATCAGGGGGTTCGATGGGTCGAACGACATAACAGCCTCGCTTGAGCCGGCTGGGTTTTTCCAGAAAATCGCTGTCAAATCAAGTTGAGCAACGACATACGTGAACGTTTAACTGAGAGCGAAATTTCCGATTCGCAAGAACTCCTGCGTGATTACACTCAACACGGAGTCTGCATGCGAGAGTCGAAGTGATAAATCCGCTCAAAAAACTAGAGGTCAATCGATTCGTACTCCGTCATCCAACGATCGCCGAATCGTTGAGCGGCTTCCAGATCGCTCAGGTGACGGATGTGCACATGGGCCGCTGGGTGAAACCGCGACACCTTCGCCAATTGGTTGAGTTTGTCGACGCGCAAAATCCCGATCTAGTCGCGCTGACCGGGGACTATGTGGGGTACTCAAAGCTCGATTTGTTCCCATGCGTTGAGGAGTTTTCCAAGTTCCAGACCCCCACGTTTGCGGTGTTGGGTAACCATGACCATTGGGCGGGTACGGACATCTCAGTCGAAGCTTTCGAGAAGTACGACGTGCCTTTGATGCGCAATGAATGGCAGATGTTTCAAGACCGTGACGATATCTGTGTCGTTGGGGTAGACGACCACGTCACGAAGAACGCCGACGCTGAGAAGGCCTTCGACGGCAGCCCAGATGGTGTGTTCAAGTTGGTGCTCAATCATGTCCCGTCGGGCGCATGGGAGAGTGCCGATCGTGGGGCGGGTCTCATTTTGAGCGGCCATACCCATGGATTTCAGTTCAATATTCCTCGCATCACGAATGCGATCGCCGAGCGATTCGGGACGAAGCTCTTCGCGGGGCCGTACCGACTCGAGGATGCGATTTTGTACATTTCTAGAGGGATTGGTTCGGCGTCATGGCCAAGAAGAATTCGAGCCCTGCCTGAGCTCACCTTTTTTGAACTCCAACCAGGGCCGATTCCAGAACTTGAATTGTTGTCTCACGAGACCATGGGCGTGGCCCATCGACCTTAGCGCCGTCGTCTCACACCGAAGAAAAGTCCGATCAACGCGAGGACCCAACCGGCACCCGCAGGTGTCGAGGTTGGCACCGTAGCGCAGCTTTCTTCGACGGGGTCGTCTCGAATGATGACGACTGGAGCAGGACCACCGCCGTTGTTCGCCGCGCCGTTGTTCACGTCGTTGTTTCCGACATTGTTAACGTTGTTTGCGTTGTTGGCGTTGTTAACGTTGTTAGCGTTATTGACGTTGTTTGCATTGTTCGCGTTGTTGCTGTTCAACGGAACGCATTCGCCTTCGACACACATCGCATCCGTTCGACACGTCACGTTCAAGCAAGCGTCATCGAGCGGTTCACAGAAATTGTTCACACACTGTTGGTCGGACCCGCACTCCACGTTTGACGTGCACTCGAAAATCGGGCCGGTGTCTTCGCAGACATAGTCGTTGGGGCAGAATCCTGCGCCATTGGCAGCGCTTGGGTTCAGGCAGACCGAAGACCCTTGCACGCTGAAACATGCTGAGTCACCAGGGCAAACGTTGCCTTGCTGACAGAACGTGACGCATTTGTTGATGTCGGTCAGACACACACCATCGCTGCCGCAGTCGGAGTTTTGGTTACAAGCTCGACAAACCGGGCAACGGGATGCACAGCTTCCATCGGTGCGGCAGAAGAACCCACCTGGACAATCGCCATCATTCTGGCATGGAGGAACGCGGCATTCACCATTGGCGGTATTGCACTCAAGTCCGTCCTGACACTGCGAGCTGTTCGTGCACGGCACGTCCGCGCAAACGCCGTTCTGACAGATGTCCCCGTCCAAGCAGTCGTTCGACGTGGCACAGGTGCAAGGGCGATTGTAGAGGAAGCAGACACCGTTAATATCGTCTTCATGCAGCGAACGACCGATTGTGCCGCCTTGATACGCCTCATACATCGTAGCTTCGAAAACCGAGCTATGGTTCAACCCAAGAAGGTGCCCGATCTCGTGGGTCGCGATCGTCTGCAGGTCGGTTCCAGTGTTGTTGTTTGTGAACGTAAATCGCACGCCGTTGAAGACGATCGGAGCCTTACCGATCGTGCAAGCTTGCGGATTGAACACGGTCAACGTGATGCCGATCGTACTGTTGACGCTTCCCCATGACTGGTCCCATTGGTCGTTGACCACTGATAAAATGGTGTCGTTCCCGCTCTGCCATGCAACGCTCTGAGTCGTGCCTCGGTCACGAGCGCGGAATGCCGAACAACAAGGTGCTTCCCATGAATCGAATGCCGTTCGAATCACTTGCTGCACCGTGGTGAACGGCATGTTCCAGCCCGCGGACTGGTCGTTGGTGGACGCCGTTACATAGTAGTCGACAGGCACGTTGTTTTGAGACCAACGTAGACCGCCGCAACCTGGCTGCGAGACCTGATATGCAAACGCCGGTGCCGCAACCAACGAAACTACCGCAGTGATCATTACAATAAGGAGGTGTTTCATTGCTGACCTCCTTTGATCGCTTGCACGAGCGTTTCGAGTTCGGCCACGAACGAGACCAACGACACGGACTCGATACCCTTGTGGGTGATCGGCGGAAGTTGCGACTCGCCGTCATTGAAGAAACCGATGTCCGATAGGTCACGCTCGACGCGAACATCATTGGCGGTGCGTTTCACCGAGTATTTGGATTGTCCAAGTGCGGTGAGGTAGTTGACGCCCTGATGTTCGTTGAGGAAGAGCACGACCTCTTCGTTTTGTTCAAATTTCGCGTCGCCAGGAATCTGCGCCATCATTCCCTGCCACATACCGCCCCATTGGACGAACTTGACGGTCTTGGACTGCTTTCCAAGGAATGTGCGGTCCACGGACACCGTGTAGTGGGTCATCACGTTGCCGCGTTTTTCATCAAATTTGTACTGATGGCTGACAACACGACCTTGAACGATCACGTCAGACTCTTCGATGAGGCTGGCGAGGTCGAGATAACGAACGGTAGCTGCGAATACAAGAGTACTGCTTAAAAACAGCGCAATCGCACAAACAGCTGCGAATACTGCGGAATTGGTTCGTCTACGAAGCATCGGAGGCTCAGAAACAGGAAAGTTCTAAAATAAGGCCGCACACTATAGGAATTTTGGAAAACATCTCAAGCCCGCTGTCCTACATTGCGCTACACACCTAGATGCGCGCGACTCATGCAAGATGCGAACCGTCAAAAAATGCACGGCAATGGGGTTCGCTGCGCTCACGAAGGCATTGACACTTGCCGCGAAGATAAACGGGACTATAGTACCCCAATCTCACGCCGACAGTTTTTGCGTGGATTTACGGAGATCTAGTATGAGTATTGAAGATAACAAGTTTGACACGCGCCTTCTGGAACGCCGTTTCAACGCTGGCCTGATTTCCCGCGAGGAATATCAAAAGCACCTCAAAGCGTTGCCTGATATGGCTGATGAGGCGGACAAAGTTGAGATTGAATTCGAGCGTTCGGACGAACAAGCCGACGAAGACGAGTAGCGAATGAGCGACGATTCGAAACCACTTGGTGATAACGCCGGTGTCTACATCCCTCAGGAAGAACGCGAGGGTGAGCCTCCCATCGATTTTGGTGGGTTCATCATCAGCCTCGGCACGAGCGCCTATGTGAGCTTGGGAAAGGTAGAACATCCGGATCTGGGTGGTAGCGAAACGGACCTCCCCGCAGCTCGCAACGTGATCGATATCTTGGAAATGCTGAAAGAGAAGACAGCTGGCAATCTAGAGCCTGAAGAGGAACGCTTGCTAGGTGGACTCATCTACGAATTGAAGATGGCGTACGTCGAAGCAAGCTGAGGAGCATGCTTTGAACCGATTCCTATTCTTTTCCATTTTGCTCACCGCACTCAGCGGGTGCGATTCCAATCCAAAGACCGATTCTCCTGCGCCAGAGCCGCAACCTACAGAGGTTGCCCCGGCGCAGAAGGTCGAAGATACACAACCCAACCAGGGCTATCCAAGCTTCGCGGATGTCGTCGAAAAGACACGTCCTGCGGTTGTGAACATCTTCACCAAGTCTAAGGTCCAAACCAACCGATACTTCTTGGGGCCAGGGCGTCGACTTATTCCCGAAGAACGGCTTGCGACGAGCCTTGGCTCGGGGTTCATTATTGATCATGACGGCTATGTTCTGACGAACTACCACGTGATCAAGGGGGCGACGCAGATCGAAGTTCGACTTCTGGACGACCGAAAATTTAGTGCCGAGGTCGTAGGTGAAGATCCAAAAACTGACGTCGCGCTGTTGAAGATTGCCAATGGGAAAGACCTTCCAATATTGCCATTGGGCGATTCAGAAAAACTACGCGTGGGCGAGTGGGTCATCGCGATTGGAAACCCGCTAGGACTTACAAGCACGGTGACCGCCGGAATTGCGAGCGCCACGGGGCGTCGAGATATCCCGATTTCAGGTGATCTTCGCTATCAAGATTTCATTCAGACCGACGCGTCGATTAACCCCGGAAATAGCGGGGGTGCGTTGGTTAACGTGAAGGGTGAGGTCATCGGTATCAACACCGCAGTGAACTCTGCTGCGCAGGGCATCGGTTTTGCCATTCCCATCAATATGGTCAGGGAACTGTTGCCGCGCTTGAAAGAGGGCGGTCGCCTCCAGCGCGCTTGGTTGGGGGTGTATCCAGATGATATCCCGGACGCATTGCGTCCACAGATTGGATTGCCGAAGAGCGGTGGAGCCCTGGTCAAAGGCGTCGTTCGAGGCGGGCCGGCAGCCAAAGCGAACCTGCGCAAAGGCGATGTCATTCTAACGCTTGGCGACGAACCCATCGACGACCCCGAGGAACTCGCCTGGATTACAGGCAACCACAAAGCGGGCGATGTCGTCCCCATCGTGGTTCATCGCGGTACCGAGAAGATGAAGATTGATGTGAAGCTCGGCGTCCTTCCGGAGTGAGCCTTCTTAGCTCGCGGCGAGTGCTGCTTCGATGCGCTGCTTGATTGAACCCGTTGCGGTCTCGAGTTCCTTCTCGAGCAGCGTCTTACTTTCGCTAATCGATTTGCCGCGCTGAAGGTTAATCAACGCCAAATGCGCTCTTACGGAATGGCGGTACGGCGAGTTTTTACGAAGCGCCTTGTACATCTGTTCGGCCTCTTCGTACTTGCCGAGCTCATACTTGATATTGGCCAGATTGAAGTACAGCCGGTCGCGATACGGACCCGGTGTCATTTCAATCGCCTCTTCCAAGACTTGCTCAGACTCTCGGTACTTCTCCATTCCAGAGTAGATCAGCGCGAGTTTGCTAAGCATCTCGGCTCGAGGCCCGAACTTCCGAAGGAACCACTGCTTCCGGTAGAACTCCAACAACGTCTTGTAGTCACGCTTCTGAAACGTAGTCGCAAAGTCGCGCTCAAATGTAGACCACTTTTTCCGCAGGTACGAAGGGTACGCGAGGTAGTAGAGCGGAATCCAAAGCATGAACACGCCCAAAACCCACCACGGCACACGGAAATAAAAGGTCAGGATGAACATGACCAGAAGTGACGCAGGGATGAGTCCGCGTCGCCAGTCCACCTGAAGTTTGCCTTTGTTCGCCATAGTGCGTGTTGCGTGAGTCCCGAGGGCGGCTAATAGTATCGTCTGCATTGGGAAAAACCAATTGTTGGAATGTTGAGGTGAAAGGAAAGCTGACATGCCTGGCGGGAGGGGCTGAATCGCGAGGAAATGCGTGGCTTTACGAGACTGATGCTGCCCGAGTTCTTCTGGACTGTGGCGCGGAGCCGAACGGCGAGACTCCCTGGCTTTCGTCTCTGGCCGAGGTCGATGCGGTTGTGATTACGCATGCCCACTGGGACCATTGTGCTGGATTGCCGGGGTTGTTTGAACGTCATCCGAAAGCTCGCGTTGTGGCAACCGGCCCGACGAAGTTGTCGATGGCAAGGACGCTTGAGGGCGTACTGGCCAATCGGCGAACCGGTGAAGCTCGGGCATCTGCGATCCAAGACAGTCTGGAGACGGTGAAGTTCCATGAACGCTTGAAATTTGCCGATTTCGAGTTGGAGTTGGAGCCTGCCGGCCACATTGCGGGGGCCGCGATGGTTAGGATTCATGCGGCTTCGCAGACCCTATTGTATACGTCTGACTTTTCTCCATTCGAGCAATTCAGCGCCCCGGCAGCAACTATCGGTCAAACCGATGTGTTGGTGATGGAGTGCGCGGTGGCCAACGTTCGCTTCGAGAAGTCTTGGCGGGAGGACGCCTGGGCAGAACTTTCGTCTTTGAATCGTGCGACGCTGATTGGTGTGTCGATAGACGGGCAGGCCGAAGAAATCCTAGCGGGCTTTGCCGCAAATCAGATTGACGTCACCGTGCACGAGTCGCTCGCTTCGTTTGTTAGCACCTCCTACACACTGGACGAATGCCGGCATCGTCTGTCGTCCGGGGAGGTCGTCATCGCCGTCGGTGGGGACCTCGAACCAGGTTCTCCGGCTGGCGAGTTGGCCATAGAAAACATATCAAACAACTCTGCATGGATCGTGACTTTGGGCGCCACGAAGGGACTCGCGTCGGCGCTGCGACGAACGCATCGTCGTAGCAAACTAGTTTACCGGGGGCAGTCGTATGGTCGCGTCAAATGCCGACATCAACACATATCGATGACGAATCATGCCACTCGGGAAGACATCGTTGAGGCGGCGGAGAGCTCACAGGCAAGCCAGATTGTTCTGTTTCATAACCACGCGGACGCATTGCATGCTGTGGGGCGCGCAATCGGCAAACAGACGTCGGCTGACGTCAAAGTCGCGGACGTCGGCACAACGTTGGAATTTCCCTCTTCCGAGCCAAAGTTGGACTGATGGGTTGGCCGTTGATGCCGTCGATATTACGGGTTACAACCTGCAACTTCCTGCTTGCATAAGAGGGTTCCCATGCCGACAAAGTTCGACCTGTCGAAGTTCACAAAACAAGCGCGTCGCCACTTGGAACGCGCACAAACGCTTGCCCAGAAGTTCAGCCACCAGCATGTCGAGATCGAGCACGTCATGCTCGCGATGTTGGAGGAAGACGACAGCCTGGGCGTAGCGACGCTTCAAAAGCACGGGATGGACACGAAAGAGCTTGGGCGGGGGCTGTTCGAAGAACTTGAACTTGTGCCTAAATCCTACAAGAAGTCCGACCAGGTTTTTGTCGGGAAGAAACTTCTGGATTCGCTCCAAGTCGCGAGCGACGAAGCGCAAAAGTCGGGCGACCAATACGCGAATAGTGACCACATGTTGATCGCGTTTGCAATGGCATCTGGCTTCGTTGGCAAACAGCTTGAGCGCGCAGAGATCACGCCAGATAAATTGCGGGACACCCTGAAAGAAAGTCGTGGCGGCAAGCCGATCACTTCTCCCGAAGGTCCGATGCCGGAGCTTCTACAGAAGTTTGCTGCTGACCTGACCAAGGCGGCAGCAGAGGGCGAGCTCGACCCCGTGATTGGACGTGACGCCGAGCTACGTCGAATCATGCAAGTCTTAAGTCGTCGAACAAAGAACAACCCAGTGCTCATCGGTGAGCCTGGTGTGGGTAAGACGGCGATCGTTGAAGCTCTCGCACAACGCATGACGGCTGATGATGTGCCGATCGGTCTGAAAGGCAAACGTATCGTGAGCTTGGACGTTGGATCACTGGTTGCGGGCACTAGCCTTCGTGGTCAGTTCGAAGAACGCGTCAAAGCAATCATCACGGAGATTGTCGCCAGCGACGGAAAGATCATCCTCTTTATCGACGAACTGCACACCATAATGGGCGCCGGCGGTGAGGGCAGCGGCAATGCGGCGAACTTGCTGAAACCGGCATTGGCGCGGGGCGAACTTAGCATCATCGGCACGACGACAGTCGACGAGTATCGCGAGTTCATCGAGCCTGATGCCGCTTTCGAACGCCGATTTCAGACGATTCCTGTCGACGAAGTTTCGGTGGAGCAATGCATCTCGATTCTTCGAGGCATCAAGCAGCGCTATGAGATTCACCATGGCGTTCAGATTCTAGACAGTGCCTTGGTTGCAGCAGCACAGATGACCGACCGCTACATCACCGACCGCGCTATGCCAGACAAGGCGATCGACGCGGTAGATGAAGCGGCGTCACGACTTCGTCTTGAGATTGATTCGAAGCCTACTGACCTCGACCAGATTGAACGACGCATCGCTAATCTTGAGGTTGAGCTTCAAGCTCTGGTTGATGAGACCGACCCAGATTCTGTGGCCGCACGTGAGCGCCTGAACGAGGAAATCGAGAGCTCCGTTGAGGAAGCTTCTGGTTTGCGGGTCCGATGGGAGAACGAGAAGAAGGTCCTCGAAGAAGTTACCGACCGGAAAGAAGAGCTTGAAGCTGCGGAGCGCGAAGTCGAAGAAGCGCAGCGAAAAGGCGAGCTTGGACGCGCGGCCGAGCTCAAGTACAGCGTGATTCCAAAGGTTCAAAAAGAGGTCGAGGCGGCCCAGGAAAAGCTCAGCGAGCATGAGGGCGACCGACTCCTGAAGGACTTCGCAGACGAGAGCGATATCGCAAACGTCATCGCAAGTTGGACCGGTATTCCGGTCAGCAAGATGATGGAATCCGAGCGAGAAAAGTTGCTCAATATGCCGGACCGTCTTCGACAGCGCGTCGTTGGGCAGGACCACGCGATCGAGTTGATTTGCGCGGCGATCTGGCGGTCCCGTGCCGGCCTGCAGGACCGCTCGCGACCTATGGGTAACTTCATGTTCGTTGGACCGACCGGTGTGGGTAAGACGGAGCTCGCGAAAGCGCTTTCGGAGTTCTTGTTCGACTCCGAGGACGCATTGGTCCGCATCGACATGTCCGAGTACATGGAGCAGAGCAAGGTCAATACATTGATCGGCTCGGCCCGCGGTTACGTTGGGTCAGAGCAGGGCGGTATCCTTACCGAGGCGGTTCGCCAGAAGCCATACAGCGTCGTGCTCTTTGATGAGGCCGAGAAAGCCCACCCCGACGTGTTCAATATCTTGCTTCAGGTTATGGACGAAGGTCGTCTGTCGGACTCGCAGGGCCGTCGAATCGACTTCACAAACACGTTGGTCATTCTTACGTCGAATGTCGGTAGCCGCCGAATTCTGGACCTCGCCGGAAAGGTCGAGGGCGAAGAGCTGACCGACCAGGTGAAGGACATCCTGAAGGATCACTTCCGTCCCGAGTTCCTGAACCGCTTGGACGCCCCGGTTGTGTTCAATGCGTTGGACCGTGAGGCGATTAAGCTGATCGTCAACATCCAGGAGAAGAAGCTCAAGCGCCTGCTGGCTGAGCAAAAGATGACCATCGAACTGACCGAAGGCGCGCGCGAGTTTTTGGCAGACGAAGGTTTCGAGCCTGAGTACGGCGCCCGTCCACTGAAGCGGGCGATCGGCACATTTATTCAGGACCCGCTCGCCATCGAGATTCTCGAAGGCAAGTTCGTTGAAGGTGACCATATCATCGCTGATGTCGCCGACAGTCAGGACCAACTCTCGTTCACTAAGGGTGAGGCTTGAGCGAGCAGTTTCTGGTCGACTTCGGTCGCGACGAAAAACGTTTTGTCATCAAAGAGCTGTTGTACGAGGGGCGCAGCTATCAGATCGCGTTGGCCGAAGATCGGCTGATGGATGACAAACTGGTGTGCGCGAAGACCATCGCGTATGACGCCGCGCGCATGGACGACAAACGCTACGTTGCCCAACGACGCAAAGCCTTGCACAACGAGCTCAAGATTCTCTCGCTGCCGACGCACCTCTTGCCTGAGCCGCTCGATTGGATTCAGCAAGAAACGAGCGAAACCGTGATGGGGCGAGAGCCTGTCTTGGTCTACGAATACGCGCACGGGCAGAATCTTTACGACTACATCACCCAGAATTTCCCAGAAGGGATAAATCCCATTCGAGCGCTGAGGATTTTCAAAGAACTCGTCGCGTTTCTGGGGAGCTTACATGGGCACGGTTATGTGTTTAGGGACCTCGATCCCCGACACTTCATCATCTCGGTAGACGACATCATCCATGTCGTGGGATGCGGGAACATTACTGCGATTGGTGAGGCACCGAACGCGACGAAAATGGACCTCAATCCGAGCTATTCGGCCCCGGAGATTCGGTCAGAAACCAGTGGGCAATTTCTGCGTCCAGCGGCCGATTTTTATGGGGTAGGTGCGCTGCTGTCCTTCCTGTTATCGGGCGAAGAACCGCGCGAGAGCGTCGAGAATCCGCTAACGAAGACGGCGTTTGACAGGCTCAGTGCAGTCGACCCTGCGGGCGTCACGCTCTTGATGTCGAAGTGCATGCAGCCGTTAGCGAAGAATCGTTTTGGACGTGCCGAGCGACTGCTTCCGATGTGTGACCCTGAGACGCTCCCAACCAGCACAACCAAGGGCTTCGGCCTTCTGCAATTGCCTGCGCCCTGGTCCGGCGCAGAGCGGCCGGACAACCGGGCGGCGAATAGCTCTATCTCGTCAGGACCGCTCATCAGCGTTCAGCAGCAGCCGGAAGCTACGAATCCTCAGGGGCAGAAAGCGCTGCAAAAGAAAGAGCCCAAAGGCTGCCGTAGGATTTTGGCGCCGTTTGGGCTCATCGTGGTGCTTGTCGTTTTGGCGTTGGTCTTCGCGGTCTAGAGGTCGCAGACGTCACCAATGCCGTCCATGTCAGCATCTTCCTGTCCTGGATTTGCGTCGTTGGGACAGTTGTCACAGACGTCGCCAAATCCGTCATTCTCGGAGTCGGCCTGGGTCGGGTTTGCATCATCGACGCAGTTATCGCATAGGTCGCCGAATCCATCGCCATCAGCGTCCTGCTGTAGTGGGTTGCTGACGGCGATACAAACATCACAGTCATCACCGACCGTGTCATTGTCGAAGTCGTCCTGCGAGGGATTCGCGGTCAACGGGCAGTTGTCCACAAGGTTTGAGACTCCGTCGTTGTCGGCATCAGCGTCACAAAGGTCACCGTCGCCGTCATTGTCGACGTCGCTTTGGTCGGTGTTCGCGATGGTTGAGCAGTTGTCACAGACGTTGCCGACCATATCGTTGTCGTCGTCGGTTTGGTTCGGGTTCGGGTCGATATCACAGTTGTCGCAATCATCGCCGACTCCGTCGTTATCGGTGTCGGTTTGACTGGGGTTTGGCGTTGTAATGCAGTTGTCGCAGGAATTCCCGACATTGTCTGAATCCGCGTCGAGCTGGCTTGCATTCGGCACATCTGCGCAGTTGTCGATGGTGTTGGCCACACCATCTCCGTCTCGGTCTGAGTCACAAACATCCCCAAACGCGTCGTTGTCGAAGTTCTCTTGCCCGGGATTGGAATCGACTGCGCAATTGTCGCAGGCGTCCCCGATGGTGTCGTTGTCGATATCCGCCTGGCTGGCGTTCATGTCGACGGGACAGTTGTCGCACGCATCGCCAACTCCATCGTTGTCGAGGTCGGACTGTGAGGCATTTGCATCGAGATCGCAGTTGTCGCAGGCATCTCCAAGAGCGTCGCTATCAGAGTTTGCCTGGTTTGTGTTGGGGATGGTGGGGCAGTTGTCGTTTGCGTCCAGAATCGTATCCCCATCCAAGTCCGTTTCGCAGGCGTCGCCGATCATGTCATTGTCGAGATCGTCCTGGCCCGGATTGGATACCTGTGGGCAGTTGTCAGAAACATTTGCGATGCCGTCGCCATCCATGTCGTCGTCGCAGGCGTCACCAAGCCCATCACCATCGATGTTACCTTGGCTACTGTTCGCAAAATCTGGGCAGTTGTCCGCGGAATTGAGTACACCATCGCCATCGCGATCGTCATCACACACGTCCCCTTGCATGTCGCCGTCTTGATTGGCTTGTGTAGGGTTGGCGACGTCTGGGCAGTTATCTTGATCGTTGTTGAAACCATCTCCATCACGGTCGACATCGCAAGCATCGCCTAGATCGTCGTCGTCGATATCGGACTGATTGTTGTTTGGGACTTCAGGGCAGTTGTCGACATTGTTTGCGATGAGGTCGTTGTCGATATCGACGTCGCAAGCGTCTCCCTGGCCATCATTGTCGAGGTCGTTCTGGTCCAGATTTGGGACGTTTGGGCAGTTGTCGTTGTCGTTCAGGATTCCGTCATCATCAAAGTCGGTATCGACCATGTCAGAATCCGCCATATCAGCCATGTCAGCGTCCATGGTGTTCATGTCAGGCATGTCGACTTCGACTAAATCGCTCTCCATGTCGGCATCGACACGGGTGTCAGGCGTATCCATGTCTTCAATGCTAACCACTGGAACGCAGAAATTGGCGGTGCATTGCTCGGTTGGAAAACAATCGTCGTCTGAGGAGCAGACAGAATCGGTGAACTCAGGTTCGCATGCAGCGAGCATGGTCGCCGCCACCACAACGATCCAGACCGCATAAATGGAGCGCTTGAAAGACATGAGCGAGCTTTTGTTAGGAGTGTTTCTCAATACTGAGCGTATCTGAAGTTGGCCACAGCGCAAGTGTCAGCGTATCGGATTGATAATACAGCGATCCGCACAGCGCGCGAGAATTTGGCCTAGTTCCAAGTCAGACTCAGGCCAGAAGAGTAGCCATCGTCGCTGCCACCGTTCGAGATTGTGTCGCAATAATAGAAATTCACACCGTCTGGCGAGACGCGGAATGCGGCTTCGGCGGTCTGCGCAGTACTGGAAGTAAGGGACGCTGAATAGATGGCATTATTGCCGGTGTTCCCGGTCTTCGCCGCCGCCACCCAGGGATGCGAGAACAACGCTGCTGGGTCTGCACCCGAAGTGAAGAATGCGGCTTCTACAATCCAACCCAATGGAAGTTGCCCACCCGCTTCAGTCGCCGCCACTAGATAGACCTGCACGCTTACATCGATTGGTTGTCCGGCCGACGCCGACGTTGTTCCGGGGGTTTCGACTCCGCACCAGTAATCGACGCCTGGGTCTGCGAGCTCGGCTTCGAGCAAGACTGCGCTCACTCGGGTTTGGGACGCGGAACCTCGAGTGATCAAAAGGTCGACAGCTCCGCTGTCAGCCGTCGCGGCGAAGGCGCAATCGATACCGCCAAACGTATTCGCGCACGTGAGTGTTTGAGTGCCGAGCTGCACCGTGTCGTAGTCCGCGTCGAGTCCCCATCCGCGAATCTCGATCGTTCCGGTGGATTGGTTCGTCGTGCGCGACGGGGTGATGGTTGTCAGGTGCTGACAGTTGTTGGGCGTCGGTGTGCTTTGCACACGAAACACATCGCTGATCGAGGTACGTTCAAGCGAATTACCATTCGCCGGGTCCGGAGCGATTTCGGTGTCCGCGACTCCGGTCTCACCCAAAAAGCCGCTCACGTTCGTTCCACCCCAGATCACCGAGTCTTCGGGGACCACGGAGGCATCGATATCGGTGTCCGGCGCGAAGAATAACGCAATGCCATCATCCGGTCCGTTTTGCAGGTCTGGATTGAAATCGATTGCTTGGTCAAACGTTGGATTCCCATTTCCCGCCGTCGGTGTCGGTCCGCCTACAACAAAACAGCCACCCGGAGGGACAAGTCCCGTTAGTTGTGCGGTAGACGTCGCAAGGTCGGAGCCGCCAGACCCAAGGCTGAAGTACTGGAGATCGATGGTCGTGTCGCCAGCGTTGTGGAGTTCCACCCACTCGAGCCCGTCGTCCGAACCGACTGCATCGAAGAAGACCTCAGATATTCGAAGCGAATCGACATCGACTGTTGTGACAGTGACCGTGGACGTCGTGGTGCCAGCCAGATTGTCCACGCTCAGCGTGTAGGTCGCGGACTCAGTAGGGCTGAATGTCACTGAGTCATCGTTCGGATCGAGTGATGCAATATCGTACGTGTTTCCTTGATCATCAGTCAGGGTCGTTGTTTGCGAGCCAGAAGCCGTCCAGGTGAGCGTCACGTTGTCTCCGAGTCGAATCAATTCGGAGCTCGCACTGAATTCCAAAACGGTAGGTGGGTCGTAGGCGGTTACGACGACCGTGTCCGACACCGGCCCCTGGTAACCATTGGCCGTGAACGTAAACGACTCAGAATTGGTGACCGTGATCGTAAGACTATCTTGATCAACGTTTCGCGATATCAGGTTGTACTGCGTCCCGGAACCCGTGATGAGTTCAATGGTTGTCGCATTCGCGGTCTCCCACGAGAACGTCACATCGGTTCCCGCGACGACCTGCGTTTGGTCGACGCTGAACGAGAGAAGTTGGACTGGGAGCTGAATTCCGAGGGTAATGTCTAGAAACGTACTCCCACCGGGATTGGTCGCGGTGAGGCGATAAACCGTGTCCGTAGTCGGTGTCACAAGAAATGTATCCTGAGATACATCAAGCGCCGAGATATCAAGCGTTTGCATCGCTGTTCGATCTTCCAAAGCTAGGGATGTCGCGCCACTCACGACCCATCGAAGCAGCGAGTTTTGACCTGAAGGCACGGGATTGGGAGTCGCCTCGAACGTCGAGATGACCGGCGCGCCCGGGACGACGACGACGTCGACAGTCGACTGAACGGATTGCGCGGTATTGCCGGCCCGAAGGGTGTATGTGCCGCTGGCGGTTGGCCGAACGATTATCGAGCTATCCAAGACGATCCCGCCGATATCAATCAGCGCACCGTCTGGGTCTTGGAGCGACATGCTGCTGACGTCCCCGGTGACCGTCCAAGCCAGATTGACGGCTCCACCGACACCGACAGACCCAGGGGTTGCGGAGAATTCGCTGATCACGACCGGTTCGAACACTTCGATATCGATCGTGTCGAACTCCGACCCGTTTTGATTGGTGGCCGTGAGTCGATAGGTAGTGTCCCCGCTCGGCGTTACGACGATGCTCCCATTTGCCATATCCGAAGTGGTAACCGAGTTGCCGTCGGAATCGGTGATTTCGATGGCGTCAGCGTTCAGCGTCTCCCATTCAAGCGTGACATCCTCGCCCGCCACGATTGCGGTGCGGGAGGCACCAAAAAGCGCGATCTCGGGCTCGCCACCCACCGTTGTGATGGTTGCATCGGCGGAAACCATGTCACCAAACGCGCCCTCCGCTTCAAGCGTCAGCGTGCTGGTGGTTTGAGCCGTATAACGCCATTCGCCGACCTCCAGGTCTTCCTCTGGAACGATATGCAGCAGCACGTCATCCATATAGATTCGCGCCGAAACCACATTGCGCATCGTCCAGTCAAGACGTGCTGAACCTCCTGCTGGCACGCGGTCGCGTTGGAATTCAAATGAATCGATCACCGGCGCTTCGGCTTCGACGTTCACGGTCAACGTTTCGGTTATCGTGTCGTTGGTTCCCGTTACGCTGAGGGTGAACTCAGTGGTCTCTTCGAGGACTACAAGGGTGTCACCGTTGAAGTCGGTGCGGGCAATGTCCAGCGATTGGTCGCCCCACGTGAGAGTTGCTGAGTCGCCGGCGGCAATTGCCCAGCTGATCGTGACCGAGCCTCCTGGCTCGACCGTATCTGTCGAAGCCGAGAAGCTGGTGATCTCAGGAATAGTGTCCGCGCGGGCTGGCACGCAGCCAAGCGGTGCGCAGACTAGGCCCTCACCACAATCATCATCTGTGCTGCAGCTTGTATCTTTGGGGTCGTCTGCACAGCCCACTAGGCAGAGCAACGACGCTAAAAGTAATGCGAAGAATCTCATTTAAACCTGCCCCGAGTTTGCCCCTGTACGCCTTGACGATTAGGCCAGATCCAAGGTCCTTGTCAAAAAGCGTCCGCATCGATTGATCTTAACTGGCGTTTCGACGATGCTCCGCAGCGCCTGAGGCCCAAAATCAAAGGTACCGCATGTTGTTCTCACCACCGCTTGAAACGATCGAACCCAATCCCAAACGGGTTCGTCTTGCGATATTAGCCAGCGGCAGTGGTTCGAACTTTGAAGTAATTGTGACGGCAATTCGCGCTGGTGTCATCAATGCTGATGTCGCGGCGCTGATCTGTAACAACCCTGACGCTGGAGCTATCGCCCGTGCACAGCGCTTGGGTGTGGATCATGTTGTCATCAATCACCGGGAGTTTGATTCGCGGGAATCGTTTGATGCCGCGGCCGTCGAGCAATTGCAGCAGTTTCAGGTGGATTGGGTAGTGATGGCCGGCTGGATGCGAATCAGCACTTCGACCCTGGTCGATGCGTTCCCCGATCGCATCATCAATCTCCATCCCAGTTTGCTTCCGAGCTTCAAAGGCGGCCGCGCTGTACGAGATGCGCTGCGCGCAGGTGTGAAAGTCGCCGGGTGCAGCGTTCATCTGGTTCGGCTCGAAGTTGATTCGGGTCCAATCATCGCCCAAGCCGTCGTCCCCGTGCAGGTTGGCGACACCGAAGAGACGCTGCATCAGCGGATTCACGGGGTTGAGCATCAGCTGTTTCCGAAGGCGATCGCGCATGCAATTGCGCAAGCCGACTAGTTGTCAGTTGCCGGAATCGGGGTGTTCGGGTTAGATTCGATCCACTAATCATCCTTCCTGTTGAAGCTGGAAAACGCCGAGATGCCGCTGGATTTTACTGACCGCGTCAACGCTCCCATCGACTGTCCGCTCAAGATGAGCACAGTTGCGTGGACCAGGTGCATTGAGTACCGAAAAGAGTACAAGTGTTTGTGCAAGGAAGCGCGCGACCGACTACGAATCAAGGGCGAGGGCCGCGAGGCATTCGAACAAAAGCTTCGCGAGATTCGCCGCCCAGTCCCCAACAAACCTCGGGGCTGGAAAGTCGAACGCATGTCGCGTTTCTACGTCATTTACGACTCCGACGGGGAGCTTCGGCACCGAGCCACCAACCAGGCAGAGGCTGACGACTATCTTTCGCTCGCCGCCCAGGTTATTGCGATGAAGGAAGAGAATCAGAAGCTCTGGAATCTCTTAGAGATTGAGCTCGATTCGTCAGATGATCCGTGGGACCAGGTCGCCGAGCGAATCCGCGGCGACGAAGAAGAGTAATCGGTCCTAGCGCTTTGGAAAGAAGCGCTTCCAAATCCAGATTACAATCTTGATAAACCAGAAGGCGATTTTGCCGATCAGGGCGAGTAGCTTCAGTACAAAGCCGATGCCGGTTTGTGGTGTAGTCATTAGCTCAACTCCATTGCTAATCGGCTCCAGACCAAGGTCGTCGCCAGTTCGTCTCGGGCACTATCTGACCCTAGTGACTCGCTAAATCTATGCAAGAAATGGGAAAGTCCAGCGAGCTCCAAGGACTCAGCAGACTTCGAAAGCCGCTCCAATCGCCCGGCTAGCCCCGCCGAATGCAGCAATCCTGACACCAGAATCGTTCCCATCGACGCGCCGAGGCGTTTCCGAAATGCCACCAGCGCATCGATCGCTGCCGTGTCGGATACCTTAGTTTCTGCGACCTCCAGATGGTCATCCATGTCGTCTACCCACGGCTGCACCATCACGCGGGCCCCATCGACCTCAAAGACGACCGCGGTAGGTCGGAGTTCGAGTCCGGCTGCAGTTTGGCGAGCGATCGCCGCGATGTATCGAACATCATGCGGTCGTTTGGTCAGCCAGTTCAAAAGACGCTCCGTCCCCGTCTGGTTGCGAGTTTCGAAGTCGTGCTGCATGCGAGCGATACCGCCGACCGAATCGACGATATCGCACTTCACCGCCTGCGCTCGGCTCGAGAAGCGAACGTTGCGAACGTCGGCGACCGGCAGCACAAAAAAGTCCTCACCTACTCGGCGAGGTCGCAATGATGCGGGAGGTAGCGATTCAAGACGCGCACTGATTTCGCGCACTTCCATCACGTGTGCGGGCGGACGGAGGTCTTCCCAGGTGTATTTTTGGGCGTAGACACTCGCGGTCGTTCGGCCGATCTCGATACGATGACCGGCATTCAGTTTGGCGCCTTTGATGACCAACTGGCCTCGCCCGATCGCTGAGAGTGACCGACCTTTGACGGCCAGTCGATTCCCCAAGACCGCGTAGTCCTGCGGCTCGTCCTCGTCAACGGGGTTGGCAAACGAGCGGCTAAGCGCGACGACCTTTCCGGAGCTTGTGTCTTGTAGAAGAGCGGACAGCTCGACAGATTTCTGTCGTCGTACCGCGATGCAGCCCAATCCAACGAGGCGTGATTGACCGAGCTTGGTTTCGATCTCTTGTTGCGACCCGCCGACAAACAATTGCGGGATCGGGAGTTTTGGATTCTTCAGCGCATCGAGACGTATCAGCAGTTCACCGATGAGCTCGGCCAGCAAATCCGGGGAAAAGCGGGCATCATGGTTGTGGTAATACTCGTGCTGTCGACGGACATCACCAACGATGGACGCGGGCCAGGTTAGCCCCGCGTCCCGTAGCTGGTTTTCCAATGAGTTGAGTCGGTCAGCACGGGCCGAAGTCACATTGCTGATGCCTTCGACACAAATCTCAATCAGACCGTTTTCGACGCGCTCAAGCAGGTCGTTATCGAAGGTTTGCGTTGGTTTCGTGTCCAACAGGCCCGATTCAGCATCAAGACCGCGAAAGGCGTAGATCGCCATCGCTGCATGCGTACATGGCGCACGTTCCTGACAATCGCACTGCGTGTATCGGGGGTCGTTTTCGACCATGAATCTCACTGTGTGACCCAGACCATGGAAGCGTGCGCTGGGACGTGTGGACTGAACCAATTCTGCGACAACTCCGTCTTCAAACAGCTGTTTTGCACGACGTAGGGAGCCTGCCCCAAACACGTCGGCCATGACGTCGTCTTCGATCCCGCCTGGGTTCCAAGGCTGAAGGATTGGTCGCTCAGCGGCTACGTCCTCGTGCGTGTCTTGATAGGCGAGCACGGACCGGATCAGGTGTCGACAGACCGTGGTGGCGGGGCAGCTGCAACGCGATTCCGCGAGCGTCTTGTCTGCAGGAAAGATGCACTTCACGTCGTCAGACCAGTTGAACGTGACCGTGCCCTCAAACTCCTGAATCTCGACGGTCAGCTCGCCTTTTGCCATCTCACGTTTGGCGCGGTTGACGTTTCCGCGATTGCTGATCGCCGCAAGATCATCGTCTTCGAGCTGGAGTAGGTCGTGTCGTCTATCTGTCATTTGACACGCTCCGCGATCCATTCCGCCAATTCACCCGGAGTCATCGCGCCGACTTCAGCGCCTAGCTGCGCCATCTTCCCGGCGGTAACCTTGTCGTAGATAGGGTTTGCCTGGGAATCCAGTGCCGCAAGTCCCAGAAGCGTTACACCGCTTTCGACCATTTGCTTGGTAACAGCGAGCAAGTGTCCGACCGGGCCACCTTCGTAGAAATCCGTGATCAGAACGCAGATCGTCTTGCGGGGAACTTCGACCAACGAATTGGCGTACTCCAGCGCGTTGGCGATGTCCGTACCCCCGCCTAGCTGAACCTTCATCAGCGTTTCGACGGGGTCGTCGACCTCGTTGCTTAGGTCCACAATATTTGTGTCGAACGCGATGAGGTGAGAACGGATGCTCTTGATGCTCTTAAAGATCGACGCCGTGATCGCTGAGTGGATCACGCTGTCGACCATCGAGCCGCTCTGGTCCACGACGACCAAGATCTGCCACTTCTCAACGTGTCGTTTGACGCGTGAATAGAAGAACGGGTCGCGCACGATGAGCTTGCCGCGCTCGGGATCGAAGTTCTTCAGGTTTCGCCGAATCGTTTGAAGCGCGTCGAAGTTCGCGTGAACCCGAAGATTCGATCGTCGCCGCCGGTCGCGCGCGCCTGAGAACGGCGTGTTGATCTCTTGGGCGAGCTGCTCCATCAATTCCTGGACGACCTTGCGGACGAGGCCGCGTGCCAACTCGAGAACTTCGGCGTTCATTAGGTGTTTGGTGCGCAAGACGGCTTTGAGCAACGTCATGTTTGGCTCAGCCCGTCGCAGAACGTCGGGTCGTGTTACGATCTCCTCCAGGTCGTATCGATCGATTGCGTCCTTCTCTAAGCGTTCTATCGTACGTTTGGGGAAGAGCTCGTGGATTCCGTTGATCCACTCGGGAACCGCCATCTGGCTTTCTTCCAAACCGCCCTTGCGATCGCCGCCCCGGACGTTCTTTCCGGCGCCATACTCACGGTCATACAGGAACCCAAGCAATCGATTGATCTGCATCGCCTGGCCTGCAAGCCCGCCTAGCGCGCCTTCAGCGCCTACACCCATGATGAGTTGCCACCGAATCTTTCGAGCCTCAGCAGGGTCATCCGCATTGAGCGTAGGCGCGGAGGAACCGCCACCCATCGCGGCGTTGGCGCCTCCCGCAACCATTCCTGCCTGTCCCTGACCTTGTCCTTGGCCGGTTGCGGAACCATCGCCTTCGCATTCGCCGGCCTCACCGGGTTCTGCGGCTTCACCTGGTTCGCCATGTGTCGCATCTTGCCCCGACTCACTCGGCTGCGGTTGGGTGTTTTCGGCCTCTGAGTGGTTGGGTTTCGGCACGGATGGAATCTCGACCTCGTCGCCGCCACGTAAGCCGAACATCTTGGCAGTCGCGGCCATGCGGAAGGCGAGGCGTTGCGATTTCGTGAGCGCACGCTCGTCGATGTCAGGAATTCCGACGTCATCAGCTGCTTTGTGGAACAGCATATCGATGAGCTGGTGCTTCTCGAGGGGCGTGAAAAATGTGAACGCCAGGCGAAGGCCAGGCAACATCTCTAGAAACGCCTTGTCGTCGAGCTGCTTGATGAGTTTGTCCAAGAGCTCCATCAGCCGTGCATCTTGCTGCGCCGCTTCACGTGCGAGACTGAAGAGGCCGACCAGGAAGTCTCCGAGTTCAACCGGGTCCGAGAAGCTCTGGATCGTCTTCAGAACCGATTCCGTGTCGACCTCGCCCAGCGAGAATAGTCCGCCGGTCGCGCAGCCACGCGTTACGGGGCTTTGGTCGCGGTCGTTCGCGATTCGTGAGAAAACCCCGGTGTAATCGGCATAGTGCGCTGGGTTGCTGCGATACTTCTTCGTAAACGTGATGTGCAGCGTACGGACCGACTCGACCAGCTGTTTCATCTGGTCGCCAATGTTCCCCAGGGCCTCGAACAGCCAGATCGTGCGCCGGTAGGTTTCTTCCAGGAGCGGTTCGACAGGGTCTGTCGCCTTTCGGCCAAACACATCGTGATAGGAGTCGATGAAGGCGATATGTCCAAGCGCTGCCGCCACCGAGAAGAAATCTCCATCTTCTGCGATCAGCTGCGAGATGACCTCGAAGACGTCTTCGGCGAGGACTTCGAGTCCCATAAGCGTCGCACTGATGGCAATCTTGCCGGCGCTCTCCGCCGTCGTCTCGTCCTTGCGAAGGTCTTCAAGAAGCATTGCTGCCGAAGCCTGTTTGAGGTCTGACCCGTAGATGGCTTTCTCGATCAACGATGCCTCGAACTCTGGCGACCAGCGAATGGCCCAGACTTCTTCCAGTTCAGCGAGGTCCTCGCGCAGCATGAAGTCCGTGCCGTGCTCGTACTTGAAGCCATCAATCTTTAGATTCACTGCCTGATGAAGCACGCGTGAGCGTTCGCGATCCTCTTCCTTTTCCAGGTTGAGTTTGACCATGCGCGTCTGGTCTCCTGGCATCAGGTCATACTTGTCCAAAATGTCGTAGGTCGACTGAACCAGAGGCGGCAATGACGCGCCCTCAGCGATTGAACCGCGGTTGTTACCACGGAACGCCATCCGCGCCTCCATCAGCATCGGATGCATGTACTCATCATCCTGAGCTTCTTTGACGAGCGCGGTCGAGATGGCGTCCAAAAGGTCGAAGCGCCAAATCTCGGAGCGTCCACGCAATGCCGCCAGCGCGCGCGCAGTTGACTCGATGGCAATGACGTCTGCGGTGCTAGCGACCTGACCGGCTTTGCGCAGCCGACCAACGATATCGTAGAGGAATGCCTGGCAATCCAATGGCTGGTTCGCGTTACGCGCATTCCAAACGTATTCATAGAACGCGGGGCCACGCACACCGCTGGCGTAGCCTGACATCGTGTCGATTCGTTCGTAGGTGAACGGTGTCAACGTAATGCCATTCTCGACGATGGAGGGAGGTTGAAGCGGCTCTGACTCGCCTTCTTCCTCATCTAGTCCGCCGACCTTCAGGTCTTCCGGGAAGTTGATCTTCAGCGGATTTTCGAGTTCCAGATATTCCAGCTCTTCACCACGGAGTCGCGCAAGCAAACCGCTGCTGTGGTACCCACCGGTCAACACAAGGATCGGTCCGTCGTGCGTCCGGCGAACACACTGGATGCACTCCGTCATGAAGTCTTCGCGCTCCCGGTTTTCCTGCGTTTCTTTTCCACCAAACACGCGCATGTGGTGGCAGAAGTGGTGGCAGCGCTCCAGGTAGGACCGCCAGTTCAGGTCGGCATCAAGTTCAAAAAACAGGTCCCAGAGTTCGTCGAATTGATCGACCTGCATCTTGTCGCAGAGCTTCTCGATATACGGATTGCCCTGAAAATTGGCGTCGGAGTAGCGGTGTGCACGTTCCGTCTCGTGGTACATGCGACCCCACGAGAGGTCGATGAATTCGAGCGTTCGTTTGTGATCGTTCGCCCACTTGGCTGCCTGCCACTCCGGCGAGTACTCACAAAACGGATAGAATGCGTATTGGCGCGAGTCGTCTGAGTATCGGACGTATGAATAGATCGCGATGGGAAATCGATGCCCAAGAAACAGCTGTTCGATCGATTCGTTGTAATCAAACGGACCTTCGATCAGAACCGCGACGGGATCGATCTCATTGGCCATCTCAACAAAGAGACGGGCCGATGTCGGACTGTAATGGCGGACGGGAAAAAAGTAGATCCCGTCGTGACCATCAATCGTCGGAATCGCGGAGTTCATCTACCTTTTGTCCTGCTTCGAAGAACTCTGTCCATGCACCTCTCGAGCGGCCGCGTGCGATATGATTGAAGTAATGGCGCAGCCGTTTGAGGTCGTCTGGATTCTCTTTCAGTGCCGAACCCACCAGGTTCTCCACGATGTGATCGGCGCCGACCTTCTCTTCACCAAAGTAGTGGGCGTGCATCGCCGAGGCATACGCCACCGAGACGGCTTCAGCCGTCGACATCACGGTCGAGACCTGTTCGAGTGACTTGCCGCCGAGCGTCTGCCCACGTCGCAATTCATGGAAGGTGGTGACCAAGACATCTGTAAGGTCGTCTTCCAATCGCAGCGGGATATTGGCGCGCTCCAACAGTTCGTTGGTCTCCCGCGTCACAAGCTCCTTCTCGGTCTTGATCGAACCAATTGGGTGGACCGTTTCAAAGTTGAAGCGTCGTTTGAGCGCGGCGCTCATCTCGTTCACGCCGCGGTCACGCGTGTTCGCGGTTGCGATGACGTTGAAACCCGATCGGGCATACAAGGTCCGTGCTTCCCCTTCGAATTCGGGGACGAGCATCACACGGTCGCTCATCATCGACAGCAGCGTGTCCTGGATCTCAAGCGGGCAACGTGTGATCTCCTCGAAGCGCACGATCTTTCCTTCATGCATGCCTCGATAGATTGGGGCGGGCACGAGGCTTTCGATCGTTGGACCTTCCGACATCAAGAGCGCGTAGTTCCACGAGTACTTGATATCGTCCTCGGTGGTGCCCGCGCTGCCCTGAATCGTAAGGGTTGAGTCGCCACTGACGGCCGCTGCCAAAAGCTCGCTAAGGTAGCTCTTCGCGGTGCCCGGCTCGCCGATGAGCATTAAGCCGCGGCTGGTCGCTAGCGCCACAATGCAACGTTCAACAAAACGTCGAGAGCCAACAAACTTAGGTTTGATGCCAAGCTCTCCATTACCAAGCACAAACGAGACGACTGCCTGGGGGCTCAGCGCCCAGCCGTCTGGCTTGGGCTTGTCGGCGTCCATGCTCTGCAATTTGGCGAGTTCCTCGGCGTGAAGCATTTCCGCCGATGGTCTTTGTAGATGCGCGATATCCACGAGGTCTTCCTGTTGGGTTTAGTTGCCCAACTTTATAGCGCCTCAGAATAGCTTCGTCGATGCACCAGATCTGCGGCTTCGATGTGTGTTTGTGATCTGATGAAAGTCACAGTAATCTGTAATCAATCCAATAGTTTGAGATCATGATGCGCAGAATCGCGGTGTTATTCGTGTGCCTGGGGCTGCTCGCCGGATGTAAAGGCGAGCTTTCCAATTCGGGCACCCCGCCAAGTACGGCGAAGAACTATAATAATCAGCAGAACAATGTTGAGGTGAATCCCGATGTGTTGGGTGTGGGTCAGACCGGCCTTCGTCGCCTGAGTCGGGAAGAATACGACAACGTGCTTCGCGATCTGCTGCAGGATACGACGCGGTCGGGTTCCATTACGTTGCCTGAGGACGCGATCGATCCGTTCGACAATAACTACGAAACCCAACGAGCCAGCGGTGCATTGGTCGTCGCTCTAGAAACGCTGGCGACAGAGGCGGCACTGCGGGCGATGGAAGACCCAGCCCGACGCGATGCGATCGTTGGATGCACGCCGTCCGGACCCGGTGATGAGGCGTGCTTCCGGGAGTTTGTGCGCTCGTTCGGTTCGAAGGCGCTACGCCGGTCGTTGACCGATGAAGATGTTGACCGATACATGCCGCTCTTGGCGTTTGGAGTCGAAGACAACAACTTCTACACCGCCGCAGCGCTGGTGATCCAAACGATGCTGCAAGAGCCTGGGTTTGTGTATCACATCGAAAAGGGCGTTCCCGTTGATGGACGCCCCGAACTCTATCGACTGACGCAAAATGAAGTCGCCAACAAGTTGGCGTTCTTCCTTTGGGGCTCAATGCCCGACGATACACTCCGTCAGGCTGTTGAAGATGGTGAGCTTGGGACCGCTGAGCAGGTTAGGGCCCAGGCAGAGAGGATGCTTCAAGACTCGAGGGCGCAAGAGCGGATGTTGCGCTTCCATGCCATGTGGTTTGGATATCATCGTTTGAACTCGGAGACGCCGATCAGTGCAGCGATGCTTGAGGAATCCAATGCCTTGGTTCGTCGCGTGGTGTTCGAGGAGAAGCGCAATTATATGGAGCTGTTCTCGTTCAACGAGACCTTCATTAACGCTGAGCTCGCCACACACTATGGGCTTCCGCAGCCAGCCGACCCCGCAGGTGCCTGGGTTGACTACGCTGATTCAGGTCGTGGCGGCATTTTCTCGCACGGTACGTTCCTGTCCGTCGCAAGTAAGTTCGGAGACACAAGCCCGACGCAGCGCGGTAAACTGATTCGTGAGCGGATCTTGTGTCAGGTCGTCGATTTGCCGCCGCCAGATCTAAACGTCAACGTGGACGAGCCTCCCACGAGCGAGGACTCGAACTGCAAGAAGGATCGGTATGCTACGATCTTGGAGGCCCCAGGATGTGGCGCGTGTCACGGACAGATCGATCCCGTCGGATTTGGCCTGGAGCAGTATGACCAGAACGGCCAGTTCCGGACGACCGACGTTGGCGAACCCGAATGTGTCATCGATGGAAACGGGACGATTCCTGGCGTCGGCGATTTCAACGGACCGAAGCAGCTTGGTGAGGGCTTGGTGCAAACCGGAGCGCTTCAACCCTGCATCGTCCGCCAGGTCTATCGATTTGCCCACGGGCGAGACACGACCTTTGACGACCGCGAGTCGCTTGCCGAATTGAGCGAGCAGTTTGCGGCCTCCGAATACAAGTTTGACCAATTGCTTCTCGACGTCGTTTCGCAAGAGGCGTTCGCATATCGACAAGTAGAGGTGACCCAATGAGCGCAAAGAAGTTAAGCCGTCGCGTATTCCTAACAGGAGTAGGCGGAACGATGATTGGGGTCCCTCTCCTGGAGACGATGCTAGACGACCACGGCGAGGCGTTTGCGCAGGATGGTGAGCCCATTCCGAAGCGTTATGTCGTCTGCTTTGGCGGCCACTCATTGGGCGCAGACCGTGACGACGTTCACAATATGTTTGTGCCTCAGACCGTGGGCCGCAACTACGATACTCCGCTTGCGATCGAACCCATCGGTGAACTCGGACTCGTCGATGACGTGTCGGTCTTGTCAGGCCTAGAAATCCCCTCAGCGTTTGGTGGCAGCGAGCCAGCGGGGGGACGCCATGACGACTTCCACATCGCTTCACTGAGCCCGTTGTTGTCTGGCGTTCGATCGATCACGGGCGGTCGTCCCGTCCGCGGCATCACGTCAGACCAAGTCGTGGCGCAGACCATCGGGGGAGACACGACGTTCAATTCGTTGGTCTATCGCGTTCAAGCCTCGTGGTACTTGGATCAAAGCGCCCCCTATGGCCGTGATCTCATCTCGTACCGAGGCGACGGCGATGCCATCGAAGCAACTGTTTCGCCACGGCAGGCGTTCATGACGCTTTTCTCGGGTTTCACCCCGCCTAACCCGGTTGATGCGCAGCGTCGTGACTTCTTGCTTCGCAGCAGAAAGAGCGTCTTGGACCTAGTCCGAGGCAGCTACCAACGGTTGCTGCCGCAGCTGAGCGCAGCTGACCGAATCCGGCTTGAGGCGCACTTCGAGGCGATTCAGGAGTTGGAACGGCAGGTGAACGCGATTTCACCGATGGAAACCGAGCTTTGTTACCTTCCTGACGATCCAGGAGCCGACCCGACGATCGGGGGCAACAATCCGTCTGCTGGCGGTGATGGATTCGATACGACGACCGGCTACTCCAACGAAGATGAGCGTGCGCGCCTCTTCTCGGACATGATTCACATGGCGATGGCTTGCGACCTGACGCGTTCAGTGACGCTGCAGTACACGATGGCGCAGTCGCATATGAACATGTACCCGCTCATCCAAATCCCATACGACTTGCATGAGATCGGACACTCGAGCCCACGCGGAACCGAGGGCATGAGTCAGGGAATTCGTTGGCATATCGGCCACTGGGCTTACCTGGTGAACAAGTTCAAAGAGTCACAGGAAGTCAACGGAAGCTCGATGCTAGACAACTCCGCCATTCTCTATGTGAACGAAGGCGGGCATGGATACGACCCCGGTGGGATGGCTGACAACAGCACCCACTCGACCGAACGTATGGCCATGTTGATCGCTGGACGCGCCGGTGGACTAGCGTCCGGTCAGCATATCGCGACCAACGGCGCGCACCCCGTCAACGGCATCATCTCGGCGATGCAAGCTGTGGGTGTTGAGACGGATACGTTGGGCGAGGTTACCGGAAACATTCCGGAGCTGTTTGGCTAAGCGCTCAGTTGCGCTCGCATCTGCTCGATGGTGGTGGCGTAATCTTCGCTTTTGAAGATTGCGCTGCCTGCCACGAACACATTCGCACCAGCGTCTTGCACTTCACGAATATTGGACGGGCTGATTCCACCGTCGACTTGTACGTCTAGGTCAGGGCGTCCAAGCTTGCTTAGTCGTTCACGCAGGTCTCGTAGTTTGCGCAATGTGGATGGGATGAACGACTGACCACCGAAGCCAGGATTAACACTCATCAACAGGATCATGTCGAGGTCTTCGACGACGTAGTCAATGCAATCCAAAGGCGTGGAAGGGTTGATCGCGAGGCTCGCCTTGCCGCCTGCCTCGTGAATGCTCTGGATGACTTTGTGCGTGTGCGGCGTCGCTTCTGGATGAAAGGACACAAGGTCTGCGCCGGCTTCCACGAATTTAGCGGCGTAGAAATCTGGGTCCGAAATCATGATGTGGACGTCCAGAAACGCTTGTGGGAACGCGGCCCGTAGGGACTTCACCACTGGTAATCCGATGGTGATGTTAGGCACGAAGTGACCGTCCATGACATCAACATGCAACCAATCTGCACCGGCGTTTAGAACAGCGGTGCACTCGTCGTTAAGACGCGTGAAGTCGGCAGACAAAATCGACGGGGCAATCAGCGTTTTCATGACAGTCTCTTGAATCTGGCAGCGTAGAATCCATCCGTCCCATGATCTTTGGGATTCAGGGCGAGGCGCCCTTTCTTATCCAGATATGGCGCCCAGTCAAATGGCGCGTCTGGGGCGCGCAGTTCCTCCACATCAAAGTCCCGCAGGAAGTTCGCGACCTGTTCGTGGGTCTCCTGCGGGCTAAACGTGCACACCGCGTAGACTAGCGTTCCGCCAACCGCGGTGCGTTTGAAGGCCTCTTCCAGCAGCTCATGCTGGACGTCGACCAACGCTTTGACGTCCGATTTCTTTCGCGTCCAACGCGTCTCTGGGTGACGTCGAATCACGCCAAGGGCCGTGCACGGCGCGTCCAATAGAACGTTCTCAAAGGTCGTCTCAGGGGCGTCTTGCAGCCGACTTTGCTGGATGTGTATCCGATGTGAGAGCCCGGCTCGGTCTGCATTTAGTCGAAGCAAGTTGATCTTGGATTCAGCGGGCTCAACCGCCGTTACGGTGTGCTGCCGGGCGAAAAACAGCGACTTTCCGCCCAATCCAGCGCAGGCGTCCAGGGACGGGCCGTCAAATCCCGCAAACCAACAAATCAACTGTGCGCCGAGGTCTTGGATCGACCAAAGACCATCGCGCAGACCTTCGTCCAAGGTTTCGTCCATCGACGGGGTGATGAATGCGTCCGGGACGGGAAGGGCGGTCCATGCTTCGGGAACGGCAGTTTCCTGGTTCAACCGGACATGCAGCGAAGGCCGTTCTGAATATGCCTCAAGATGAGGCGCGGCGCGGTCGACACCGCCATACTTCTGGAGTGCGAGGTTCGCTAACCAGTTCGGTAGCGAATATCGGTCGCCCAGATAACGTACAGGCTTGGACGCCCGGTCGTCCTCGGACCACCACACGTATTCGTCCATCTCGGACAGCCGCCTTAGGACGGAATTCACCAAACCTTTGAGCTTCGGCAGTTTCGCATTCGCGAGCTCAACGCTCGTGTTGACTGCGGCGGATGCCGGAATCCTGTCCAAAAAGACGATTTGATATGCACCCAGTCGCAAGATGTCTCGAATAACGGGTGGCGTCTTTGTCAGACCTTTGTCCAACAGACTCTCAAGCAGATTATCCAGGGCACGGCGCCAGGTGAGCACGCCGTAGACAAGCTCCGTGGTGAGACCGCGGTCGCGAGCGTCTAACGACGAGGCATTTAACTCGGCGTTGAGGACGATATGGCTGTAACCACCCTCTTCGATCTGGGTGAGGGCCTTTAGTGCAGTCTTTCGAGGCATGCCTAGCCTCCGAAGTGCGACCCAACCGCGAGGTCAAAGCCGTTTAGGAAATCTTGGGCTGCCATCGCGCGGCTGCCGGGAGGTTGTATCTTGAGGACCTTCACAGCCCCTTCGCCGCAAGCGATGGTGAGGTTGTCCTTTGCCGCGACAAGCACTTCGCCTGGTTGGCCGTGGCCTTCAATCGGTTCGGCCAGATGAAATTTGATGCGTTGATCCGTTTCGACGAGGTCCGAATAGGCGCCTGGCCAAGGATTCAGGCCGCGCATCTGGTTGGCGACCTGCGTTGCCGTCTTCGCCCAATCGATCTGCCCATCAGCTTTGGACATCAGCGGCGCATAGGTGCTTCCTTCGTCACTTTGCGGTTCAGGTTCGATCGTACCTGCGTCAAGCCCCTCGATCGTTGGAACAATCATCTTCGCACCGAGCTCCGACAACCGATCATGTAGCTCCTGTGCGGTTTCGAGACGACCGATGGGAACGCTTTCTTTGAGCAGCATCGGACCGGTGTCCAAGCCTGCCTCCATAATCATCGTTGTCACGCCCGATTCCTCTTCGCCGTGCACAATCGCCGCGTTGATCGGCGAGGCGCCGCGGTACTTCGGCAGAAGGCTTGCGTGAATATTCACGCAGTGTAGCCGTGGGATGTCCAAGAACCGCTGCGGGAGAATTTGCCCATAGGCCGCCACAACACAAACATCGGGCTCCCAAGCGCTAATGCGCTCAAAGGCCTCGTCGTTGTTTCGCAGCTTTGGCGGTTGGTAAACGTCGATGCCTGCCGCCAGCGCACAAGCCTTCACCGGTGTAGGCTGGACCTTCTTTCCGCGCCCGCTCTTTCGGTCAGGTTGGGTGACGACGCCAACAACGTCGTGTGGACTGTCGATGAGTGCTTGGAGCGCAGGCACCGCGAAATCCGGCGTGCCCATGTACACCACGCGAAGTGGGGTGCTCATTCGTCCTCGTCTTCAGCCGCTTCTTCGCGACGATCAAGAATCTTCTTATACTTCTTCATCGCGCGGCGCTTCTTGAGTTGGCTCATCCGGTCGGTGAACAAGACGCCGTCTAGATGGTCGATCTCATGCTGCATAGCGACCGCTAGCAGCTCCTCGCCTTCTACCTCAAACACTTCGCCTTCAACGTTGAGCGCGCGCACCTTGACCTGGCGAGCACGATCAATTTTTTCGTAGAGACCAGGGAAGCTGAGACATCCCTCTTCCCACGTGATCTTGCCGCTTCTTTCGACAATCTGCGGATTGATGAGCACCAGAAGGTTGTTCTCTTCGTCCGGCTTGGAGATGTCGATCACGGTAACTCGCTTCAACACACCAATCTGGGGCGCCGCCAATCCGACGCCAGGCGCGTCGTACATCGTGTCAGCCAAGTCTTGGACAAGCTGCTGCACGTCGTCATCGACCTTGTCGACATCTTTCGCGGGCGTAGAGAGCACATCATTTGGGTAGAGAACGATATCTCGAACTGCCATCGTAACCTCACAGGTATTCCAGCGATCCGTTTAGATCGATGTGCGCACAGAATCAAGCCGTCGCGCGTTACTTGGTCGTGTGTTGCAGGTAGGACGCTCGTAAATCCGGGTCACCGAGCACTGCCCAAGCGTCTTCGAAGGCATCGTGAATCTCCCGCAAATCCTCTTGGTATCGGTGCGCGAGGTCAAACTCGATGTTCTTTGTGTAGGCGTCGCGCATCCTGTGGAACGCGTCACGAACTGCAGGTGTTTCCGAAGCGCGAGGAATCTCTAGAATTGCGAAGTAGTCCTCGTGTCGCACTGCCCGCAGTTTTCGGCGGATCGTGGCTTCATCGACATCGATGCGAGCGCGCTCACCGGCACGCTCGCCGAAGATATCCCGTGAGCTCAGTTTTTGTGGACCGGGGTCGTCTTCCGGGCCTTCGATGATCTCTTCGAGCTCGAACTCACTTTCTTCCACCATCGAGGGCGACGTTGGTTCGCTCAGCGTTCTTGGCGTTTCCTGAGTCTCAAGCTCGTTTGGTTCCAGACCAAGCGCGGTTTCCAAAGTCCGCATCAGCACTTTTGCGTCTACGGTTGGAGGCAATAGGTCTTCGACGCTCTCTCGTCCTGGCGCATTTTCAGCCGCGTCGTCAGGTGCGATTGCGATCACCGGAATGAACTCCCCAATCGGCCGTGACTTCACCGCGATGGCTAGCGAGAGAGCACGTGTTGAGCTCTTGGCCTCAAGAATCACGGCGTCGGGTGGACTGCGCTCGATCTCACGGATACCGGCGGCGGGAAGGCGAGCCGTATTGATCGACATGGCAGGCCCGATGACTTCCAGTTTAGAAGCCCATTGGCCAGCTGACCTGCCGATGATGAGCAATTGAATCATGTTCCGAGCGTGTCCATTCGCGTGGCGACAACCCAGTCGCTTACACGATGATAACCGCTTGGAGCGGGTGGAAGCACGTTTTTCGTGCTCAGGTCTCCACGCGTTGTTTCGATACGCGCATGCAGCAGGTCGCTTTCGCAGCCAAAGACGCCCGGTACCTCGGTTTGAAGCACCTTTGGGTCCAACGTCGCGATGGCGTTGGTACTCAGGTGGACGGCGCTGGCGAGTAGAATCCGGGCGCGTTTCTCGTTTCCCATCGATGCCGCGGTCACTGCAGCGTCGCAAAGGTTGGTGGTTATCGTCTGAGACAGCGCGTCGGTGGCCAGTTTGGCGCGGACGTCCAAGAGTTCGCCAGAACCAGCGGTGAGAGTCTCGTACGCAGCGACGCTCTGCCGGAGCAACATTCGCGCAAACTTCTCGACATCAAAGAGCGCCCACGCACCCGATGCGTCCAAGCCTTCGGGCGCATCGTCCCACGCAGGAAGACCACAGTAGGTCGCCATCGGAACCACGATTACGCCCGATCTGGCCCCAGCGGTCTTCCCAAACCAAAGCGGCGCCCAATCTGATGGCGCCGCTGATTCTCCAGATGCGATGACCTCAATCAAAGTCTAGGTCCGCTTCTTGTGGATGTAGCCGCTTTTGTGCAGGGCGTATTCTTCGGGGAGCGCGAGTTCGATCGCTTCGCGCTCATCCTCAGGGATCGTCCAACTCTGATTTGCTGCAAACGCTTCGGAAACCTTCTGAACGATACGTAGCGAGTCTTCGTCTGCCAAAACCTTGCGTAGCGCAGGAACCGAAATGTCCTCGAAGCCCTGTTGTAGCAGGGTTTCAACGGTCAGGAATCGCACGGTTTCATTCTGATCATCCACAAACCGAGCGACTTCTTTGGCGAGGTCTTCGTCCTCGAATTCGGCAGCGCGGAGGATAACTTCCTGCTTCTTTTCGGGGTCGCGTTGGTACTCCGTGTCACACGACTCCAGGATCGACTTCAGAAAGGTCGACATCTCGTTGTAGTCGTAAATGTCCTGGAGGATCTTTATCGGCCAATTGATCTTCGATTCCGAAGCTCGGATATGGTCAACCAAGATATCGATGGTCTGGGGATTGTGCCGGCACATATCCGTCATGATGTCGTAGACGTACTCTTTTTCCTCACCGTCGACCGTGGTGTTTGGTGCGCTCTCACCAAAACGCGCCAGCATCGCGCGGATCGCTTCCGGCGTGCCGATATCACGAAGGGTCTGCAACGTGTATTGCCGCTCTTGGGGCTGCACATACATGTTTGTGACCGTCTTCTGCATTTTCGCAATCTTCTTTTTTTCTGCAGCTTCTTTATCGAATAGGAAATCCAAAAATCCCATAGCAACATCCTTATTTAGGCGACGTGGGCTGTGTAGTTTACAGCCGCGAGGTCAGACAACATAAAAACCACTTGGGTGGGTGGCAAGGATTAAGGGCGCTTCTTGCCTGTGTTTACTGTTGCAGTTACGCTTTTGTCTCGTGGTTCAAAGCGCTTACTAATGCGAAAGGGCTAACTCCTCGTGTCGGAGAGCTTCTCCATTCCTACACCCGGCGACGTTATCGCTGGGAAGTATCGAGTCATCGAGGAACTCGGTCGCGGCGCCTACGGCGTAGTTTTTCGCGCGACCCAGACGGACCTCGGACGCGATGTCGCGCTTAAGACATTGCTGCCTCAGGCATTCCTCCACACCGATATTGTCCAACGTTTCCAACGCGAAGCGCAGCTGATTAGCCTGCTGGACCACGGCAATATCATCAAACTCTATGACTACGGCGTGGACGAAGGGCTGCTCTACATGGCGGTGGAGTACGTCGAGGGCCGCACGCTCTCGGACCTCATCAAGACCGAGGCTCCGCTGCCGCCGATGAAGGCGCGCGAAATCACGTTCATGCTGCTTGATGCGCTGGAGTACGCACATGCACAGGGCGTTGTTCATCGCGATCTTAAGCCGGACAATATCGTTCTTCTCAAGAGTAATCCGCTCGAAGGCATCACGGAGGAGGTCGTCAAGGTCCTCGACTTCGGCATCGCCAAACTTCAGCAGGATGAACATGGCTCCGGTGCGTTGAAAACGTTGACGCAAGACGGCACGGTCTTGGGCACGCCTCATTATATGAGTCCGGAAAACATTGTTGGTGACCCGATCGATCATCGCGCAGATATCTACGCGATTGGGGTCATCCTCTACGAGATGTTGACGGGTGAGCATCCGTTTGAGGCCCAGAGTCCAAGTGCGGTGATGGTTCGACATCTTCGCGACGACGCGCCTTATCTTCCTGGCACGTTGGAGGGGTCGACCCTGGACGTTGCAGTGCAGGCATGCTTGGAGAAGCAGCCTGAAGACCGCATCGAGTCTGCGGTAGCTCTACGTGAGCTGCTCAATTCGAATCAGACCGCGGACCTGGAGGAGAGGCGTCAAACCGAAGAACAAGAGGAGATGCCGCCTCCGAAACAAGCCAATCCCGCAATCTATGCGATGGTTGGGGCGTTGATTACCATCTTGATGCTCTCGATTGCATGGAAGTTCTGGTTAGCGAAAGAGGCCGTCGACTCTCCGGAGCCGGTGGTCGTGGCTACGCCTGATCTTGGAAATGCGCCAGAGCCTGATATGGCTCCGAAGATCGAAGAGCCGGTCGAAGAACCCGTGATTGCGAAGGCACCCGATCTGGGCAGTGCTGATATGGGCGCCGATGCTGAGGGCGACGCGGGAGAAATTGAGTTTTCAATGGACGAGGGACTTCGCGTCCGAAATCCAGACCGCCGGAAAAAACCCAAAGAGCCCAAAGAGCCTAAGGAAGCCGTCGAAAAGCCAGACGAGAACGCCGTCGAAAAGGTTGCGATTTTCATCAAGTCTACGCCAAGCGATGCCTCCGTGACGTTGGATGGCGCACCCATCGGCAACACCCCGCTAACCCGGAAGATCGGTCGCTCGGACAAGCAGGTCGTCATCCGCGTTTCGCTATTGGGATACAAGAACAAGACGATTCGCGTCGTGCCAGACAAAGACGTTCAGGTCGACGTCCGGCTCGACTATGAAAGAATCAAGATGTTGGATTAGCTAGTAGTCGATGCAGCGTCGGTCGGTGTTCTGACACTTAAATCGAATGTGGAAGTGTTTGTCGTGCCCCTTGGCGTGGCGAATGATTGCCTTGCCAGGTCGCATCGAACCACTCTGGAACACAGCGCTCAACCACTCGTCGGGGGCGCCTTGCTCTTGTCCGTACTTGCGAAGTTTTCGCTGCCAACGGCGATTCACGAAGATGTACTCGACGTTTCCGCCATCGATGAAATCCTTCAACAACCAGAACGTGCGCTCAACGTCGAAGTCTTTGCGACGGATGTGATGGAATCGATTGTAGGCCGGGGGCTCGTTGTGCCGCGGGTAGGTGATATCGACATCACGTCCCGTTCGGTGTGAGCGGTGTGGGCGAATACGGCGGCCACCTCGGAAGCTGATATCACCAACAATCAGCGGGGACGCGTCCGGATATAGTGCGTGGTATCGGTCCAGTACTCGTACGATCTCGCTGACCGTGTAGTAGGTGCCGAACGTGCGGTGAGGGAACAGTCGGATGTAGCCCTCGCCCGGAGGAAGAGGCTCTCCAAATCGAAGTCGACCGCGATTCGCCTTGCCCCGCGACTCAGAAAGTCGGTTGGGATTTCGGCGCCAAACGACAATCTCTTGGCCTTCCTGCAGGTTATTGATGTCGATATCGGGATTCAGCTGCTGCAGCGTCTTGTACCCGATCTTGTACATCGCCCGAACTTTCACCTTCGTCTGGTACTTCTTGACCGTGTGGTACATCACGTCCATTTGACGTGTGGAGACGAGCGGTTCCTCGTCCATCATCGGCCACGAAGGTTCTTCAGGCGGAAGTTCCCAAACACCACGGGACGCCAGCAGGTTCAGCTGAGCCAAGAAGGTTGGGTCCAAAAGTGATGTGGATGCAAGTGGAGCCGCCCACGTCGCCGCGACACGGATGGACGGGCTGACGGCGACCGTGCTTTGTGCAAGCGGTTCGCTCGGGGCTACGCTAATTAGCGGGAGCGTTATAAGGCTCAACAGAACCAGTATTCGCTTTTTGCTAAACATAATAAAATTCAATGTTCCAAACAGTTAACGTCCCGTGGGACGAACCGGGGAATATGAACATTTTTTCCTAAAACGTCAAATCGGCGAACTCTTGCGTGTCTGATTATGTCGCAAGTGCGCTCGATGTCTAGTTTTTTACCACTTCCAAGTGGATTGAACGCCGATCGCATCTTGGCCGATTATTGGCACCAAGACCGCCGACCCATCTGACTCGGAACTGAAATTCGGGATTAACACCATGACCACGCCGGCCACGAATGTCGCGCCGCCAACTGCCGTTAAGGTCCAGAAAATCGACTTTCGTGAGTCCAGACTATCCCTCAACTCTTGATACCGTTCGGGGTCGCCGCCGTTCGACTCTTCGATGTACTCGTCTTTAAGGCTGGCGCTTGAAAGGTCGAGCGCAATTGCGCCTCCCAAGATAGCAACGCCTATCCCAGCAGTAATGAGGCCCCACTCCTGCAGCCCCCAACCGTCTTTGGGAGGCTTCAATTCGCCGCGGGCGATATCAATCGCGACCTGCGGCGACATCGTCCGCACGTGGTTGTGAAATGCCGATACGCCTTGTAGCTGCGCATCAATCTGCGCTTTCTCGGCTTCATCGCCCTCGAAGCGGTCGCGACACTCTTGGAGTGATTGAACAGCCTGTTCGGTCTCTTGAAGCTTTATGAGAACGATCGCACGGTTGCAGTAGAAGACTGCTTGCGGCGAAAGCGAGATGGCCGCGTCAAACTCATCGAGTGCGGATCGGTACCGCCCCTCGTCGAAGAGCTGAATCGCTGTGCGGTAATGGCCTTCTGCGGTCTCATCCGCTGAATGCGGGTCCTGTGCGTATCCGCTCGCGCAGATCAATACGCTGAATAGGACCAAAATCGTTGTGAGTTTTAACCGCATAGAGCTTGGTTGTAAGCCCGAACGCGTCCCGAATTCAAGTCTGAACAGGCTCGATATGCCACCCAAGCTTACGCAAATCGTGCCAGAAACGCGGGTAGCTTTTGGTCACAACCCAGGGATTCGCAATTCGGAAAACGCCACGTTCGGATAACACTGCTGCGGCAAAGGCCAGTCTGTGGTCGTTCTTCGGATCGAGCAGTGCGTCGAGAGCCGGCTCAAAATCCGTGACTTCGATTGTCGTGGCTGTCGTCTCCACGGTTGCACCCGCGTCTCGAAGCAATGTCGCTAGGTCGTCAATTCTGTTTGATTCCTTGTGGGCGAGTATTTCGCCGTCGGTGACGCGCAGGGGGACACCACGCACGCACGCGCGCGCGAGTAAAACTGGTACCATATCCGGTGTGTCAGCAGCGGAGACCTCACCGGCATCGGCCCGCGCCATAACGTCTGGCGCCGATGCATCGGGTTGTAATGTGCCCAAGTTACTCGATTGGAAGTTAACGGACGGCATGGCAGCGAATATCGAAGCGCTACTGGCGTCGGCGTTGACATGGATCGAGCCAGGGACGGTCCGTCCTAGAAATCGGACACCCATTTCGTCGAGCTCAAGTTCAATCCCGGACGCGCGCAGCATATTGAGTGTCATGTCGAAGTAGCCCCGGCTTGGTAGCTCCTTTAGATCTAGACTCAAACGAAATGGCATGCCGGATGCGGCCAAAAGGGCGATAGCGGATGCCGGTTGCGACGACGGCGCGGGTTCCAACGTAATCTCTTCCGGAAACTGGCCCCACGGCGCAACGCGATATCCGCGAACTGTCGTTTCTATTGTCGCGCCTGCTCTTTGTAGCGCGTTGATGAGTGCTGAATGAGGCCGTTTCATCAACGCAGGTTGGGCTTCAATCGAGACGGAACGGGTGTGAGCTGCACACTGCGCCAAAAGGAAGCGCAGTGTCGTTCCACCTTCTCCGGCGAACACTTTCGCGCGCTCATCGCGCAATCCAACCAGAGCTGCGCGAAGATGCCGTACATCGTCGGCGTCGCTCCCCGGAGAGGTGATTTGGACTTCAGGCCATAGATGTTGGATGCAAAGCGCTCGATTTTGCTCAGACTTGCTTGCCGCCAGGTCGATCGTGGCTTCTCGCGCTGTCGTTAGCTGCACTCGAATAGGGGTTTGAGCCCATTTGTTCTGCGCTTCTAAGAGGGCCGAATGCCATTCTTCGGGGGAGCACGTCGTGACGTAGGGCTGTGCGACATCCTTTAACAAGACAGAACGCAGCTCGTTGTTTCGACGCTTCTTATCTTTGGATACCAGTTCCGAGAAACGCTCCAATGTCGGCAGGGCATCCGCGGCAAGAGGAACAAGCAGTGGATAGACGGATTCAAACATGCGGCGGGCGTTTAATGGCGAGAACCCATGCTTCTGACTGAGCACCGCGGCACACGCCAAACCCCAGGAGACGGCGTTGCCATGTGACATGCCCAACTCGAGCTCCAATGCATGCGCGACCGTGTGACCCAGGTTGAGAAACGTCCGAATCTCTTTGGTCTCAAATGGGTCTTTCGACACGACATCGTACTTCACCGCAATCGCGTGCATTAATAGATCTATTAGTGTGTCCCCGATTTCTTCGAACGGTGCGCTGGCAAATCGGCCCGCATCGGACATCCAGATATCCAGAGCTTTGGCGTCACCCAACCAAAATGCTTTCACGAGCTCAGCGAGTCCTTCGACGCGTTGGGCTAAGGGTAGGGTTTCGAGGATTTCTGGGACGATGAAGACCTTGCTCGCGGGATAGAACGTCCCAAGTTGGTTCTTGGCTTTACCTAGATTTACAGCGGTTTTTCCGCCATGTGCGGAGTCGACCATCGCCAACAGCGTGGTCGGAATGTGCCATAGTTCAACGCCTCGCCAGAGGATGCTTGCGAGGAACCCGATGGCATCTCCGACGCTGCCTCCGCCCACGGCGATAAGGGTGAGAGGCTTGCTGGAGCGTTGTTCGAGAATTTTTTGCGCGACCGCCTCAAGCGCCGAGAACGTTTTGAGGGACTCGCCGGCTTGCACGCGCACAGCATTGGGGAAGTGTTCGAGGATCGGCTCTGGGAGAGCGTCGTCGATCACCACAACCGCATGGGGTGGGCACTTCACATCCTTCAGTGGGGACAAAAGATAGGGGTCATTTGGCCCCGGTGGGGTCTGTGTTTGTGTCATGGTTGCCACACCTGTGCGCACGTTGTCCTACATGTAGGCCACGATCTGTGACCAAGAAGCCACAAACTAGACGGCACTGTGCATTTATGCGGGTTTGCGATCAACGAAAAAGTTTCCTGGCGTGAAATATGGGGATCCCTGCGGTATTTGGGGAGATCGGCATACATGTAGGATAAAAGGGCACAGATCTTTCGGCCTTTATCCATGCGATCAAACTTAATTTCCAAATGTTGGCACACTCGTTGCTAATACATAGCTCGTCCATCGAAGGAACACGGAGCACCAACGATGAAAACGCGACGAGAGAACAACATGAAAACGAACAGCTACCTTATGGTGGTGCTTGCAATTGCCTTGAGCACCACAGCTTGTGAGAAGGGCGTCTTCTCGCTGTCACAAGACGGCGAAGAAGCTGAGTACCAGCTTCCTGGCGACGACAACGATACGACGACGGACGTCTTCGGCGACCCAACTGGGAGCGACGAAGGATGCGTACCTAACGATCGTTTCTTCCTTCGTGAAGTTTGGACCCCAACCGTTGAGCCAGCATGTGCTGCATGCCACAACGCTCAAGGTCAGGCGAAAGACACTGAACTTGTTCTCTACAACAGCGGCTGGGGTAACTACATCCAAGCCAACTACGACGTTATGGCCGACCTCGCGCTGACGAAGCGTGACGGCGAGAGCGTTCTGTTGCTGAAGGCAACCGGTCAAATCAGCCACGAAGGTGGTCAGATCATTCAGGAAGGTGACGAAGCGTACGCACGCATCGAAGCTTTCGTGAACCGTGTTGATTCAGGCATGGACTGCGGCGCTGCAAACGACGCCGAGTTCTACCAGGACGTTGAATTCCTTGATGGCGAGCAGTTGCTGCGCAAAGCAACGTTGTCGTTGGCGGGTCGCGTGCCAACACAAGCTGAATATGATTCGCTCGCTACGGACGGTATCGACGGTGTGCTCGACCGCGTGATGACTGAGGATGCGTTCAAGGCGCGCGTCATCGAGTCTTACAACGACGTGATTCTCACGGACCAATTCAATCGCAACGAAGATGCGGTTGACCTTCTGGACGAAGACGTGTTCCCAGACCGCATGTGGTACGACGACATGGGTGACGACGATGCACGTAACCGCGCACGTCGCCTGACGAACGAAGCACTGGCTCGTGAGTCGCTGATGATTTACACGCACGTCATCATGAACGACAAGCCGTTCACCGACGTTCTCAACGCTGACTACACGGTTGTGAACCCATTCTCGGCACGCTCCTACGGTGTCATGGGCGACGTCACCTTCAACAATGACGACGATCCAAACGAGTGGGCTGAAGTTCAGGTTCCTGGCATGCCACACGCTGGTGTTCTGACGACGCCTGTCTGGCTCAACAAGTTCCCAACGACCGCAACGAACCGCAACCGCTCACGCGCTGCATTCTTCTACCTGTACTTCCTGGCAACCGACGTCCTGAAATTGGCTGACCGCCCACTGGACCCAACGCAGTCTGACCTTTCGAACAACCCAACGTTGTTCGACTCGGCCTGCACCGTCTGCCACAACGTTATCGACCCAATCGCTGGTGCATTCCAGAACTGGGACGACGAGGGTATGTACGCTCCACGTGATGAGTCGTGGTACACCGACATGTTGCCTCCAGGTATGGAAGGCTCGAACATCGGCCAGACCGAGAACCCTGAGTCGCTTCGCTGGCTTGCAGCTCGCACCACGATTGACCCACGCTTCATTCAGGCGGCCGTCCACACTGCTTACACGATGATGACTGGCGACGAGCCACTCACCGCGCCTAACGACCCAACCGTTGCTAGCTACGCTGCTGAGTTCCGCGCTTACGAAGTCCAGTACGAATTCTTCAAGCAGGTCGGCAAGAAGTTCATCGAGTCGAACTACAACTTCAAAGCGCTCATCAAGGAAATCGTGAAGAGCCCTTACTACCGTGCAGCCAACGCTCGCGAGAACATCGACGCCTCACGTCAGATGGAACTGCGCAGCCTGGGTACCGCTCGTCTCCTGACGCCAGAAATGCTTCACCGCAAGATTGTGGCAACGACTGGAACCGAGTGGAACGTCAACAACCGCAACGTCCTGTTGGACACCCGCGAGTACAACCTGCTCTACGGTGGAATCGACTCGGTTTCGGTCCTCAAGCGTATGGAAGACCCAAGTGCTGTCGCATCGGCTATCAGCCGCCGCATGGCAAACGAAGTCTCTTGCTTGAGCGTCCCAGCTGACTTCGGTCGCGAAGATGAGAAGGTCTTGTTCCCACACGTCACGATGGACGACACGCCGCAGTCGAATGACGCAGCTGTCCGTGAGAACATCAAGCACTTGCACTTCCAACTGCTTGGACAGAAAGTAGAAGAATCGGACCCACAGTTCGTGGAAACGTACAACCTGTTCAATGACGTCTGGCAAGACGGACAGAACAACGATTATGGAAACGGAATCCCTGGTATGTGCCGCTCCAACGGTGTGGACAATGACCCGAACTACACAGTTCGCGCTTGGATGGCGACGGTTAGCTACCTGTTGGGAAGCTACGAGTACATCTACGAGTAATTAGAGCCTGAACGATTAAAGAGACAAAGAACTAGGAAAGCATTATGCGACGACGAACATTCCTCAAAGCAGCAGCAGCAGCCGGTCTCACGGTCGTTTCTCCAATCGCTACCACGCGAGAGGCGAAAGCTCAGGCCGGTGGCCTTCACCGCGGACCATACTTCATGTTCATCCAGGCCGACGGTGGCTGGGACCCAACCTCCCTTTGCGACCCAAAGGGTGATGCGGAAGGCATGAACCGATACGCGACCGACGCGATTGAAATGGCAGGTAACATTGCCTACGCACCAGTCGCCAACCACGCAGAGTTCTTCCAGAAGCACTTCAACCGACTCATGGTCGTCAACGGCATCGACATGTCGACAAATGGTCACGAGCAAGGACGACGCTACACTTGGTCTGGACGCCTGAACGAAGGACATCCTTCACTCGGTGCGATGGTTGCCGCCAAGCTCGGACCCGCACTGCCGCTGGCATATATCACCAACGGTGGTTACACGGTTACCAACGGTTTGGTCGCTGGAACTCAAGCAGACGAGCGTTCACTGAACGCATTCCAGAAGCTTGCGTACACCAACCGCATCAATCCGGATAACGAAGGCAACACGTTCCATAGCGAATTCGCGATGGACCGCATCCGCCAAGCTGCGGACAACCGCCTCTCAGATAAGATGGAGAAGACCAAGCTTCCACGACGCCGCAAGGCAATGGACGCTCTTCACACGGCTCGCCTCGGTGAGTCTGAGTTGAAAGAGGTCTTGGGCTTCCTTCCGACGGACCTGAACAATAACAACGGTCTTGTGCGTCAGGCACAGGTTGCACTTGCAGCCTTCAAATCCGGCCTCGGCATCTCGGTGACCATGCGCACAGGTGGCTTTGACACGCACAGCGACCACGACAATCGACACATCCCACGACTCAGCCTGATTCTGGAAGCGCTCGACTTCATCTTCGACGAAGCAGAGCGTCTGGATATCGCTGACCAAGTCTTCGTGGCAGTCGGTTCCGACTTCGGTCGTACGCCGGGCTACAACAACGGCAACGGCAAGGACCACTGGTCGATTAACTCCATGATGCTCATGGGCCATGGCGTCCCAGGAAACACCGTGATCGGTGCTTCGGACCCACGTCACCGTCCATTGACCATCAATCCAACAACCAAAGCGTTGGACGAGAACGGAATTCGACTCCGTCCAGAACACGTCCACGCGGCAATTCGCAAGCTGGCTGGCATCGAACGCGATCCGCTGGCGCTCCAATTCCCTCTCGACATGGGCGAGGATATAAATCTCCTTGGCTAATGTCGTCTCCTTGGGTGGTGGCAGAAAAAGGGCAGCGACACAGTCGCTGCCCTTTTTCAATTTGGGGTTCGCCGTTGGCTCACCGATTTGGTTTCGCCTTTGGTTCACCGATTTGGTTCGCCTTTGGCTCACCGATTTGGTTCGCGTTGCTCACCGATTTGGTTCGCGTTGCTCACCGATTTGGTTCGCCTTTGGCTCACCGATTTGGGCCTCCTCGCTCACTTGGCTCTCCTCCATGCGTTTGAGAATCGCTTTCTCCAGTCGGTAGATTCGGTACTGCAGTTTCTGCGCTCGTGACTGAAGTTTCCGGAATCTTGAATCTCCAGTCCGCCTGTGTAGGCGTTTCAGTTGTCCCACGAGCTCCTGACATGAACCTCGTGCGGTTCCAACGTAATGTCGAAACTGCGGCTGGGTTCGCCCTGCGCCCTCTGCAAGATTGCTCGGTACGCTGTCCGCCGATCGCATCGCTTGTTCGCTTAGGTCCCCGAACTCAAAAGTCCCTAACAATCGCCTGACAGTAAAGAACACATCGTCGGCGAGTTCGTCGCTGTCATTGTAGACCCTCAGGTTAGTCGGTGGATTATCGAATATCTTCTTGTTTCGCATCTTAGTCTCCTTGCGCGTTCGGAAACCGTTATCGGACAAGCACCATTCACCGTTGCGAAGATTTGAAAAACATTCTGAGCGCCACGACCCAACCCGGTGAGCGCCAGCGAACCAAATCGGTGAGCGCCAGCGAACCACCCCGGTGAGCGCAGCGAACCACCCCGGTGAGCGCAGCGAACCACCCCGGTGAGCGCAGCGAACCAACCCGGTGAGCGAAGCGAACCAAATCGGTGAGCGAAGCGAACCAAACCGGTGAGCGCAGCGAACCACCCCGGTGAGCGCCAGCGAACCAAATCGGTGAGCGCTAGCGAACCAACCCGGTGAGCGCTAGCGAACCACCCCGGTGAGCGCAGCGAACCCCTAGTCTTCCGGGGCGAAACCGCGGCGCATCGTGTTCTCGCTGATTGCGCGAGGTTCTAGGAATTGGATGAGGTAGTCCGGACCGCCGGCTTTTGAGCCAACGCCCGACATCTTGAATCCGCCGAACGGCTGTCGGTAGACCAGAGCGCCGGTGCAGCTCCGGTTGATGTAGAGGTTGCCGACGTTAAATTCTCGTCGAGCGCGGTCCAGATTTAGCGGACTTCGGCTGTACACACCGCCGGTGAGGGCGAAACGTGTTGAGTTTGCAATGCGAAGTGCGTGATCGAAGTCGTTGGCCTTCATCATGGCCAGGACTGGGCCAAAGATCTCTTCCTGAGCAAGCCGAGCCTCCGGTTTGATGTCTTCGAAGATCGTCGGACCCACAAAGAAACCTGAAGCAGGCGACTCGCTCTGCAGGAGGAGCGTTCCCTCCTGTTTACCTAACTCGATATAGCTTTGGATCTTCGATTGCGCCTCTTGGTCGACGACAGGACCCACGGAAAAGGCGGGGTTGGTCGCCGGCCCGATCATGAGACTGCGGGTCGCTTCAACTAAGCGTTGCTTGAATTCGTCGTAGCAGGACTGATGCACGACTACACGGCTGCACGCCGAGCATTTCTGCCCTTGGAAGCCAAACGCGGATTTGACGACGCCAGTGACTGCCTCGTCGAGGTCTGCATCGGCATCAACGATGATGGCGTTTTTACCGCCCATCTCGCAGACGACCTTTTTGACGTTTTCCTGTGCGCTGTGCGTGTTTCCTGCAGTCTTCAAGATATGAAGTCCGACCTGCATGCTACCTGTGAAGGCGATGACCTCGACCTGCGGGCTATCTACCAGGTGCTGCCCAACCTCTTCCCCGAACCCGGGGAGGAAGTTGATCACGCCCGATGGGAATCCGGCCTGCTGAACGATCTCCATCAGGTAGCCTGCGATGACCGATGATTGCTCGGCTGGCTTCATGATCACCGTGTTGCCCGTCACCGCCGCTGCCATCGTCATGCCTGTCAGGATCGCCAACGGGAAGTTCCATGGCGCGATCACTGCCGCGACTCCCCGCGGTTGATAGAACATGAGGTTCAACTCGCCAGCGATTCTGCCCAAGCGTTGCGGTCGATCGAGGCGCTTCATCTCAAGCGCATAGTAGCGGCAGAAGTCGATTGCTTCGCAGGTGTCCGCGTCGGCTTCACGCCACGTCTTGCCAACCTCATGAACCATGACGGCGGACAGTTCGTCGCGTCGTTTCGCCATGATATCGGCGACCTTCATGAGGTAGTCCGCGCGTTGCGAACCCGAAAGTCCGGCCCAGGCGTCCTTGGCCGCGCGTGCCGTCTCGATGGCGCGCTGTGCGAGTTCGTTGGTGCCAGCATGCACCTTTCCGACAACCTGATCCTTTTGGCTTGGATTCAGCGACGTGATGAGCCGATCGGTAGTGAAGTTCTGCTTTCCGATGATGACCGGGAAGGTCTTGCCCAGGCTCTTGGCCACGTTGTCCATCGCTTTTGCGAATGCCGCACGGTCGCCTTCCAAAGCGAAGTTACGCATGGGTTCGTTGCGGAAACCGTCTGGGGTGACCGGTTTGATATGCTCCGTGCCGGTTGAAATCGCTTCGCCGGACTTCGGACCGGGGGCCGCCAGAAGCTGCTCAACCGAATAACCGTCTGCATAAGAATGGCGCAGCCAGCTTTCATTGCTGGTGTTCTCGAGCAGACGACGCACGAGGTAGGCCATACCCGGAATCATTTCGCCGATCGGGACATACTCGCGTACGCGGTATCCCATTTGGGACACGGCTGCCTTCATGGGTTCAGCCATTCCATAGAGCATCTGGAATTCGATGGCGCTCTCAGGGAGCTTCTTTGCTTTGGCGTACACCATCGCGTGTGCGATCGACCGCACATTGTGCGAACCGACGGCGAGTCGGATGTGCTTGTGGTGATCCAAGAGGATCTCAGTGCACTTCTCGAAACAGAGGTCCGTTTCCCACTTCTTGCTCCATACCGGATTTCGCCAACCCTCTTGCTCAGAGTGAATGGTCTCGTAGTCCCAGTAGGCGCCCTTGATCAGTCGAATCGTGACTGGCGTCTTGCGCTTCTTTGCCCACTTGGCCAAATCGGTAACGTCTGCCTCCGCGTCGCGCAGATACGCTTGAATCGCGATGCCTGCGTGTTCAAAGTTTCGAAGCTCTGGTTCTTCGAGCAGGCTCTTGAACAGTGCGATCGTGAGGTCTTTGTACTCGTACTGCTCCATGTCCAGATTGATGAACGCGCCATTGTCTTTCGCCTTCAAAAACAAGGGACGCAGGCGTGATTTGAGGGCGTCGATGCTGCCTTCCATATCGATGGGGTCGATCTGGCTGAACAACGAGCTCACTTTCACACTGACATTGACCCGGGGAACCGGACCCCAGCTTGCTTTCTCAAGCTGCGGATTGGCTGGGAAAGACTTGGTCTGCTC
>JAUIBR010000042.1 GCA_030427705.1 bacterium | reverse complement strand
AGCGTCATCTCGCGCGGCCTGAGCATGGTGTTCTTCCAAGACCAAGACGGCTCGGAAGCAAAACTGTCGGTTGACCCGCAGCTTGGCGCAGATGCTGGCTGCAAATTCCGTTTCACACTGGTCTTCTAGCGAACAAACCCTGCGCGCATGGTGATATTCCACGTCACCTCGCAGTCCTTCGTATCTCCCCACGTCGTCACAAACTCACGCAGCAACGCTTCCGAGACCGGATGCTCTCCGGTACGGGCCTTGTACGTCTGCGTCGCCGACCACGACTCGATGATCCCCAGAATGTCGTCCAGGGTCCATCGGGCGGTGTGCACAAACGTTGGCGTCTCGATCTCATCGAACGGAAATTCGATGTCGGCATAGCCGCTCAGGGCAATCTTCGTCGGTTCTGACCAATCGTCGGCGAGCACTTCTTGCGCGACGTGTTTGGCGAGGTCTCCAACGGGATGATCGATCGTCGAATGGTCATAACACCAGATGGCCAAAAGCGCCCCGGGTCGCCCTACCCTACGCACCTCCTCATAGAACGCTGGCAAATCAAACCAGTGCGCAGCTGTGGCCACCGTGATTGCGTCCACGGAGGCATCTGCCAATCCTGACACCTCGGCGGATGCCTGTGAAAACGACACGTGTGCCGGCCCGGTTGCTTGTGCCAATTGTTCGGGGCTGACATCTGTTGCCCAAATCTGGTCGAAAAACTGTGCCAATCCTCGAGCGGCCTGACCGTTTCCGGTCGCGACATCCCAAAGCCCGCGAGTGCTTGGTGCGTTATCCGCAATGAACGAATACAACTCGTCTGGATATCCTGGACGATACTGCGAATACGCCTGCGCTTGTTTTCGAAAGTAGTCTTTGAAGTTCTCGGTCTGCATAAGCACCTCCAATGCTGTTTCGCATTGAATCTGCGGACCCGAAACGCTATCGTCAATATTGATCAATTAATCAATATATAATTACGTATTGAGCGGTTTCTATGAAATGGATTGATGCCGATGAAGCAACCAAAAGGCTCAAGGTCAGCAAGGCCACGCTCTATGCATATGTCAGCCGAGGGCTGGTCGAATCCCGACCGCTAAAAGACAGCCGAGCCAGACTCTATTCAGCAAACGACGTCAGCCGATTGGTTCAAAAGAAAGCTGATCGGAAGAACCCAAGTCGCGTGGCGAAGACTGCATTGGATTGGGGCGTGCCGGTCATGGACTCGGCCATCACGCTCGTGACTGAGGGGCGCTACTACTACCGTGGCCAGGACGCTTGTGAGCTCGCACGCACTGCGACGGTCGAACAGGTTGCTCGCCTGTTATGGACCTCGACGCAGGACAACACGCCGTTCAGCTTTCCTACGGTAGAAACCAATCGTGAGTTGGATTTTAGTGGGCAGCTATTGCAGCTCGCGGTCGCGATGGAAGCCCATGACTTCGAGGCATGGTCTATGACTGCGGACGGTGTTGCAGGTGTTGCAGAACGTATTTTTCCGGCGTTCATCGCGGCGGCAGGACCGGCGACGGCCGAAAGCGCGGCTGATCGTTTGGCGCAAGCATGGGGCATGTCCACAGATGATGCTGCAATCTTGAACGCAGCGTTGATTCTGCTAGCCGACCATGAATTGAACGTTAGCGCGTTTGCTGCCCGTTGTGCGGCGTCTGCGGGCGCGAGCCCCTACGGAGCTATCAGCGCAGGAATCGCCGCGGCTCGAGGGCGTCGCCATGCTGGCATCATTGACCGTGTCGATGCGTTCCTTGGAGAGATTGAAAGGCGCGGATTTCACGACGCTTGGATTAGCCGCCTTCGGCGTGGTGAATCGACTCCTGGCTTTGGTCACCCGCTCTATCCTGCTGGTGATCCACGAGCAAAAACCCTGAAAGCTATACTTAAAAAAAAGCACCCTAACCACGCGTACCAGAAGATCTTTGAGGACACTTATAAACCTCATGCGGAACTTGAGCCGGCGTACCCGTCTGTTGATTTTGCCCTTGCGATAACGGGACGCGTTTTGGGTTTGAAGATCGACCAGACCATCGGGATTTTTGTGCTGGGCCGGACGATCGGTTGGCTGGCCCACATCGCCGAACAGTATGAAGATAAGAAGCTGATCCGACCTCGTGCGAACTACGTCGGTGCCGTGCCGAGCTAACCCTTGTCTGCGTAGTTCAAACGCGTAGGATGCTCCACATGTCACGCATATCGATCATCATTCTCGCCGTTGCAGCCCTCACGATGGGCTGCGACTCACAAGTTCCCGATGCCGAGGCAGGGCCCAAAAGCGAGTCCACGTCGAAGACGGCCAAACCAGAAGAGTCGCCAGCTGATTCAAAGAAGGCGGGGCCACGAATTGTGGCGATGGGCGACGTTCATGGTGATGCGTCGGCCATGAAGAAGGCCCTGAAGACCGCGGGCATCTTGGCTGAAGACGGCAAATCTTGGACGGGCGGTTCGACCATTTTTGTACAGACGGGTGACCTGTTGGACCGTGGTGATGACGAGCGTGAGGTCGTTGACCTCATGCTTAGCCTTCGTTCGCAAGCCAAACAGAAAGGTGGCCGAGTTGTGCTTCTTAACGGCAATCACGAGCTCATGAACTCGATGGGCGACCTTCGCTACGTGACCCCAAAGGCCATGAACGCGTTTGATGACGCCGCAAAGCCTGAGGACTTAGAGCGTGTGAAAGACGCGCCCGAGCCCATCCGTGGGCGAATGGCGACGTGGGGCCCTGTCGGTCCGTATGCTAAGGCCGTGGCTCAAGATGGCGTAATCGCGGTAATTCACGGCAATGTCTTTGTTCACGGTGGTGTTCTTCCAAAACACGCTGGGCAGGTCACCGCCATCAACAACTCGGTCAAGAAGTGGCTGACGAACGGTGGTGAGCCCCCCAAAGGCGTTGTGGGCGATTCAGAGAGCCCTGTTTGGACGCGTATCTACAGCGCGCCACAACCAACACCTCAGGCTTGCGAGGCTCTCTCGGGCGTTTTGAAGACGCTTGGGGCCAAGCGTATGTTTGTTGGGCACACCGTCCAGAAACAAGGCGTGAACAGCGCATGCGACGGCAAGGTCTGGCGCATCGATGTGGGAATGTCGGCACACTATGGCGGCGAGCCTGCTGCTGTTGAGATACGAGGCGACCAGGTCCGCGTCTTGAAGTAGTTCACATCGCTTTCACACATCTTTCGCGGGGAGTTCAGACACCAATCGAACTGTGTCCAAAGCCACTGCGTAGTGTCGTCATCGTCAAGCAACACACGGAGGCGATGATGGCAACAGCAGCAATGGAAAGAGGTAGTGAGCGTGGATTGAACGGAGCCCTGGGCTTCATGGTCGCAGCAGGCGTCGCGGCTGCAGTGAGCTGGGCCAGCGGGCGGCCGCTGCTCGCCATCGATGCAGGCACGATGATGCTGCAGTTTGCCGCCCTGCCCCTGGGTGTGCTCGGCGGATTCATGCTGTCGGACAAAGCGCCAGCGCGTCCGGTGCGCTCCGCGCTCTATTTCGTGGCCACCGCATTGGTAGCCTTGGGCGCAATCAAGTTGTTCGGCGGCAGCAATGCGTTGCTCAGCTTTCACATGCTCGCCGCATCCGGCGTATCCGCCCTCATCTACAGCAAGACCCTCGGGATGAAGGACGAAGAAGCCCCGGTTGAGAAAGTGGATTGGAACGCCAAGTACAATGCGGCCACCAGGGCCCTGGCCGCAACGGATGTCGCGATCAATCAGAAGCGTGAACACGACGAAGCCGTGCTGGCCGAATTCGAACGGCGCCTGGGAATCTCCAAGTCCGAAGCGACGATCTTCGACTTCGAAGCCCAGGAGATTATCGAGAAAGAAGAAGCTAGCGCAGCGGTCGCCGCTTAGAGCGACCTGTGCCGCAGCACGTACACTGCGACCTCGGCCTCTGCGTCGTAGTAACCGCCATCCTCCTGAGGTTTGCCCTCCAAGAGGATGGCGGTTTTTGTTGTGTCTTCCACGACCGCGTCTTCAAATGACCGCGCACCGATCGAACGCCATTCTCCGGTCGTGTCTGTGATGACCTCGAGGTGGCCACCGCCAGACCCTTCGCCATTTAGATAGTCAACAGCCAGGATGTCACCGGGACGCGCCTTCTCACGGGGGATGACCTCAAACTGGCTGCTGTGGCGCCACTGCTCGGCGTAGCGAAAGTGGGTCCAACCCGCACTAGGATTGTGAATCTTCGGGGCACTCAATCCCGCCCGCTCCAGAACATCACCGACGAATAGATTGCATTTGAAGGTTCGCTCATAGTTCGTGCGAACCAGACCATCAGCTCGGACGCGACCGTTATGCATTCGATTCAGGCTGAGCATGCGCTGGCTTGGTCGGTAACCCTCTGCCAAGCGTGGGTCGTCGCGAAACCCACGTGCGATGGTGACCAGGCGGTCGCGCCCTGGGGTTCGCCGATCGAGATCCAAGAGTGCGTTGTCGCTGTTGATGGACGCATACAAATCCATGAGCTCAGCGCCAGCGACGAGCTGATCTCCGTTTGTGTCTGCGCTCTGCAGCGCTGCGTCTAGTGAGGTGTTTTGTGGGCTTGTATCAATACCCACCCGATAGCGTTGTCGAAATTCCGATAGTGAAATCATGGTCCCTCCTGTGTTTGACCTGCTTCGTTATCGGACGGGATCGGGAATCGTTGCGAAATTCGCAAAACTACCAGGAAATTTCGAGGCTGGGCTCGTCTCCGCCGATGTACTGGACGCGGCGCGGAGTAGAGACGTTGTTTTGGTAGATCGGAAGCCTTGATGCGACGCACTTGGCCATGGGCGAAGCCGACGGCACCCAGCCAGTCGCACTGGCTTCGATCCGAAACGCCCCACCGGACAAGCCGGCGCAGGCGTTGAGCGCTCGCGTGACGATGTCCTCCCAATTCACCTCCTTGGGTGGAAGCTCCGATTCGACAACCTCGACGCTGACATCGAGGCACCCTGGATGATGGGGGTTGGTGTCGCAGTCGGCGCACCCAACGCAGTACATCGCGTACTTTCGACCATCGCCTTGAACCCCAGCTGCTGTGTCGTCTGCGGCAGATGTTGCCGCGCCCTCGCCGTCATCTGCCTTCGTGCCTTTGCCATCGCCCAGGTCACCGGTCTCCAGGCTCGCAAACTCGAATCCCACACTGCGTTCTTCTTTTTCGATCTGTACGGGTTCAAGTTCGTCCATCAATTCAGCGCTGACGGTGACGGAACGAAATGTTCGCGGGGTTGGCTCGAACGCTTGCCAATTCAGGCCGGGAGGGATACTCAGCGCTGCGAGGAGCAGGAACAGATGGGATAGAGCGCTAGACACAAAGCACAGAAATTCTTCTGTTTGCTCCCGCCTCGTCGGAATGAACAACTCTTTAACGGCGCGCCACACGTCGACCTCGAATCTGTAGGTCTGTGGACACCGAACTGAACGAAAGGTTCCGAGAAGGTTGACGAAAACCTGTTCAAATCAAAGAATAGTGTGAAACCTCAAGCACTGGATGAAGATGTCAGCCCCATTTAGCCGCCTCCGGCGGTCGCTCGCACGTCAGCGTGGAGCAACTGTGACGGAGAAACTTGTCGTGATCCTGATGGGGCTCATGATCATCGTGCCTGCGATCGCGTTCTTGGGACCGATGCTTCAGCAGAAGTTCGAGTTCGTGAACACCATGCTCGGCGGGCAACCGCACGTCGAAACGTTGGCCAACCGCCCGGTAGAGCAAGAGTCTTCAAACATCGGCCTCTATGTCCTCGTTTTCGTGACGATGCTCGGCGGGTTCTTTGCTGTGTTCGTGGCGCCGCTGCTCTTCCCTCGTGCGCGTATGACGCGACAGGACGTCATCAATTTCATGGCGGAAAAGCTCCCGTTCCTTGAGCCACTCGCCGACTGGCACGCGCAAGGCATGGAAGAATTGTACAAGCTCAACGAAGAGCTCAAGGCCCAACCCAAAGACGGTGCATTGCAGATTAAGTCACGTGACCTCGGCGCGCAGGCCGATCCGAATGAAATGACTGCGCCCCGTGACGCCTTGAAGGCGCCGGAAGCGGCGGCATATCTCTATGATCAGCCACCGATGGCTTCGCCTCCACCGGCCGAAGCTTCGCCACTGAACGAACTTCCGGAGATGCCGACGGTTGGTGGCGGTACGGATGACAGCGCGACGCTCGATTGGCAGGCTGACCAGGTTTCGGACCTCCGACGCCAGCTGCACGAGCAAGGGCCGCTGCACACGCGACCCTCGATGGATCAAGATGACCCGGATGTGAGCCTTTTGACCTCGATTCCGATCGAACAGGTTGATCCGAAAGGCGAGCGCAATGTGAGCTCACAGCGACTATTACCGCGCCGTGGCTCAAGTCATAACGCGCCGAACACCGGGGCGAACCCAGCAGTGCCGATCACCGGGGCAAATCCGGCAGTGCCCAATACCGGCGCGAATCCTGCGGTTCATCGGCCCATCACGGGCGCGAATCCTGCGATTCCAAATCATGGCTCCTCGTCTGGATATCCCATCGACCCGATCGACCCAGATGCCACGCTCGCCCGCGATATCCAGCGGCCGAACTTGCCGCAGTTGGACCGTATCGTCCCAACCGACGATGACGAAACCACCGTAAATGCGGCGGCAGACACGCTGCGCGGCACGATTAAGGACGGTAGGGACGCAGACGACCCTGACGCCACGACAAACCCGTCACAACGCACGTATCCGCGCGATCCAAAATGACGGTCTTCGATCGACTTCTGGGCGAGCCGCTGCGGGACGCAGCTGGACGCCTCAAACGCACGGCCGAATCCGTGGGGCTCTCATCGCACCTGAACCTGCAGGCTTTACCCACAATCGCGGCGATTTCGGTGCGCCAGGGGCTTCATGTCAAAGCCATCCACGCCATTCATGCTGCAGGGCACCCTAATCGCATTGCGGTCGTCGACCATCAGACGGTGCTGACGTACAAGCAGATGGATCAGCGCATCAATCAGATGGCGCATATGTTTCAAACCGCCGGCGTCGCGCCAGGGCAACGCGTGGTCATCATGATGGAGAACCGCGCAGATTACCTTGTGGCGTGGTTTGCGCTGTTTCGGATCGGCGTCTCCACAGTTCATGCGAGTTATCGGGCCACAGCAGCCGAACTCGCCTATGTCGTGGACCATTGCGGGGCACGGCTGGTTCTGGGATCGGCCCGGACATCAGACGCCGTGCACGAGGTGACCGACGCGCGCTCTCACGTGCGGGCGGCGATGGTGGATGCTCCGCAAACCAACGACGTTGATGCCTGTGATTTGTCCTCGTTCCCGACTTCGCCACCGCGTGCACGAAAAGGCGATATGACTGGAAACGTCGTCTATACCTCCGGGACAACCGGGACGCCCAAGGGTGCAGTGCGCGACATGAACGCTGCAGGTGTCATGGAGGTGAGCCGCATCCTTGAAGGGCTTCCGCTGCGCATGGCAGACCGCCACATGATCGTGTGCCCGATGTATCACAGTGGCGCCCAGGTGTTCGCGATGCTGAACAGCGCGCTTGGCGCGACCATCTACATCGAAAGCGCGTTTGATGCGGCTACGGTAGCCCAGACGTTGCGCAAGCATCGCATCCACTCGGTCTTCCTCGTTCCGACCATGATTCGGAGAGTCCTCGAGGAGACAGACGTGACTCCGCTCGACTTTCCGGACCTGCGTGCCGTGATCAGCGGTGCAGCGGCGTTCCCCCACGCCCTCAGAATGCGGGCAATCGAACGATTGGGTCGCGACAAGCTTTTCGACTTCTACGGCGCCACCGAATTAGGTTGGGTAACCCTCATCGGTGCCAGAGAGATGAAGCAGCGCCCAGGCAGCGTTGGCCGCGCCCTCCCCGGTCTCAACATTCACATTTTGAAGGACGGTAAACCCGCTCCAGTCGGCGAGGTCGGAACGATCTATGTGGAGACGCTTCAGCTCATGGAGGGCTACCTCGACGACGAAGACGCCAGCCGGGAGTCACGGCGCGGCGATTGGGCGACCGTCGATGACCTCGGTTGGTTGGACAAGGACGGTTATCTGTACCTGTCTGGACGCGACCGAGACATGATCATCAGTGCTGGGGTGAACATCTATCCGGTCGAAATTGAGGAAGTACTCAACCAACACCCAAAGGTGGTTGAGGCGGCCGTGATCGGCCTGCCTGACGAGGAATACGGCGAGTCTGTAGGTGGCGTAGTCGTTGGCAATGTCGATGCGGACGAATTGGACCGGTGGTGCCGAAAGACGCTTTCAAACTACAAAGTGCCCAAGCGTTGGTTCTTCGTGGATTCGCTGCCCCGAAATCCTACCGGAAAAATCCTCAAACGTTCGCTGCGCGAGCGATTCGGCTAGAGACCGAATAAATCTCGCGCTGCACCCCAGATCGTATCCATGCTGTGGGCAAGGAAGTGGTCATCTTCCACTTCAATCAGGGTAACGTTGTCGCGCTCCTGAGCGACCGCACGGGATAGATCGATGGGTACGACGTCATCATTCACACCGTGAACAATCACCGTCTCGTGGTCGAATTCCGGAGTCCGCGTGTGCTTGCGCGCGTCGACAACAAACTCCCAGTGCAGCGGGGTTAGCTTGCCGAATCGGTCCTCAAAATAGGCAAATCCGTCCGATTCCCAATTCGCAAATGCCTCATCACCCATCAACGCTGGCCAGCGACCAACCAGGTCAAACGCGGGGCACATCAGAAGCATCTTATTGATTTGCTTGGGACGAAGCTCAGCCCATCGGGACGAAAGATAACCGCCCATGCTGGACCCGAAGAGGTTCAGTGGTTTCCCATCTTCTGGAAACTCCTCGAATAGAGAGTCCAAAATCGAGGTGTATGTCATGGTCCCGAATGAGGGGCGATTTAGGTCAAGAAGTGGCAGGTTTCGATCGATTGTCGCGAAGTGGCGCGACATTTCTGTCCTTTTTTTGGACGTTGGACCGGACCCAAAACCATGCAGGTAGGCGAAGCGTTCGCTCATTTGTGTGCAAAACTCGCTTAGAAAAGAAAAAAGCCACCCGTACAAGGTAGCTTGCTTCCCCCATAATCCTTCATGCCGTGTAGAGAGACTATAGGGTAGCGATACCGCTGGCTCAACTAAAAAATCGAGGTTTCCCGTAACCCTGCGTAAAGGCTAACCCCGCCTACATGCACGTACATTCCAAAGAAACCAAGATCTCAAGGACTTGCACAAACAACCCTCCAATTCGCCTTGTATGAAAAAAGTGCACGGTGAGTCGGACAAAGCGATCGCCTCATGCGATTTTCCAGAAATTTCAGGCAGATTCGAGCAGTCCAACCAGCGCGCCCGTAGCCTCTTGAATCGGCAAATGCCCTGCCCCTTTCAGCTCGATGACCGACGCGTCTGGCCAGATCGACTTCCACAACTTCACCGAGTGGCGAATTGCACCGAAGGTCTTCTCGCCGATGCATAGCTGAATTGGGTGGTCTGACAGGTCCGAGAAGGTCTCGAACGAGCCAATCTTCTTCAGCATCAGCAGGTGCTCGTAGACCATATTGTGGTCCAACTTGGAAAACGAATTGGTCAGGTCGGTTTCTTCGGTGCGCTTGGAGGCCAACCCGAGGTTCGTCAAGAAACGTCCGATGGGATTGGCGAACGTGAACATATAGATGAATCGCCCAATCAGTGGCGCGGTCATCAATCTGAAGTACCAGGGGAAGTAGGCAAACGGGTCGATGAGAATCAGTTTCCGGAACCGTTCGGGGCGGGCTTGCACGGCGAGCATCCCGAAGATGGCGCCCGAGCAATTCCCCAACAACGTAATCTGCCCTTCAGGCATCGAATCGACGAATTCGACGACCGCCTGGCGCATCGCATCCACGGTCCAGTCCGTCAGCGCGGGCGAGCCGCCGTAGCCCGGCATATCGGGCGAGTAGATCTGGAAATTGGGCCCCATCAACTGTGAGACGGGCACAAAAGTCTGGTAGCCACCGCCCCATCCATGAATGCCCAGGACCAGGTGTTCGCCGTCCCCGTAGACTTCGTGGTTTAGGCTCACTAATACTCGCTAATCGCAACACCCACATGGTTGCGAATCGCTTCGGCCGCGCGTCCAAACAGGAACAAGAACTCGGGCGACCCCAGCGTTCGCTGAGAGGGGTCCAAGTTGGATGCACGAAGTGCCTTTCCAGAATCGTCCAAAACGATCAACGCGAGTCTTTCACAGGCTACGTTTAGGTTTGTGAACTGTTCTTCGATGGCAACCAGCCCGAATCGGCCCGAGATTTCAAGGGCATACGGGGCGACTCGGTCGCCTTTGCGTTGTACCCATTTTGTGAGACGCGGAACGCTGAACTCTTTCGGTAGATCGAGATTCGCCAGGGTCCATCCGGAAACAAACCGCGACACAACGACAGCAAACACGCCAACCTGCTCGCTGCGTTTCATCTGCATCCATGGACCTACGCCCATCGACAACGCCGCCAGCTTTCTTCCCAACGCAACCAGCAGTTCGGTCGGTTCGCTGGTTGTTTCCCAGCGTTTGTCCAAAACCAACCGTACACCGCCGTCTAAGACGACCTCTGAGCCATCTTCAAGCGGCTTGTTCACCATATACGCGTCGCGCAGCTCAAGCCCGTAGAGTGCCGGCCAGCGCATCGCAAGCTCTACGCCTGCGTTTCGATTCTCCTTAATGCGATTGCTGCGCTTGATGTACTTGCTCGCTTCCGCGCCACCCATCGCTTCCTCAATCCCATCGCGGGACAGGCGCAGGAGTTCCACAAATGGCGCGACGAGAGCCTCCGGCATCAAGCCGGCAGTCATCTCGTTGGGAATCGCCCGACGTGGCCAGCGACGTGGTGAGGCTTGGCTATGGTAGAACTGGGCCATCGATTCGTCGGAGCTACCTTCGTGGTAGGCCAACGAAGCCATCTGGAAGGCGCGGTCCATCAGGCCAAGCCGTTTGGAGATTTCATAGTGCGCAGCAAGCCCCTGTCGAGGCGATTGTTGCAGCGCTTCAAACGCGATTCCCCGGAAATACTCAGAGATATCCGTCTCTCGGCCAGCGCGAATTAGCCGACTTCGCACATCATCAACAGCGTCCAGATACTCAGGGTGATGGAGCAGCAATCGCCGTGATGACTGCAAGATAACACCAAGGTCCGAGCCCGCCTTGCCCTGTACGCGCACGATGCTGACGCGTGCGTTTCGCAGCGTGTTACTGTCGCTAGAGACCTGCAAAACCTTGTTGAGGAACTGAATCGACTCCTGGAGTTCCATGCGCATTTCACAGACGCGAGCAAGCGCGGTCAGGGCGTTTCCGTCCTCAGGTTGGAGCTTCAAAGCCTCAAGGTATGCGGCTTTCGCGTCGCCATAGTTCATCAACTCGGATTCGAGCAACCAACCCACGTGTGACCACAAATGATGCAATAGTTGGCGGTCTTCGGTCAGCTTGATGGCCGACCGATAGCAAGCGATGGCACGCTCAAACTGGCGCGCGGCCTCGTACAACTCACCAATCTGTCGCAAGCGGCGACGCTGCTTGGGATTCGTCTCCAATGACCGCGTCAGATACGCGATCGTCGACTTCCCATCATCGAGCTGTTGCAACGAGATGTCCGCCATCTGATTGAGCAAGGTGACCTTGTCCTCGTCATCTGTGACGTGAATCAGACGGTTTTCGTAGGCCTTGAGAAGTTCAGGGAACTCGCGACGCATCTTCAGCAATTCACGTAGGCGATCGAAGGCGTCCTCGTGCATCGGAGACTCCGACAACACGCGCCTGAGCTGCTCGACGGCGGCGTCCAAATCGCCCAAACGGTTGCGTTGAATCTCGCTGGCGTAGAGTCGGTCGCTGTGCGCGATGGACTCGACACGGGTCAGGTGCGCGTCACGCTTGCACCAGCGGACGACCGACTGCCACTCACCGAGGTCCTCAGCCAACAACTTGGCCATCTTCACGGCAGGCAGGAAGTCCATGTATTGCGTCAGCAATCGCTCGCAAACGTGCAGCGCAGCTTCGTGATCACCACGCATATACTGCGTAGCAACCATCCAGGTGAGCTCCGCCGAGCGTACAACCGGACTATCAGAACGTCGTGCACGTGCAGTCGCCAAAAGCCCAACGGCCTCCAGATCTCGCTCTTTCCAGGCGTGATGCATCGCTCGAATCAGGCGACCTTCGCTGAACGGGTCCGTGCCCACTTTCGAAGCGTCGATGAGGTCTTGTCCGACCAAGGGTCGAGGCTGGCCTACCCTTTCGAAGATACGGACCACCAACCGGCATTCGGTATCGGGATAGGCACGCTCAAGGATAGAGATCGATTCCGGGTCGATTCGCAATTCCTTGACGAGCTCGGCGAGTCGGCTCAGGTGGAACGCGTAATGGTCGTTGAATCGGGCCTTCATCACGTCGCGCGCGCGGTCATTCACGCGGCAAAGTGCGAACACGCGATTGCCCAGATCAGCGGCTTCACGCGCGCTAATCACTGAACGCAGCCGGAATTCAATCGCCTCAAGCGCGATCTCGCCGGTCAAGTCAGTCCGAATGACACCAAGGAATGCCGCGACGTTCGCCGGTTCCAGCTTCAACGCCTCATGGTAGTAACCCAGCGCGCCTTCGCGATCGTTGAGGTACTGATGGTGGATGTCTGCAAGCTCGATTCGATACACAACGCTCAACTGTGGTGAACGCGTGACCTCGACCATCTGTTTCAGGTACTCGGAGGCAGCCTCGTAACGTCGGGCGCGATACGCGATATCAAGCGCCATCTCTAGTGATGGCAGGTGCCCGGGGCGTTTCATCAGCGCACGCCGTAGGTACTCTTCGGCCTTCTCGGACGCCTCTGGCATGTCGCGCAGACGACGGTCGTAGATGTAAGCCAAACGGAACGCCAGGCTCGACTCCAGCTCGTCGGTCGCAGCCGATTGAATCTGGTGTTCCGTAACCTGAACCAAGCGCTCCCATTGGGCTTGGCGAATCAGCAGACGCCCAGCCGCAACCTGTGCAGGCAAGAACGCAGGTCTCGCTTCAAGCGCGTCTTCGTACTGAGACACCGCCTGGTCTTCATCGCCTAGCAGCTCGAGGTATTTGCCGATTTCGTAACGAATCTCTGGCGCAATGCCCGAACCACATTCTTCAAGGCGACGGCGCCAAAGCGCCAGTGCCCATCGGATGCCGTCTTCGTCTCGCGAGAACGGATCGATTGCGTGATTGAGCAGGCTCCACGCGGTTGAAACGATATCGTCTGTTGGCTTGCGCGGTCGCAATTCGGCTGCAACGTCTCGACGCCCTGTTCGCTGGAATTGGCGCGCAACCAGAAGCCGCGCCTCGGACCCGACGCCTGTGTGGTCGAAGCCAGCCACAGCATCCTTCAGGGCCTCGAGCTCGGACACACTGAGCCCAAATCGCGTCAGATCACCACGGGTCAATCGAATCGGACACCACGGCGAGCCCCAGAATGCCTCGTCGATTTCCTGGAAGTATGCCATCAGGCGACGCCGCACCTGTTCTTGTCCTTCTTCATTAATGGATCGAAGGAGGTCTTCATGACGTAACTGGATGTTCCAACCCGGCACATGCGGCCGTTCCCCTTGGGCCGCCAAGAGTTCGGTTCGAACCAACGCAGCGGGGTCGCCCTCTTGCGCCAGACGCGGGAACATACCGACATCGCCTAGAATCTGGGCGAGCTCTAGCGCGAGCGACCTCTTGCCCTGCGCGTATCGAATCCGGTCGCGCAAGCGGTCGATGGCCACGGTGCGTCTAAGCGAGCGCCCCAGTAACTCAACCGCGATGGGTGACCACGAGAAGCTCTGGTACTTCTCGTCTTCCAAGATCAAGGCGATCGCCTTGTCTGGTGCGCCTTCTGAGGCCGACATGTGGAACAGACCGCGAATCAGCGCCCAATCTTGGACAGGTCGGCTGTTGCCCGCGCGTCGGAGCAGTCGCAACTGACGCGCACAGCCGTCTGGGTCGTTTCCGTGCAGCGCAATCGCGGTCAGGAATCCGCCGACGCGGTGTGTTGGGTCGCCTTCGCTGGTCGCCGTTGCCACAGCCTGTGCGGTCTTGCCGTTGCGATTACCGAACATCCACTCGAGCGTGGCCTGCATCCAACGATAATAAGGACGCAGTGGTTCAGCGACTTCGTCGACCCGCTTGGCATACCACTTGGCCGCATCCTTCGCTTTGCGCGGCACGTTTTGTTCCTCAGCAAGGTCCGCGGCCACGGCAGGTGTGAAGTTGGCTTTCGCGTGCTCAACCCAGGTATCCAGGTCCTCTTTTCGACCCAATCGCGAGTAGGTACGAATGAACGACGCCACCGCGAAAAACGGCGACATACCTGGGGTTGCGCCCTCCAGACTCCAAAGGTCATCCAGACAGGCGAGTGTCTGTTCGGGGGATTCGTGCCCCCACGAGCCCAACAAGACCGCTTGCTCAAGCAAGAACGCACGGAAACCAATGCTGCCCGCTTCTGCAGTGGCTAAGCCCTGAGAGAGCAGCGTCGCGGCACGTTTCCAATCACGCGCGCGGTACGACAACTCAAGTTCGTCCAAGATGACGATGGGGCCGGAGCTCGTGAACCCGCCGGCTTCGTCCAAGCGCGACAGGGTCTTCTGCGCGTCATCCAAGCTTGCGCCCAGGTGTCGAGAAAACTCAGCGAGCGTTCGAGGGTCTTCGCCGTCGAAACAAATGGGGAGGAATCGGAAAGCGCGTTCCCATTTTTGGGAACGAATCGCATGATGCAGAGCACGCTCCGCAACCTCAGCCTTATCCTGAATCGTCTCGCCGCGAAGCATGACGTCGTTAAGGATATCCAGCGCCTCGTCGTACTGCCCGTCCAAGGCGAGCAGCTCTGCAGCCATTCGAGCCGCGTAGTCCGCGATATCGGAATTGACTTCCGGCACGCCCCAACCCCAGAGAGGTTGCTCGTCGTGCATGAGCTTTTCAGCAAGGAATCCGAACTGCTGCGTGCGCAAGAGCCCCTGAACCGCATAACGCCTCAGGAAGACGCCCTGCGCCTCATCGTAGAGTTCGCGATAAGCGTCGGCGGCGGCGGTGCGGTCCTCAGCGTGGTTTTCCGAAAGGAAAGCGTGCCAGATTCGAAGTCGACGTCGTCGCACACCGGTTTGTTCGCGGGTGGCGAACTCAATGGCTTCAACTTTGCGCAGGCTTTTGACGACATCGCGCTCGGCTACGTCACGATCCACCACGCGCCACAAGGCCGTTTCGTCGTAGTCTTGGCCAGGTTCCTTGTCTCCGAATCGACGGTCCAGATACGCATTCCACTGCGGATACAAATCGCCTGGCGCGTCTTCCAACAGTGCTTCAACTGCCAATTGGTAGTCATCGACAGGAAGCGTCGACTCACGCAATCGGTCGCCCAGGCGGTTTTCATCCTCGCTGATCGCATCATAGAGCGTGCGCAATCCGCGCCATTCGCCGACGCGGGCCAAAGCCCTTTCCACGCAGAACATGAGGTGAACACTCTGGGGTTTCTCGTCCCGTCCAGACCGATAGAGGGACAGGATTTCGCGCGGATCGCCACCCGTGCGCTCAAGCAGTTCCGCTCGACGCCATGCGGCATTGAGCGATCGGACCTCTTCGCCCGGCGGGACAGCCTTGAGGTCGAGCATGTGCTCGAAATCCCCGTGCAGAATCAACTGTTGTCCCAGCGAAATGAGCGCTGGCAGGCAGGTCGGGTCGGCTTGTAGCGCCGCACTCAGACACTCCGCAACCTTGTGCAAGCTGCCGTCTGAAAGGTCGTGCAATGCAGCCAACTTCTCCCACGTCAGAGCTTTGACGACCGGGTCGCTGCAAACCGTCGCCTGAGTAACCAGGGTCGGCTCAAGCACATCGAAATCGTCGCGCGCATGCGCCGCACGCTCAAGGTGGCGCAAGATCAGCAGGTTGTCTGCATCCAGCGACGCGGCATCCTTGAGCACTTTGTACGAGTCGAAACCCTCAAGAACGGTGTCTGTGAAGTCGACCGCATCGAGGCCCTCCAAGAGTCGCGACAATCGCGCAAGCCTTGCGGCTGTCTCGCGTTGGACTCGCTGGCGATCTTGCTCGGACAACGTCCCCAGTGAACGCCCAGCCTTTACGTCTTGTGCAATCAACGTCTTGAGCGCCCTCGCCTCTTCGAAGCGGCTGGCGCGCGCGACCGATTCACGCTCGAGCGTCAGCAGCAGTGGGCGAATCTTCGATCCTTCTTTAAGGACCGCAGATACCACCTCGAAGAACTCAGCATGGCCTTGGAGGAAGTAGCCGACCAAGGTCGCGCTGGCTTCGCGCAGTTGTGTCCGTGCGTGCTTTCCAAGGCGTCGCCACGCGTGGATGGCGTCAGCAAGATTTCCGGAGGCGTGACCTTCGACGGCTTTCGCGACCAGCGACGGGAACGTCTCGGGCGGAATCATCATGTCACGCAGCCGTTGCCGCGTAGATTCTGGAATCTCGCCGTCTATCAGACGCTCCATCGCAATGGAGGAGCGACGAATGGTGGCAACGGAATCTTCGGTTGCCGTGTCAAGACGTTCGAGCCGTCCAACCAACTCAAAGAAGGTCTCGTCAGCATCGCCCCAGGTTCGCGCGATGCGCTCCAAAAGTGTCGATCGCAACGCAGCACCGCTCTCGTCCGCAAGCTCACCAAGTTGGGTGGCAAATTCAGGCCGGGTGCCTGTTAGGCCGCGAACGACATTGCTGAACACGTAGACGTAGGCAGCACGGTGACGGAGATCGTCTTCCGCGATGATCTCGGCTTTCATCTCAGCCAGATATCGACCCCAGAACCCCGGCAGAAGCATTGGCTCGGCACCGCCGACCAGCTTGATTCCCAAGGCACGGTCGGGCCGCGCCGCTTTTCCAGCTGCTTCGAGTTCCTCTAGAACCCATGAGCCCGTGTCGATCTTAGGGATGTCTGCGTTTTTGACCTGCCCACCCGTTTCGAAGTCAACGAGCTCGATCCCCGTCGTGCCGAAGAAATCTGGTTCGTCTTCCTTCGCGCGGAAAATCAGGTTCGTGGGCGCAGAATCTTCCCACCCGATGATTTCGACTTCCTGGGTGTCGTACTTTGGAATCGCATCCATCGCCGGCGATGGCGGCGGAGGCTCTTCGGTGAGGGCAGTATGGAGTTCTTCGATCGCTGAACTGTCGAAGTCCAAGCTGTGAATGGTGTCGTCTTCTGGGTCTTCGAACAGAAGCTCATCGACGATTTGCGTTGCCGTGTGTTCGACGAAGTCCGCCAATTGCTCCCAAGCGGGAGCCGAGTTTAGCGTCGCATCGACGTCCTCGGGATCGGTGGACTCCTCGAGGTCAGTGAGATTCTCGAAATCACCCGTGAGTGGGTCCGAAACCTGAGTGTCATCGGGCGAATCCGAAAATCCGTCCGGAAAATCATCCGAGTGATTCGCCATACATTTGGCCCGCAGTCTAGGAAACCGCCGTAGTATCGGGCCGTTTTGAACGTAGTGTCAACCATTGGGCTGTTGACGCAAACAAGCGTCGGGGGGATGGTTTTGGCGAATTTAACCCTTTGCAAGGAGCGAGCTCGCGATGGATCGAAAGCGAATTGCCCACCTTATCTCGTCTTTGGACCACCCTGACCTCATCACCCGACAAGAGGTTGAGGACGAATTGGCGAAGCTGGGACCCGAGGCAATCTCTGCGATTGGGGCGAGCTTTTCGTTGTACCAAGAACCGCGTGTGGTGGTCTCTTTGGTCACGGTCCTGCAGAAAATCGGCGATCCCAAGGGCATCTTACCGTTGATGCGATTCATCTACGACACTCGGGACCGCATTGCGCTTAGCGATGCGCGGGGCCTTGCGATGCGCGCGATCGACTCGATGGCCAAGCCCGACCATGCTGACAAGCTGTTCCAGTTTCTCCTGGATATCATCGATGACCGCGACGCGTTCGTTCGTGGCTACGCGGCAACCACACTGGGGAAATTCGGGGACCGTCGGGCCGTCGGGTTCTTAAAAGAGCTCGCCGGCGATGAACATGAATTCGTGCGCGAAAAGGCAACGGAAGCCTTACAGGGTCTAGAGAAAGCTAGCTCTGATGCATTGAAACAAGATGTTAGCGACGAGGACCTCATCGACCTGATCGTGGCGAATAAAGGCGCCGAACAGGAATTCTATGTACAGGAACTGCGCGAGCGAGACACGGCGTTCGAACTTGCCGCAGTGCTAACGCGTAAGCCGGCGCGTGGACGCCTTCGTGGGCTGCAGGTGCTGTACGAGTTGGCGGACCCCCGCGCTCGTGGCGTCGTGACGACGCTACTACAGTCGAAGACAACGGAAGCTGAGCGGGCATTGGCACTCAGAATCTTGGGACATGCCCTGAACGGTGATGCCAACGAAGATGAGATCGACGTCATCGGTGCATCGTTGATGGATAGTGATGAATACGTCGTCGCAGCCGGGATGCTCGCCGCTGGAGGTTCTGGCGATATCACCCTGATGGAGAAAGCGCTGAAAGGCGTCGCACATCGTTCGCCCGAAGTTCGGCTTGCCGCAGCCAAGGGACTGGCCTCCGGCGCGAACACGAGTGCGCGGGCGATCTTCCCGAAGCTTGAAGACCTGGTGAAGCAAGCGCAACAGCGAAGGCTACGCGACGAATCGGACGTCAATGTGCGTACGGAAGCGTATCTGTTGCGGACCATCTCAAAGACGTTGGGAGACAGCAGCCTTGGTGCGGCAAAGGCCCAGCAAATCGCGTTGCGGGCGCTGCTAGACGCCCGGGACAAGCGCCCTTTGGTCATCACCGCGCTGGAGCTGTTGAATCAGACGACACCTGAAGATGGCTTGCGAGAGGACGACCGGTGGCACCGCCAGATGATATTGGGCTTGGTCGACCTCATCGAAATTGAGGAGACAGACCTGCGCAATCGCGCGATGGACCTGTTGGTTCGCGGCGGTCCAAAACGGGCCACCGAATGGGTGGAACCCATCTCGAAGCAAATCTATGAGGTCGATGCCGAGCATATGGAAGCGCGTGTCATTCCTCTGTTGGAGCGCGCAGGTAACGGCAAAGCCAAGCAGTTGTTGAAGGAGCTGTCTGAGACCGGCGATGATATTATCTCGATCGCTGCAGCCGCGGCGCTGCGCCGACTCCGAGACGACCAAGAGTTCATCGACGCCGAGTTTGAGTGAATTGAGTACCCTGCCCGCATTGCCAGCGGCCTCGGTTATCGATTAGTTTCGATGTTCAACTGCTAAGAAGTGCAACCATGACAATGCTGCGATTTCTAATCGACGACGAGGTAATGGACCGCGTCCGTCGATTGGAGCTGCCCTGGAATCGGTACGGGATCGATCCGTTTGGAATCTCGCAGGAACACCTTGCGGTGTTCTTCTCTTCCTTGGGCTTCCTATACAAACGCTACTTCACTGTTCGGACCTACGGCATCGACAACGTGCCCAACCGAGGTCGCGCGATGATCGTTGGCAACCACAGTGGTGGTGTGGCGGTCGACGGTGCAATGATTTTGGTCTCGCTCCTGATGGAGAAAGAACCGCCACGCCTGGGTCAAGGCATGGCCGAGAAGTTCCTCAACCAGGTGCCCGTGGCATCACTTTGGACCAATCGCGTGGGCCAGTTCACGGGACTCCCGGAACACGCTGCGCGTCTTTTGGAAGATGAGCGATTGTTGATGGTGTTCCCAGAGGGCGCACGCGGTACCGCGAAACTCTATCCGGACCGACATTCATTGGTGCGGTTTGGCACTGGATTCATGCGCCTGGCGCTCCAGACGGGCTCGCCCATCATCCCGACCGCGTTCATTGGCGGCGGCGAGGCCATCCCAACGATTCACAACTCGAAGACGCTTGGAAAGCTCGTGGGCGCGCCATATGTGCCTTTCACGCCATATGTGCTGCCGGTTCCACGACCTGTGCATTGTGAAATCTATTACGGGGAACCCATGCACTTTGAGGGTGACGGCACCGAGGAAGACGACCTTATCTTGGATTACGTGGCGCAAGTGAAAACCCAGATTGGGCGCCTCATCGAGCTTGGCGTCGAACGACGAGATAACCTGGACGCTCCATTTACGTTGCCGGAGGCAGACGCATGAAGGTCTTGATTACCGGCATTTCAGGCAAGCTCGGCCGCATGGTCGCAGAGTACCTGTCGACCAACGGACACAAGGTCATCGGCATCGATCGGCGCCCATGGCCGGATGCGCCAAAGAAGATAAAGATGTTTAACGTCGACCTGCGCAAGCGACCGGCTGAAGACGTCTTCCGGAAGCAAAAACCGGATGCAGTCATTCACATGGCCACCGTGACGCACCTCACTTCCCGGCATTCCGAAGAGCGGCAGCGGATCAATCTCGGCGGGACCCGGCGAGTGTTCGAGCATTGCAATCAGTATGGCGTCAAACACGTCATCTTTGTTGGCCGCCACACATATTATGGTGCCGCCCCGGACAGCCCGCTTTATCACACCGAGGACGAGCCTCCTGCGGGTGTCATGACATATCCGGAGTTGGCCGACCTCATCGCTGCTGACTTGTACGCCGGCAGCGCGTTGTGGCGCTTTCCGGAGATGACCACGACGGTATTGCGGATGGTCTACACGCTTGGGCCTACAAAACACGGAACGCTCGCTAACTTCCTGCGCGGGCCACGTGTGCCGACGGTGATGGGCTACGATCCGTTGTTTCAGTTCATGCATGAGCATGACGTTGTCACAGCAATTTGCGCGGCCTTAGAGCACAAGTTGGCTGGCGTCTACAACGTCTCAGGGCCGCAACCCGTACCCCTGTCCCTGGCGATTGATGTTACAGGTCGCTCCGCGATCCCGATCCCCGAGGGCATTTTCCTCGCGATGATGGGCCGATTTGGCCTTCCCCGCTTGCCACGCGGCGCTGTCGCACATGTGAAGTACCCAGTCGTCATTGATTCTGATTCGTTTCGTGAAGCAACGGGTTGGACGAATGAGTTTGATGAGGTACAGGCGATGGAGTCCTTCCGCTGGGCTTAGTTTTCGAACAGAAAATCTCGGAATTACGAATGAAAAAGCGAACTGTTGTTTCGGTTGTTTTGTGTCTTTTTGTGGCCACGCTCGCGTGGTCTTGCTCGTCTTCACCAGAAAAGAAAGACGGTTTGACCAACGGCGAGGCACCTCCGCCGGCTTATCTGGCAGAGATTCCGGCCGACACGCATTACGTGGCCGCCGCGCTCGAGCCCTTCCCTGGCACTGCGTTCACCAAGCTCTTGAACACGGTTTCACCGCTCTATGACAAGGCGGTCGCGAACTTCAAGTCCTACGGTGAGCAAGGCGGCGCAACGCAGGACGAAGAGTACAAGGCGATGGTCGCCTTTATGGAGATGTTCCAGGGCAAGATGAACAAAGAAGGCATCGAGTCCTTGGGATTGTCGATGACACCAAAGTTCGCGCTCTATGGCATCGGTTTGATGCCTATCATGCGCATGGACATCACCGATCAGAAGAAATTCGAGACGACGATGGCCTCATTCGAAAAGGCTATCAATGTGGTCCCGCAGACACGCAAGCTGCAGGAAGTCGAATATCGCGAATACGTCATGCCCGATGAGATGTCGGTGTTAGTCCGAATCACGGGTACCGAGGCGATCTTCGGCTTCACGTTCCCCGAGGTTTCCGCGCTCTACCTGCCGCATTTCACAGGAACGGCGAAACTGACGAGCTCGATGAAGTCGACGAACGCGCTTCAAGAGCTCGCAAAGAAGCACAAATTCCAGAACTACGCGGTCGGCTTCGTCGACCTACAAGGTATTGCAAACACAGTGTTGGAGCCGTCAGCAGACCTGAACGGGCAGATGGCTGAGGCGCTCGACATCATCGTGCGTGACCTTCCAAATCCGGAATGCATCGGTGAAATGAAATCGATTGCCGCCCGCTTCCCCCGCGTTGTCGCCGGCTACGACGAAGTAACAGCCGAGCGAATGCAGTATCGGATGGGGCTCATCATGGGTGACAATCTGGGAGCCGAGCTTCGCCAGGTCAAAGGCAGCATCCCAGCCTACGGCGCAGCGTATTCAAAGGAGACGCCTGCATCGATCGGCGTCGGAATCAATGTCGGGGAGTTCCTGAAGATGGCGCAGCGCCACGCGAACACCATTCGACAATCTCCTTATAAATGCAGCGCGCTCATGGAGATCAACCAAGGCGCAATGCAGATCGCCGGTCAGGCACCACTCATTCCCCCTGTAATTGGCCAAGTGCAAGGCTTCCACGGCGTTCTAGAGAACATTGAATGGGCCGATCCAACCGCCACTTCGGGCGACGTTCGGGAGTTCCCACAGCCGCCAGACGATGGCGCGGAACCACAAAATACGCCTCCACCAATTCAGGCAGATCCAGAACCAGACGCCAAATTCACCGGTGTGGGACTGCTTCAGGTATCTGACACAGGAATGCTGATTGATGCTCTGAAGGCGCTGGCTCCACAGCTTTCGACCGTCGAGATTCCTGCTGATGGACAGCTTCGACTTGCTCCTGAGGCGCTTGATGTGCCGCCAGGACTTAAGCCAATGTTCATCGGGATGACGAAGACCACGGTTGGAATGGCGGTCGGAGACAATGCCAAGACGCAGGCGACATCGATGATGAACGCAGGCTCGGATGGTTCGCCACTCGCGTACATGCGCATCGACTACACGACGTTCATGAAGCTTGTTGATGAGCCAATGCCTGAAGCAAATGACCCCGAATCCGTTGATATTCAGCCGCTGATGGACATGATCGGCACCGTTGAAATGTCCCTCGACCCGACGGAATCAGGACTTTTTGTGACGATTAGCCAAAATCTGAAATAATCAAATCGTCATAACGGTCCAATTTCGGGAGAGATAATGCGCTGGGTTGTCCGTGCGTTTCTTACAATTTCTATCCTCTGCGCTCCGCTGACGGCGGTCGCTCAAGATCAAACGTTTCAGGTGGAACACTTCGAAGTGTTGCCAAACCTTGAGACGAATATCCTCAATGTCGCGCGCTCGCAGGTCTTGGGTCACCTCGACCTGTCGGCGGGTCTGATGTTCCACTATGCGGATTCACCGCTGGTGATTCGCGATGGCGACGCGACTGAAGACATCATTGAGCAGACGTTCAAGGGAGAAATCTGGTTTGGATTGGGGTTGTTTAACTACCTCGATTTTGGTGCCGTGCTGCCAGTCGTGTTCTTTCAGCAAGGCGGCGATATTACCGCCGCTCCTGGTGAGGAAGAGCGAACCGCGACGATCGGCGATATCCGATTTGTCACAAAGTTCCAGTTCCTGAGACCGCAATGGGCGGCTGGATTTGGCGCGGGGGCGCTGGTTACCACCTACATCCCCAGTGGAGACACCAAATCTTTCAACTCCGATGATGCGTTTCGCGTCGAGCCACGGCTCGCCCTCGATTGGTCCCATGAAGTCGGCTTCGTCGTAGCTGCAAACGTCGGCTACCAGGTCCGCCCAGAACGCGAAATCTTCAACTACACCTCCGATAGCGCTATGCGCTGGGGGTTTGCGATGCTCATCCCGACCGGAATCGATGCGATTCGCATCTACGGCGATATCTTCGGAACGATGGAAGTTGGCGGAGCAGATAGCAACGGAAACGGCGAGCCCATCGAAGCGCTCGGCGGATTCCAGTTCGATTTCCCCATGGGCGTCACGATGAACCTCGGCGGTGGTGCCGGCGTCTCAAACGGCGTTGGATCGCCCGATTGGCGCGCGTTGATTGCCTTTGGTTACTCCCCGCCCGCAGACGATTCCGACAACGACGGCATCAAGGACAACTTCGACGACTGCCCCGACCAGCCGGAAGATATCGATGGCGACAACGACACCGATGGATGTCCAGACGACGACCGCGATGGTGATGGCATCCCAGACCGAGAGGACAACTGCCCAGACCGCGCTGAGGACGTCGATGGTTACCAGGACGCCGATGGCTGCCCCGAAGAAGACAACGATGGTGACGGTGTAAACGACGACGAAGACCGATGCCCTGAGGCCGCTGGAAGCGCTGCAGACAACGGTTGCCCGGAACAAGACCGCGATGGCGACGGAATCCTGGACGAAGACGACCGTTGCCCGGATGAAGCCGAGGACAAGGACAACTTCGATGATGATGACGGCTGTCCGGACCCAGACAATGACTTCGACGGCGTTCCAGATGCGCAGGACCGGTGTCCGAACAAACTGGAAGACATGGACGGCTTCCGCGACGAAGACGGCTGCCCCGACGACGACAACGATGGCGACGGCATCCCAGACTCACGGGACAACTGCCCAAGTCAGCGTGAGACGTTCAACGATTATCAGGACGAAGACGGATGTCCGGACGAGAAAGGTGCGAAGGTCACGATGACCACGGACAAGCTCGTGATCGTCGACAAGATCTACTTTGGTTCGGGTTCAGATCAGATTCAGTCGCGTAGTTTCAACATCTTGGAAGAAATCGCGAAGTTCCTGAAAGCGAATTCGCAAATCAAGAAGCTTCGGGTGGAAGGACACACCGACAGTCGTGGCAACGACGAAAAGAACTTGAAGCTCAGTCAGCGACGCGCCGATGCGGTGCGTAAGTTCTTGATTAGCGAGGGCATCGAACCAGAACGCCTCCAATCCAAAGGCTACGGTGAGGACCGGCCCATCGCAGACAATGACACACGGCAGGGTCGGGAGCGAAACCGCCGGGTCGAGTTCACCATCATCAACTAACCCACCGAATCCGCAGCAAAACCGCCAGATCGTTGCGCTATTTGGGCTTCTGTGGCATGGTTCACGGTGCCCCACAAAATTGGATGAATCGGCACTCCCCAGAGTGTTTTAAGGAGCGGTTTCATGAAATGGCGAGCGATGGGCGTAGCGGCCCTATCTGTCGCGATGTTCTCGTGTTCGAGCGACTCTGACTCGAGCGGTAACAACGCAAACAACGCAAATAATGGAAACAACGGTAAGGGTGACGACACCGGCCGTTTGGTCTGTGATGTCGGAAATGCAGCTTTCCGCGATGTGGATTTCACCACCCTTGGTGACCCAATTGCGCGGAAAGTTCTTCGCTCAGGCGAAGAAGGCGATTGCCCAACAAGCTACGGTGAGTTGATGGCCCGTCTTCGCGAGGTCGATTCGGAAGGCTGCGACAGCGGCCCAAAAGCCGGAATCCGGACCTGGGTTGTCTCCGAGACCGCTCAGATTCTGAACGAACCTACCAGCTATCGTGCAGTTGTGACGCGCAAGTGTGACGAACGAAAAGAAGAAGACCTGTTCTTCTCACTCTTCGGCGTAACGGTTGACCGCCCCACCTCACCGAATGTGGAAATCATGGCATTCGACGAGACAGTGGGCGTCTACAACTACTACACGCTCGAAGGCGGCGAGTTCGAATTCCATGGCGACTCAAACGACTTTGTTCAACCGGGCGCAAACCAACGTTGTGCGGCATGCCACACCGGCGGCGGACTTGTGTTCAAAGAGCTCGACACGCCGTGGGTTCACTGGGAAGGACACCACACGACGCCAGGCTCGTCCGATTTGGTTAACGGAAGCGAAGACCTTGGCTCCCGCGCATCAAGCGCATCAAGCCTTGAGTCGCTGGTCAAGAGCAGCACGCGCCGTTGGAACGAGGTTCGCCTCACCAACGCGGTCGCAGCTGGAGACGTAAAGGAAATCCTGCGTCCTCTCTTCTGCTCCGTCGAAGTTAACTTGGACAACGGCTCCGACTTCGAAAACTCCGAGATTCGACGGGTCAACTTCGACCTGCTGCTTGACCCAGAGTTGAAAGGATTCGGTGGCATCTCGACCACCGAAGCGGCTTATCAGGCTGCGATTGCTGAGATCGGTCAGGAAGTTCCGGGCACGGGCAAAGCGGACACGATTTTCCGCATGACCTACCCTGAGCGTGCATTCGCCGACAACGATTATGTCAGCAAGCTCTCGGATGTGGTTGGTGATGAGTTCATCCGCGACGTGTTGATGGTTCAGTTCACGCGGCCTGCGTTGAATCCTGAGCGATGTGCGTTGCTTGATTTTGCGCCAGCTGTCGACGACTCCGCGTGCTGCCGCACGTGTTCGTCGGGCCAAGCTTGTGGCGACACTTGTATCTCAGCTGACGCCACGTGCAACCAGGCACCAGGCTGCGCATGCGGTCCTGCCGGCGCGCTCACGGGCGCAAATATCACGGCTGGATTTATTGCGAATCTTGAGGCCGCCAATCCTGCACAAGGGTCGGCTGCAGCTGAACTGCTCGCAAATCTGCAGGAAGACAACACGCTTCAGACCAGCACTGCTGTTGTCGATGCGTACGTCGATGCCTGCGAAGCGCGTGACCAACAAGAATACATGAACGACGTGATGGTTTTCGTCTCGTCACTTCGAGATTCGGCGCGTGAGCGTCACGTCTTCGAATTCGCCCAGACGATGGCTGACGACACAATCGACGCACCATCGGACGCACGTTTTGATCCCACTACCTGCCAGTTGATTGGCCAAGGGCTGGAGTAATTATGAATTGGAAATCTGGAGCAATTGCCGCTGCCCTAATGCTTGCTGTCGCCCCTGGGTGCTCAGGAAGCGATGATTCGGCAAACAACGGCACGAATAACGATACGACAAACAACGCGAACAACGGCAAGGGCGACACGCCTGACGTCGAACGCCTTGAAGCATGCGAGCTTCGCCAAGCAGACATCCTGCAAACCGGTAAGCCTCGCTTCTTGGAAGATTTCGTTCGCTGGCCGTGTGGTGACGTCGAAGGCGTGAATACCAACGGACGCGACGATCGCGGCCAGGAATACTGCGAGTATTTCGCGGTGGTGCAAGTCCCCGACGAGTTCGGTGAAAACCTTGAAGAGCGCGGCCAGATCTTCGGGATTCCGGGTGACACGCCGCTCGCGCCTGAGCTCAACGACGACCAACTCTTCCTGTTGGAAGACATGGCGGATGACGTTGTCGGCTCATGCGTCTTCACCTCGTGGCACAAAGACATCCCGGGTCCAGTTCCAGCGTGTGACTCTGGCACCTGCCCTGACGTCCTTGGGAACGAGATTACGGAAGAGTTCTTCCGCATGCGTATCGGTTTCAACTCGAACGCAGCGGCGAGCGACCTCGTGCAACAGTGCCTGCGTCGTGTCGAGAGCACGAACTACGGCGAAAGCCTTGGCTTTGAAAACGAATTCATCCGTGGCTGCATGTTGGTCGCGGACATCTTCGGAACCGAGTGGCGCGCATCCGACCCACAAATCTGTGCTGCGGCTATGCGCCTTGGCGAATGCGGCTGTGGTGTAGCTGGCGCACCCGATGCTGACCTCGGTTTCGCGATGGTCCCTCCCCTTTCGGCTCAACGTGAGCAAGCCGGCGAAGACGCGGTTACCTTCCGTGGGTTCGAATTGGGTACCTGGGATAACCCCGAAGGGCTTCCAACGGGCTGCAGCTACGTCGACATCGGTGTCGAGGACAGCGGCGAACCAAGCAAGACGATGGTCACCTGCGATATCACAGGCAACGACCTGATTCAGAATGCAGCTGACCCGAAAGGCTTCTGCCGCGCGAAGTACGGCGACGATGTCGTCCTTCACGTTCCGGTTCCAGCACGCGCGCTAGAGTGCAACCCGCCTGCCGAGGGGATCTTCTCGCACACCTGCGAAGCGCAACCTTGGGTCGTGAACGCATCACCACCTGCTGACGAGCCCATTGAGTGCTGCCGTGTCTGCACGATCGGCAAAGCGTGTGGCGACACCTGCATCGACGCCAGCGAGAGTTGCACGGCGGAGCCTGGCTGCGCTTGCGACGGCTAGAAAACATCACTTGATTCAAATCGCGAAGGCGAGTCCAATGGGCTCGCCTTTTTGCTTGCAGGGGACGCAGCATGGACAGTTTCTATCGGGATTTGGCCGCGATCGACTCGTTCGAAGACGTCGCGGACTTTCGCCATTATACCGAGGTTCCAGATTCCTGGTTCGTCGTGATTACGGATGTCCGGGGATCTACAAAGGCCATCGAAGCTGGACGATACAAGGAAGTAAACGTCTTGGGGGCAAGCTCTATCGTCGCCGCGCTAAATGCGGTGGACCGCGTGTCCATCCCGTACGTGTTTGGCGGAGACGGCGCCACGTTGCTCCTGCCGCCATCTGTAAAGGACAAGGTCGTTGAGGCGCTCGTGGGCCTATCGCGACGCGCAGAAGCTGCCTATGGCCTTGGATTGCGCGTGGGACTGGTGCCGATTAAGGACCTACATGAAGAAGGGCATTCCGTCCGAATCGCAAAGTACGCGGCCTCCGATGGTGTACAGCTCGCGATGTTCTCGGGCGGAGGTCTGGGTATCGCAGACAATTGGATTAAGGACGAGGAGCGCGGAAAGAAGTACGCGCAGGTGCCAAACGACAGCACGCCGGAGCCTAATCTGGACGGCCTGCAATGCCGATGGAACCCCATCCAAAGCCGTAATGGCAACATGCTCAGCATCCTGGTGGTCGCCCTCGCCGAAGACGAAGGCGAGAAGGCGAAGACCTACCAACGCGTTCTGGCGGAGCTCGAGTCGATTGCGAAGTCGGCCGATATCAGCCCGGTCGATGCCTCAATCACGCTGGCGGATAACGTTGACGCCTTCGATGCTGAGGCAAAAATCGTCACGGGCAAGCCGTCGGGCGCAAAAATGAACCTGCACAAGGCGAAGGCAGTCGCGCAGTCCAAGCTGGGAAGCGAACTGATGAAGGCTGGCAAGAAGGCTGCTGGGTTTGACGGCGCGACCTACAAAGATCAGGTTGTCGCAAACACAGATTTCCGGAAGTTCGACGACTGTTTACGAATGGTATTGGACACCCCACCAGACGTCGAAGAGCAGCTGAGAGCGCAGCTTGAGGCTGAACACCAGGCCGGACATGTCGCCTATGGGATCCATGCTTCGAGCAGTGCACTGATGACCTGCCTCGTCTTTGAGTACGACCAGAACCATGTGCATTTTGTGGATGGCGGAGATGGCGGCTACGCCTTGGCTGCCAAGGGTTTGAAGGTGCAGCTTAAGTCTGCAGAATCCGCAGAATAGCCAGCGTCGCCAAGTCGTCGATTGACGGGTTTTGGATGCCGTGACAGCATCCGCAACTCAACACCTGCACATCAAAAACACGAAACTTCATCGACCTGGGAGGCACCCATGACGATCGGCTACAACCTTACTGAATTTAACGGCAAGCCTGTCGAGGACTTTAACGCTGAGGAAGGCATCAAGAATGTCGGCGGCGTGACCTATCGACTGCGACTCGACTACGACGAATACGACGATGGCGCGTCGCTCGCCGATAAGATTGAGAAGTTCGCAAACGACCCAAACGCAAAAGACGTGACGGGATTTGTCATCGGCATCTGGGACTTCGAGGGCGGTGGCGTTGATGAAACGCTAGAAAAGCTGCTTGAGCACAAGGACAAGTTCCCCAAGCTTGAGGCGCTGTTCCTTGGCGATATCACTTACGAGGAGAACGAAATCTCGTGGATTGAGCAAAGCGATGTTGGACCGCTCGTGAACGCGTTCCCGAACCTGGAAACGTTCCGTGTCCGAGGCGGCATGGGTCTTGGGTTCAACAACGTTAAGCACGACAAGCTCAAGCACCTGGGCATCGAGACCGGCGGTCTTCCGACCGAGGTCATCCGCGATGTCATCAAGGCCGACCTGCCTGCCCTTGAGCACCTTGAATTGTGGCTCGGCAGCGAATGGTATGGATTCGAGGCGACCACCCACGACCTTCGTCCGATCTTCGAAGGTAATAAGTGGCCAAATCTCAAATACCTGGGCCTTCGGGACTCAGAGATTGCCGATGAGATTGCAGAAGCACTGGCGGTCGCGGAGCGCGCGGATGTTGGAAGCGTACAGGTTGAAGGCAAGTCCTTCGTCCTTACGGGTACGCTGCACAATATGAAGCGTTCCGACGCCAAAAAGCAGCTCGAAGCAATGGGCGCAAACGTCGCAAGTTCCGTATCGAAGAACACGGACTACTTGGTTGCGGGCGAGAAAGCGGGCTCGAAGCTCGAAAAGGCTAAGTCACTGGGTGTGCCGGTCCTTACCGAAGCCGACCTGTTGACCCTTCTGGGTTCGGAATCAGCCGAGGTCAGTGATTCCAGCACCACCGTCATGGACAAGATCAAGGTCTTGGACCTGTCGATGGGAACGCTGAGCGACAAAGGCGCCGAAGCGTTGTTCAACAATCCAAAGGTCAAAGAGCTCGACAAGTTGGACATTCACTACCACTACGTCTCGGACGATTGGGTCGATAAGCTGAAGTCATTGGGCATTCCAGTTGATGCATCTGACCAACAAGAAGCCGACGATCCAGAAGACCGGTACGTATCCGTCTCCGAGTAAAATGTTCGTCATACTCGCCAATCCAGACAATCGGCGCTGCCGATACATGGTTGAGGCACTGGAAGCGCGGGGCATCGTTCCCCGCGTTTTTTCTTGGGCCGAGACCATTGCGGACAACCGCGCGTTCTGCGCAGCGGCAGCTGAAGCCACGTGGGTCAAGATTGGCTCACCGGGCGAGGATGCTGGTGTTGCGCAGGCGTTGATGTCGTTTGGTGCGCAGGTGCAGAGCGTTGCGGAGCCTGAGCCGCTGGCCCACGGCGAGCTGCGTGACACGGACCTTTGGTTTGAGGGTTTCAGGCAAGTCCTTTCGGAGTTTCCGGACGCGGCCTACCTGAACGCGCCAGATTCCATCGTGGCGATGTTCGACAAACTAGCGATGGCCGAAAAACTGTCAGCGCATAAGGTGCCCCACCCCACCGTGTTTGGGCCTGTCGAGAGTTTCGAGCAATTGCGGGACTTGATGGGCGAGCACGAAACCACTCGGGCTTTTGTGAAGCTTCGGTACGGGTCAAGCGCCTCGGGGGTAGTCGCGGTGCGCATGAACCGCAATCGTGTCGAGGCCACGACGTCGGTCGAGATGACGTCCGATGGCATGTTCAACAACCTTCGCATCAGCCACTACCGCAGTAACGACGACGTTCGGCGATTGATTGAAGGATTGGCGGCGCAACAAGCTTTTGCGCAGGCGTGGGTGCCCAAGGCCACGTTCCGAGGACGGACATTTGACCTGCGTGTGGTGGCGATTGATGGACAGGCATCCCATGCAGTGATGCGCACGTCCAAAGGCCCGTTGACCAATCTACACCTGGGCAATGACCGTGGTGATTTTGAGGCGTTCAAGGCTGAGACGACGGTTTGGCCAATGCTTTCGAAGTTGGCGGTGGATGCAACACAGGCATTCAACACAGCGCGCGTTGGTGGCGTCGACATCGCGCTAGACCCAACGCTGAAACACGCATGGGTATTGGAGAACAACGCATTCGGTGACCTGTTGCCGGGCGTGTTTGATGGCGACGGGCTCACAACCTACGAACGCCAGGCTCAAGGAGCGGTCGATGTTTAGCGCGGTGGTGTTCGACCTGGATAACACGCTCTTGGACCGGTCGGCGGCGTTCCGTGCGTATCTAAACAACAAAGTGGACGACCATGATCTGGTCGACGCAGCCATCCAGAAAGATGACAACGGCTACACCACTCGCGAGGACTTCTTTGCCTGGTTCGCCCCTCAAATTGGCGAAGAACCTAAGACCTGTCAGGCCGAGTTTCTGTCGACGTTTCCGTCGTTCTTCAAGCCGAATGAAGACCGTTTGACATTGGTTAGAAAGGTCGCCGAAAGCTACCCAATCGCGTGCCTGACCAACGGCGGCAGCAGAACGCAGCGCGGCAAACTTACAGCCAGCGGATTCGATCTTGTGTTCGGTGACCACGTCTATGTTTCTGAAGAGGTCGGTGCATGGAAGCCTGACCGGCGTGTCTTCGACGCGGTTATCGAAGGGTCTGGCTTTGACCCTACCAAGACGATCTACATCGGAGATAATTTCCAACACGACATTCAAGGCGCGATGAACGCGGGTTGGCAGGCGTGTTGGGTGTCTCTGGGACGTGAACGTCACGCGGATGACCATTTCACGATTGAGACGATTGAAGGCCTTTGGGAGCTGCTTTAAGTGAATGATGTCGATATGAAAGCCGTTGTGGGGACCCACGATATCTTGTTCATGACATTGGACACGCTGCGTTGGGACGTTGCATCGACGGAGTTAGCCGAGGGACGAACACCTAACTTCGAAGGCGTGGTGGGCGAGTGGGAGCTTCGCCATAGCCCGGGCACGTTCACCTATGCCGCCCATCAGGCGTTCTTCGCAGGTTTCCTACCAACGCCGGCCAAACCCGGAAGGCATCCACGCCTGTTTGCCGCTCGATTTGCTGGCAGCGAAACGACGGCCTCGAAAACCGCGGTGTTCGACACTCCTGACATTGTCTCGGGCCTAAGAGACGCCGGCTATTACTCCTATTGCATGGGTGGTGTGGGCTTCTTCAACCAACAGACTGCGTTGGGCTGCGTGTTTCCTGGTTTGTTCGACGATGCCTATTGGTCGACCGAAGTGGGTGTCACGGACCCGGATTCCGCGCGGAACCAGTTCGAGCAATGCGCTCAAGTCCTGGATGAACGAGCGGACCTGACGTTCATGTTCATCAACGTCTCGGCGTTGCATCAACCGAATCGCTGCTATCTAGAGGGCGCCGAGGACGACACCATTGAGTCCCACGCTGCCGCGCTGCGCTACGTCGACGCGCAGCTGCCAATTCTGTTGGAGGCATTCGGCAAGCGACAACGTCCGACATTCTTTGTAATCTGCGCCGACCACGGGACAGCCTACGGCGAAGATGGGTTCTCGGGCCACCGGCTCGCGCACCCCACAGTTACGCATGTCCCTTATGCCCACGGGTTTTTGAGATGAGTTCGCTCGCGCAATTTTTGGAAGAAGGCGCCTACCAATCCTACGTCTATTCGTACCCGCACAAGACGGCGTATCGAATGCTGGAGCCTCGCCCCCTTGCTGACGTTTGGAAGGACGAGGACCAGAGTGCTCTGTTCCTTTATGCCCACGTTCCGTTCTGCGAGATGCGTTGCGGATTCTGTAACCTCTTTACGTCGGCGAAGCCTAAGGACGATGTGTCATCAGGCTACGTTCAGGCGTTTCAACGTCATGCAAAAGCGACACGCGAAGCGCTTCCAGACGCGAAGTACTCACGCATCGCGATTGGCGGCGGAACGCCAACGCAGTTGTCGCAAGCCGACCTTCGCACCTTCTTGGACACGATCCTTGAAATGGGGGCAGACCCGCATTCGGTGCCGGTTGCGTGCGAGACATCTCCCGAGACCGTCACGCCCGCGAAGCTGACGATGCTGAAGGAATTCGGGGTCGACCGCGTGAGTATCGGAGTACAGAGCTTCATCGAATCGGAGACCAAATCGCTACGAAGGCCACAGAAGCTGGATGTGGCACTTGGTGCATTGGACGCGATTTCGATGGCGGGCTTCACACGCCGAAACATCGACCTCATCTATGGGATCGAAAATCAGACGCCTGAAACCTGGCTCGAGTCGATCCAGACGGCGTTGAAGTTCGAACCTGAGGAACTGTTCCTGTATCCGCTCTACGTTCGACCGCTGACGGGCTTGGGTAACTCCAAACGTGCATGGGACGACGAGCGGCGACTGCTGTATCGATACGGTCGCGACTACCTCTTGGCTCACGGCTACGAGCAAGTCACAATGCGCATGTTCCGACGCACGGGAGCCCAAGAAGTCGCCGGGCCTGTGTATCGTTGCCAGGAAGACGGCATGGTCGGACTTGGTGCCGGAGCGCGTTCCTATACCGACGCCCTGCACTATTCGTCTGAATACGCGGTTGGTCGACGCGGTGTCCTAGACATCTTGCACGCCTACAACGATCGCACAGAAGCTGACTTCGCCCAGGTTTCATACGGCTTTGAACTCGATCAAGGTGAGCGCAAGCGTCGCTACATTTTGCTGTCGCTGCTTAGTCACGAAGGGCTTCAGGACTCCGAATATGCCGGTCGATTCCGCTCGCAACCCATGGATGACTTCCCGCAATTGGTGCAGCTGCTTGAGCTTCGCCTGGCGGACAAGACGGACGGCCATCTGACGCTCACGGATGCCGGGGTCGAACTCTCGGACGCGATTGGCCCCTGGTTGTATTCTGAGAACGTCGTTGCGTTGGGAGAGGAGTTCGAACTGCGATGACGAGCTTCGACTGGAGCATTCTGTATCGGGGACCGCTGTCTAGTTGCAACTACGCGTGTGACTACTGTCCGTTCGCGAAGACCAAGAACACTCGCGATGAGCTCGCCGATGACGCCGCAAAACTGCAGCGATTCACGGAATGGGCCACAACTCGCTCACAGTCGATGGGGATTCTCTTTACGCCATGGGGCGAGGCGCTGATCCGCAAGCACTATCAGCAGGCTTTTGTCGCCCTATCCCATGCCGACAACGTCAAACGCGTGGCGGCGCAGACCAATCTTTCATTTAACCCGGAATTTCTGGCCGAATGCGATTTGGATGCGGTGCGGCTCTGGACCACCTATCACCCCACACAAACGACATTGGATGCGTTTGTGCGACGTTGCGAAACCTTGAGCGAGATGGGCGTAACTTACAGCGTCGGTTGTGTCGGTTTCACCGATGCCTACGACGAGATCGTCGCGCTGCGTAAGGCCATCCCCGATGATGTGTATGTCTGGATAAATGCCTACAAACGGCAGAATAACTACTATTCGGCTGAGGATATCCAGAAATTTGAGGAGATTGATCCGCTGTTCCGATTCAACACCAAACGCCATCCAAGTTTGGGCAGAGGCTGCCGCGCAGGTCATACGGCTTTCACGGTGGACGGCGAGGGAATCGCCCGCAGATGTCACTTCATCGATCAGGAGATCGGCTCGATCTACGATGATAATTTTGCGGCGAAACTCCAGCCAAGCGCCTGCACCAATACGAACTGTGGTTGTCACATCGGATACGTACACATGCCTGAGCTAGAGCTATACGAACGGTTTGGTGATGGCGTTTTGGAACGCATCCCTGCGACGAAAATCTGGCGCGCGCAGCCAAATTAGTGCGTGGGTTAAAAAAAGTTGCAGACTGCGCGCTGAACACCAACACTACGCACTGTTATTGACGGTGAGGAACCCCGTCTGACAACAAAGGAGCACCAATGGAATCGAAAGAACTGACACGACGCGCATTCTTGGAACGCGCAGCTGCGCTAGGTGGCGTGGCATTGAGCGCAAGCCTCGTCATGGCCTGCAAACCGAAGGAATCGGCAGGCGGTGAGAAAGGTGGAGCCGCAGGTGGCGGTGACAAAGCCGCGGCTGGCTGCACAGACGTCTCTGGCCTGACGGACGCGGAAAAAGCGACTCGAAACAGCCTCAAGTATGTCGACAAAAGCACTGACCCTGCGAAGAACTGCGGAAACTGCAGCCTTTTCGTAGCTGGCGAACCCTGCGGAACTTGCAGCGTCGTCAAAGGCCCCATCGCCGCCGCCGGCAACTGCACTGCTTGGGCCCCCAAGTCGTAGCACCCATTCCCATTAAAATTTAACCACTTCGGCGCGCCATTTTTGGCGCGTCTTGGTCTTGGTGCGCGTAGACGAATTGCTTGGTTTTGCGCTACGCTGGGTCTCTCTCAATCGAATAGATTTCGTGAAGACTCCGTTCCAACAATTCTGTGCGGTGATCGGCGCCGATCCGGACGATGAAAACGTTCATCTCTGGTATGCAGCAGCGAACGCGATGGGTGGGCGTCATGACCTCATGCTGCTTTGCCGCGGATTTGCGTGGCATCAGCGCATCGACGAGCTGGTCGACAAGCGTCCACATGAATGGCCCAAGATCGTGAACGAGGCAGGCCTCACCCACCCCGCTCTACGGGATGTGTTGCCTCACCTGGTGTCCGCAAATCCCAAAATGACCGCGGAACAATTTTTGGGTGAGGTGCTGTGGCGCGTTATGGAGATCGAGCGGCTCGATATCGAGAGCCTCGACCACCTCGCGTCTTCGATGATGCAGTCGACGGAGTCCATGATCGCCGCGCTGGATTGTCTGCGCACTCGAAATGAAGTGTCGGAGGCTGTGCTTGAAACGTTCCCTGAATTGATGGGGCTACGAACGGCACGCACCTCAAGCGTTGAGCACGAGGCGATTCTGTCCGAAAAGCCGATGCCGCTGCTGGAACACCTGGTGGATCGCACGCTTGCCCGCAAACTCCTGGGACTTGAACGAAACGACATCCGACGATTCCAGCTCGATGACGCACTTTCCGCGCCAGCATTTGGGGCCGAAGTCGCCGTCATCGACAATGTACGTGCGCACGACATGCTTCCCCTGATTCGTTGCGCCCTGCTCTTTTTGGATTTCTCGAAAGGCGGCAGTCTAGCTCAACGCGAGCGCTGGATTGAAGGTGGAGCCGACCTCACAGTCCACAATGAAGCGTCGGCCGCGATCGTGCAGGAAAACGACGGTCTGCGCCGATTTCCCCGCATTCGCGCCAACCCGCTCTACACGGAAATCGTCGTCCAATTGATCCGGTTCCATGGCACGGTCGGCCAGTCAATACGCGGCGAGAGCCCACTATCAGTGTTCGCTGGATATGTGGATTTCTTACGAGCGATGCGCGAACCCTTGGCGGCCCAGCTCATCATCACGCCCAGCGAGGCGGTCGACCTGCTGGTCGATATGCTTCATATCGTCAACGTCGTGGATACTGCTGCCGTCCGCGAGGGTCTCTTCACGGACGAACTGCGATTTGAGTTGGTTGCACTAGAGAACCTGCTTCGGCGCATGGGCAAAGGCTCGGGGACCCAATCTACAGTTGCAGAACTCGACCAATTCGATGTCTCCAAGATCGAGACGGAGGACGAACAAGAACTCCTCGAGATGCATCGGCAATGGCTCTGGGACCGACTCTGCCGATTGCGACGCGACCGCATTTCACGTGGCGAACCCACCGAGACCGTCGTCGCCGCCGTCCGTGGAATCGACGCAGAAGCGTTGGGACATTTCTGCAATACGTTCTGCCGCGCGCAGCTCTGGTACTGCGAGGTCGCCACGTCTGAGCTCACGCCGCTGGCGCAAATGAAACTCCTAGGGCTGGCGATGAATGCCGCCCGAGACAGCCGCGACATCGACCACACCCATCCCTTTGATGTGTCGTTCGAATTCATGGTCGAGGCGTTCGAACAGCGCACCCAAAGCCCCACAAATCGTTACCGACTGCGGCTTTTGGAGACGGTTCTCAACCGGTTCGATATCGATGAAGTGTTCCGCGGAGAGGTGGGTGTCGACGCCCTAAATCACCTTCTTGGAACTCTTGAAGTCAGCATTGGTGGACGCACGGCGTTGGCGATGAATTTTGCGACCAGCGAAGAGGCCGAGGCGCTGATCACGCTGTTGGTGAAATACGAACAGCGTTCCACCGCTGCCTTCCACAGTACGCTAAAGACGTTGTGTGACCTCTACGGTCTTCGAAAGGACGAGTTCGACCGCCTGGCCAATGAATCGAGCTACCTCGCGACGATGAATGCCGCGCGGTCCGACAAAGAACGCATGCTGGACTACGCATGCGAGGGCCTGATTCTTGAGATCGGTCCTGGTGGTGGGGTTGTTCTGGACCTGTTGGAGTCTCGATTTCCGAGTTCGCGGGTCGTTGGCGTTGATGTCAGCGCGATGGTGGTCGAGGCTCTCAACCAGCGAAAAGAGCTCGAGCGTAAAAAGTGGGAGGTGGTTGAGGCGGACGCCTTCGACCTTCCAAAACACTTCGAGACGGACAGCGTCGACACGATCGTGCTGTGCTCAGTGCTGCATGAAATCTACTCCTACGTGGAGTTTGCGGTGAGCGAAAAACGGAAATTCAGATTGGAGTCCGTCCGCGACCTTCTTCGTTCTTGCTACAATGTCCTCAAGCCAGGTGGCCGAATCCTGATTCGTGACGGGATCATGCCCGAAGATGAGCCACGAATCATCGAATTCATCGACCCCGACGGCCCAGATTTCTTCCGTCTCTTCGCTGAGCAGTTCGAGGGCAGACAGATTCTAGGCGAATGGCTGAATGACACCGTAGTGCGTCTGTCCGCGCCGGACGCTATGGAGTTTTTGTATTGCTACACATGGGGCCCGGCGAGCTTCCCGTACGAAGTACGCGAGCAATACGGCGTGCTTCCATACGAGGAGTACTGCGACAGCATCCGGGCTTGGCTATGCAGTCCTCAAGCCAAGATCGTCGACCTGCCAGGCGACATCCGCTCGTACCTACAGGAAGGCTACAAAACGGCACTGGCCGACAAAGTCATCTACAAGGACGTTGCCGGAGATACGGTCGACCTACCCGACTCAAACTGCCTGATTGTTGTGGAAAAGCCCTAAGCCTGCTCAACGAAGTCGAACTCTTCGGTCGAGCCCTTGCCCTGCCGCAAAATGACGGGATAGTCGTCCGTGAAATCGATCACGGTCGATGGCTCTGGAAAGAGATAACCACCATCAATGATCGCATCCAAGGCATGGCCGTAGAGGTCCTTGATCGTCCAAGGGTCAGGGATGAGTGTGTCCCCATCCGTCGCACTGGTTGTGGCGATGGGGTTTCCCAGAACTCGCACGATTTCGAGCGGAATCTGGTTGTCCGGAACACGGATACCGACGGTCTTTCGCTTCTCTAACATCAGCTTCGGAACCTGTTTCGTCGCTTCGAGCACGAAAGTGTACGGTCCTGGTAGAAGCCGCCGCATGATGCGGTAGGCGTTGTCGTTGATGTACGCGTACCGCGCGATGTCCGACAAATCCGGGCAGATGAACGAAAGGGAGTGTTTCTTGGACCGCTTGATCTCGGAAACAAGCTTATTCAATCGGTCGACGGCCTTCCGGTTGAAGATATCGCAGCCGATCCCGTACACGCTGTCCGTGGGATACGCGATGATTCCCCCATCCAAGAGGATCTCATGAATCCGTTCGACCTTCCGCGGTTGCGGATGGTCCGGATTCATTTCCATGATCATCATTCGTCGGTGGCCTTTGGCAGACGGATGGTTGGCTCTTTGGGATGCGGTTTGTAGAAGAGCAGGATCTTGCCAATCTTCTGCGCAAGTTGAGCATTGGTGCGGGCGTGGAGCTCCTGCGCCACGGCCTCCATTTCATCAGAATCGTGAACTTTGACCTTCACCAATTCATGATCAAGAAGGGCCTGTTCAAGGTTCTCAACGAGTCCATCGGACACGCCTTTTTGACCGACCTGAACGATGGGTTTGAGGGGGTGTCCGAGCGATCGGAGATGACGCCGTTGTTTTCCGGTCAGGTTTGGGCTTAGGTCTTCTACGAGGCTCATCCGCACTATCTCTTGAAATTAGGGGTCAAGGGGGGCGATTTAGCACGTCAATCGGCGCTTAACAATGCGCAATCGATTCGCTATGCTGCCGCGCGCGCGAGAGCGTTTGATTTTTGATGATTGAATGGATGTGTTGGCGAAGCGAATTGTCGCCTCGCCTGGTCGGAGACTCGAAGTGAAAGTCTGCCCCGTTTGTGGAACAACCTACTCTGGAACCGAAACCTTCTGCCCGAAGGATGGCTCCAAGCTCGAGGCTCAGGCCCCCGGTGGCGAACTGGTCGGCCAAACGCTCTCGGATATCGTCAAGCTCGAGCGGCTCGATTACGGCGACCGAATGGGTGAGCGCTATGAAGGCCGGCTCATCGACACCAAACGCGGTGTCTACGTCACCGTGTTTAATCGCCAGTTTACCCCGTCGAAAGAAGCGCGGCGTCTGGTCGAAACTGCGCGCGCAAAAGTGGGCAATCCCCTCCCAGCAGAGCTCAGTGCGCTTTTGCGTGTGAACTTCGAGAGCGACATCCCATTTGTTTGCGAAACTGCACCAGCTGGGCCGAGCATCCGTGCCCTCCTTCAAGAGCGACAGCGGATGGACTGGCAGACAGCGGTTCGCATCGCGTGCAATGTCGCCCGGATTATTGATTGGCTCGCGGGTCATGGTGTCGCACACCACGGTTTGCACCCGGGTTCGATCTTCGTCACCGACATGGCCAACGGCAAAGTGCAGCTGGCTGAGTGGTATTCTGAAGATGCGCAGTGGGTGGAAAATCCCATGCAGGTGCTCTCGCAGGATGAGCCACCTTTCGTGGGATACGTCGCTTATATGGCGCCCGAGCTGGCCGAGAACAGTTCCGCGTCTGACCTACGCAGCGCCGTCTACGCCTTAGGTGTGCTGCTCTACGAAATGATCATCGGCAAGCCCCCATTCGTGGATGCGCGGGGCGCTGAGGTGCTTCGACAACACCAGCACGAACAGCCTGTGAAAGTCTCTATCGCCCGTGGCGGTGGGAAGGTTCACAAAGACTTGGACCACATCGTCGAGATGATGCTGGCCAAGGACCCTGACGCCCGTTTCCAAGCTCCTGCAGCGATTGTGGCAGCTTTGTCGAACCTGATCGATTCGTCACCAGACGAGGTTGCACCAGCCATCGAACGGGCCGAAAAACAGATCGACGACGATATCTTCCAGACCATCGAGATGAGCAGCGTCGACCGAAGTGCGGTCCCTGGCCTCAAGGAAATGGAAGAAAAGCGCGACTCTACCGCACAGCATAAGGCCGCCAAAGCGACGCCAAAGAAGGGAGAGCAAGCTGGCGTTGCCCCTGGCGTGCACGTTGATCCCGCCTTGATGGACGAGGACAACAAGCAAAAGACTCTGGTGGTCGGCAATATCGGTGCCGCGTTGGAAGCCGAAGGTAAACGGCGCGAAGAGGAAGCCGACGATAAGATGAAGACCCTAATGATGGGTTCAAGTCCGTTTGCTGAGCCTTCCGAAGCGGAAGCTGGACTGGGCGAGCAGTCATCCCGCGCAGAGATCCTTAAGCCGGCTAAAATTTCCGGAAAGAGCGAAACGAAACCAAATGGTGAATCGGATGCTAACGCATCGGCAACCAGTGAAATCGACACCGCGCCTGACCGAAAACCAGTAACCGATGAAGCACTTTCAGCGCGGGATGCCGACGCAACCGTGTTGGACACCGACTTGGCTTCAGCTGTAGAAGCCCGTCACGCTGCTTCGGAAGCCGACGAATCAAGCGATTCCGGGCGCCACTCGGCACTGGAATCAGGTGAGCGACGTTCACTGACCTTGGAATTGCAGCGCGATGAATGGTTTGCGAAGTCCACTGAAGAGGCCTGGGAAGATTCGCTGGCTGAGCATCATCACGAACGCTCCGAGAAGACCAACAAAGCGCTCGTCATGGGACTGATGGCCTTCCTATTGGTCGGCTTCGTCGGGTTGTTCCTCTACTTCGAATTCAGTGGACCTTCTGAAGAAGAGCCGAAGATGGAAGAGACTACGGAAGAAACTCAGCCTGAACCGAAAGCGGATATTGACGCCCTCGCTCGCAAATTCGATACGGCGCTCGACAGCGGACGTATCGTTGCACCAAGTGGCAACAGCGCGTTGACGTTCCTGAATGAGCTTGAACGCGAAGCACCAGAAGATGAGCGCTACGAAACTCGCCGGAAGAAATTCGTCGAGGTCGCCTCGGCGGAAGCGAAGAAGAAAGACGAAGAAGGTGACCTGATGCAGGCTCGGGCTTTGGCCGGGTACGCCAGCAGGACCCTGAAGATGAGGAACTGAAGACGTACACGGCTGACCTTCAAGCTCGATTCACAGGCGCGAAGGCCGAAGCTGAAGCAGACGCAGGCAGCGACGCCGGGATGGCCCAAGCCGACATGGGCGCTGCAGACGCTGGCGCCGTTGCGGCCGTGGAGACGGCCGTGGAAGAACCGGTCGTAGAGCCCGAGAAGGTCGAGCCCGAGAAGAAGCCCAAAGAAGAGCCACCCAAGGTCGTAAAGAACGAGAAGCCCGAGCAAAAGGCGGAACCATCCAACGCAGGAAATCGCGAGAAGGCTCGAGAGTTGGAGTCAGCCGCCAAGAACGCATACATGCGTGGCGACTTGGGCAAGGCTCAGAAGCTGTATGAGTCGGCCCTGGAAGCCGATAGTTCGAACCACAAAATTCACGCAGGCTTGGGGCAGGTCTACTTCGACCGCGCACAGTACGACAAAGCGGTGAAGCACCAGAGCAAAGCCGTGAAGCTGAAACCCGGACGATTGCAGTACCGAATTGCCCTCGGCCAATCCTACTACCGCTTGGGCCGCTACCAAGACGCCATCAAAGTTTGGGAAGCAGTTCTTAAGCGCGACCCGAACAACAAAAACGCGAAGCAATACATCCAGCTCGCCAAGCGCAAACTCAAGTAGACCTCCGGCCTTCCCCGCCTTAGGTCCCTTCCCCGACTTACCAAGAAAAAAGAGGCGAGGATAACTTCCTCGCCTTGGACAGCCTTAGCCGGCTTACTAAGAAAAAGGCCCCGCAATTTGCGAGGCATTCGTCGTTGAAAAGAGAAGGTCCTAAGGTCGGTAGACGATTTGTCCGTCTGCCGTGATTTGGCAGCGCTCTCGGAACTCAGCCAGCCCAATTCCGCGACGCCCTTCATGATCAAACCAATATTTGATCATCTGTCGTTTCGCTTCGGCTAGCGTTCGTCCTTTGAAGACGACTGCGCTACGTTCATCTGCGAGAAGTTGCTCCCAGACCCGACCTACAAGCTGGTACACCCCATTGGTACTACTCCTTGCCAAACATCCATCAAATGTGCCGCCGGCCAGCGACGCGGGGGTTTCTACAGATTGAGATCTGCGTCGTCAAGGACTTGGAAGATTTTTGCGACTTCTAGTTTTGGCTCGGGCGAATCAGACTCCATAGACGCCCGAAATCGCTTCCAATCCACCAGCGCGACCTTCGCTTGGAAATCTGGGTCATTGATCAATGCCCGCGCTTCCGAGTCAGCCAAGGTAACGTGGAAGTGGTCCGCTCTTGCGGCCTCCACCAACATCTCGTCTTCCAAAATCTCGGCGAGTTTCTCGTCACGCAAGACCTCGGAAGCGACCGCATCGTCGCGAATCATCTCGTGTTTGTCGTTTTCTTCAACAAGGTGTGCAACGACCACAACGTCGTGGAATGCGTCGACCTCGGGCAGGTGCCATGGGGCCAACACATTGTATTGTTTGACGAACATCGTCGCCTGCCCATCACGCATATGTAGTTTGTCGTCCGGGTCGACGACCTGAAGCGGTACCTCCAAAAACAACGCTGTGAACACCAGAAGGTAGACGATTGCGCCGCCCTTCACGGCGCCAAGCCCTGCCCCGCCGGCGCGATCCATATTGCCCAGCGTGTCCGAGGCGGCCCGCATCACTTTGACCCCAAGCCAACCCGCCAGTGAGACACCAAAGTAAATGAGTGTCCCGGCTGCGAAGAGTAGGCCTGCTTCGGTCACAGGTGCAGCCAGGTCAGTTTGCAGCAACACGGCTTCACGAAGCACCTGGGCTACAAACGGCGACGCAATGACCACAGCGATGAGCGCCACGACACGAATCACCTGTCGTAGTGCGCCCGAGCGCCACCCTAGAAAAACCAGTGCTGCGAAGATTGCTGAGATTACAACATCTACGACCACGTCGAGTCCGATTGCCGTTCGCTTCCTGCTTTGGCCCGCTATTCCGCGGATTGGGCGAAGCTCTTAGGATCCGAGAACGGCTTGACTCGGTCCATAAACGACTTCAGATCTTCACCCTCGAGCACCTCGTTCTCCTTGAGGTACTCAGACATTTCGACGAGCAATTCCCTATTCTCATTCAGAATTGCCAGGGTTCGATCGTACATCGAATCTATCAATGTGTGTATTTCTTGGTCGATCGCGACGGCGGTCTTCTCGGAGTACTGCCGGCTAGAGACGCCCATCTGACCTAAGTAGTTTTCGCCATCGCCGTACGAAACGTTCCCCAACGTCTCGCTCATGCCGTAGTCAGCGGTCATCCGACGTGCCATGTCTGTGACGCGCTGAAGGTCGTTGGATGCCCCAGTCGAGATGTCGCCGAAGATGATTTCCTCTGCGGCACGCCCACCCAGCAGCCCGCAGATCTTGGCTTTCATCTCATCCTTGGTCATCAGGAAGCGGTCTTCCTGGGGGATATTGAGCGTATAACCTAGAGCAGCTGCGCCGCGGGAAACGATGGACACCTTTTGCACGTCGTCGGTCCCTTCCAACGCGCCAGACACAATCGCGTGTCCACTTTCGTGATATGCCACGATGTTCTTTTCTTTCGGGTTAAGCCGGCGACTCTTGCGCTCAAGGCCCGCAATAACGCGCTCAATTGCTTCGCCGAAATCAGAGTGTTCGACTGCGTCTTTGCCCGCGCGGGCGGCCAGCAACGCAGCTTCGTTCACCACGTTCGCCAGGTCTGCGCCCACAAAACCAGGTGTCTGCTGTGCGAGCGCTTCCAGGTCAACTGAATCACTCAACACCACCGAACGCGCATGAATCTTCAGGATGGCGTGCCGCCCCCGGATATCCGGACGGTCAACGACCACTTGCCGGTCAAAGCGACCCGGGCGCAACAACGCAGGGTCGAGGACTTCGGGTCGGTTAGTTGCGGCCAGAAGGATGACGCTCGCATTGGCGTCAAAGCCGTCCATCTCGACCAGCAGTGCATTCAACGTTTGCTCACGCTCTTCGTTGGATTGCATCGCCTGTCCACGCGACTTTCCGATCGCGTCGAGCTCGTCGACGAAGATGATACATGGCGCATGTTTCTTCGCCTGCTCGAACAAGTCGCGCACGCGCGCAGCCCCGACACCGACAAACATCTCTACAAAGTCTGAACCTGACAGATTGAAGAACGCGACATCCGCTTCCCCTGCAACCGCACGGGCGAGCAACGTCTTACCGGTGCCCGGTGGGCCTACCAGGAGCACGCCCTTGGGCACCTTGCCGCCCAATCGTGTGTACTTGTCAGGTTCCTTTAGGAAATGGACGATTTCTTCGAGTTCTTCTTTAGCTTCGTCACAGCCCGCCACGTCCACAAACGTGACATTGCTGTCTTTTTCGAGGTTGAGCTTTGCCCGGCTCTTGCCGAAGTCCATGGCCGCGTTGGGCCCACCTGCGCCCATTCTCCGGAACATGAATGACCAGAAAAAGAACAGCAAAATGAACGGTAGTACCCAAAAGAGCATCGAGTCGCTGCCACCACATCCTGAGGTCACGAACGCCTCATACTGCACGCCCTTCTCGTCCAGCAAATCGACCAGCGAATCGTCCTGCGGAACGATATTGGTCCGCCACGCTTTGAACTCGATTTCGTCGTCAGCTGTCGGTTTCAGGTCAGTCGCAAGCGCCTCGTCGGTCGGCTTGCCAACCGCGTGCGTGTCGTAAATCGAGACCGATTTGATTTTGCCTTCGCTGATCTTGGCCTTGAACTCACTATATGGGATCGGCTTCTCGCCGGTTACCAGTGGGCTGTTCAGCAGACCCAATAGGACCACCGCCAGGAACACGAGTCCCAAAATCAGCAAGCCCCGCTTGCCAAAGAACGGGGAATTGCCAGAATCGTCGGGCTGTTTGTCGTTTTCACTCATGTCGATGAACGCCTGTGGAGTTCGACGCTAACCACCAGTAAGATGCCAACCGATGAAAGCGAGCGCATACATAACGCTAATTGCATTGGCCGTCACGGCAAGTGCATGTGCAGAAGACTCGTCGGGTGAGTTTGATGTATCTGACGTGCAAAAGCATGCGGATTGTCTTGGTGAGGTGTTCCCGTTTGAACCCGATTTTCTCACCGCGCGAGAACGGCAAGGCTCTGTCGGTCTGTTCATGCAATCGCAAGGCGGTAACTTCCAAGGTGTCGACTCCATCTACTTCGAAGTTTTCAACGCTTCGGCGGGGTCCACACTGGACTTTACCCAACCGGGCAGCACACTCGAAGCCCAAGCATTGGGTGAATTTGAGCCAGGTGCGTCTTGTCCCGATTTGGTGGAAAGCATGTACTTCACTGGACAGATCCAGTTCGACGAGTTTAACCCCGAACAAGATGGAACGATTTCAGGTGAATTGGTCGGTGCGTCGATCATGAGCGGACGGGATGATTCCGTGATCGCTGGATCAGTGACCGGAACGTTTGAAATCTTCGTGCGGCGAGGACCGCCATACGAAGAATTCTACGTGAACTAAACGGCTAAATTAACCGATTTTGTTGAACGCAAGTGCGAGGCGCGACTTCTTACGGTCTGCGCGCTTGTGAGGGATGATTCCCTTCGAAGCAGCGCGGTCCAGCAGAACAACTGCGTTTGCGAGTGCTTCCTCAGCGCCCTTCTTGTCGCCAGCTTCGGCAAGAGCGTCAAACTTCTTGCAAGCCGTGCGGGTCTTGGTGCGGATGAGGCGATTGCGCTCACGTCGGGTTTCGTTCTGTCGAATTCGCTTAAGTGCTGATTTGGAGTTAGCCACAGCTTTTCCCTATCCATTCAATACGCGCCGTAGCGCTTCATTTAATTCTCAAAGTGTTCACAGATTTTCTGCGAAACGGGCGCGAGTATTTAGCACCGCCATTGCGGGATGTCAAATCGGATACACGCGGATATAGTGAGCGCGCTTCGCGCTATTGGAGGAAGGTTGAGGCTGTTTTGCCTACAATTGGTTTTGCTGTTGTCTGGATGCGCATCCTACGGATGGGCAGATCGGGATGCGCCGGCACAAACGGTCGCGGTAACGACGATCGACGTCGATCCACATACCGGCGTCGACGCCGCGTTGTTGACGCGTGAGTTGGTCGAAGCCCTGGGCAAACGCGGTGTGAACGCCGAGTGGGCAAGCGGCAAGTCAGCGATCCGATGTGTGTTGGACCTGCGCGAGGAAGCAGGCGTGCAATCGGCGATGACATCACTGGCGCAATTAGATTGCAGCTACCAGGACGCATCCGTGTCGCGTGTCGGACGTTCTCAGGCTACACTTCCGGCGACGATCGATTCCCCTTCCGTTGTACTTGTGAGGGAGCAAGCATCTCTGCAGGCCGTACAGGCCATCGCAGCGCCGCTTGCCGCCGAGGTTCGAGATGGCAAAAAATGACCGCCGCGCGCTCTTTCGCGATCTAAAAAGTGGCAAGCTTGCTCCCGTCTACTATCTGCATGGACCCGATGTGTTCATGTTGGACAGCGCGCTCGAAGCGATCACAGCGGCCGCCGCGCCTGAGGGTCTCAACGACTTCAATCACGAGAAGTTCAACGGCAAGGACGCATTAGGCGAGAAGCTGGTCGCAGCCGTCGAACAGCTGCCATTCATGGTGGATCGGCGTTTGGTCATCGTGCGCGATGTCCAGGACATGCCGTCTGCAGAGTTCGAGGCGCTCGCCGATTACTTCGGGAATCCATCGCCAACGACCGTGCTGGTGCTGCACGCAAACACGTCGTCAAAGAAGCTCGATGGTCGCTCTTCCATCGTAAAGAAGATGCGCAAGTGCGCCGACGAATACGAGTTCAAGGCGTTCTACGAAAACGAAGTGGATGACTTCGTGCGGATGCAGGCACAGCGCCGGAATCTGAACATCAAGCCTGAAGCGACCGCCTATTTGGTCGAGGCAATCGGCACCGACCTCGCCGGGCATGTGTCCGCGTTGGACAAGCTCGACCTGTATCTGGGTGTGGCAGAAGACCGCACGATAGACGGAAAGATCGTGCGCGAGGTTGTCGCGAACAACCGTGTTCACAACGTCTTTGCGCTAACGGACGCGCTGGGCGGGCGCGAGCTGGAAACCGCGCTCGGCATGCTTGAGTCGATGCTGCATGCCGGCGAATCTGGCATCAAGATCGTCAGCATGATCGCACGCCACTTCCGAATCCTGGCCAAGCTTCAAGACCCTGACGTCGCCCGTATGAGCAAGAATGACAAGGCCAAGGCCGCCGGCGTCGTGCCGTTCTTTGTTCAGAACTACCAGCGCGATGCGAACCGGTTCTCGCGGACCGAGGTTCAAGCCATCCGCAAGGGCTGCGTCGAGACCGATTTCGCACTCAAATCAAGCCGACTGGATGAAAAGACCATCGTTGAAACGTTGGTATGGGACATCTGTTTTCGAGGTGAGGAAACGGCCGCGGTTTGATGAAGTGGACCCAAAAGCACGAAGCGCTGCTCAGCGCGCTGCGCGGCGACGATACGATTCCGTCGCTGTACCGGGCCCTGAGCCATGGGCGGTATCATCTTGATGAAGACCAGGTTGCCCGGCTTCGTGATTGGGTTCGTTCGCTGGCGACAGACCCGGCATGGCCGCACCTCGAACGGTCTCTGGATTCCCTGACAGCTTGGCCAGAAACGTGGAACTCCGCTGTAGAAGCGGGATTCAGCCCTCTCTCGGACCATCACAACGCACTCGTCCTACGTGAAATTGCCGGCCGCTTTGCGAGCGACGGCGACTACAAAAGCGCACTGCGTCTGTATATCTGGCATGTCGAGGCGTTCCAGCGCCTCTTCGCTACCGACTACCCGCTGAACTTCGTCGCCGACGTAGACCCACAGGCCGAAGGCTGGGAGCCGAAGGACGTTTTCACCGGGATATTCCGGGACGAAACCGAAGACCTCATCGCCAAAGCCAAGGACGCCTACGCCACGCAGACCATCGACCGAGGACAACTGAAGTTCGCCGCGAGCTGCTTGGATTTTGTAGCGAAACTCCAGGTAGGGACCACAGATTCTTTTGGCGCCATGACCGCGTGGAAGGCGTCTGCCGTCAGCGGGAAAAGCGAGATCAGCCGCATTGCTCAGAAGCGTTTCGATGATGAACTCGATGCGATGGATTGGACGGCTGACAACGACACCATTGCCGCGCCATTCGAGCGTCTATCCACCCTGACCGCAGCCTTGACGCCATCTGAGGCGCTCTTGGTTCATGTGGTCACCGAGACCGTCGAGGTCCTTTGGAAGATTCGCCACGTCGGCAACGACGAATCCGACGGATTCAAGCGAATCTTGGCGGCCATCGCGCCTCTGAACGAGATGTTGGCCGAGCGCGTGCTATCCGGAAAAGCCTTTGGGCATAACTCCAAATGCGCCGACTTCATGGTCTTTGAGGGTGAGTTGATTTCCGAGCCCGGACCGCGTTCCGCAAAGTTCAAACGAGGTTTGGAGGTCTGTCCCGGCCATCGCAACTGCCTGATGCTCCTGTCCTATGTACGTCTGCACGATGCGGATGTCCCGCTGGTTCAGCTAGAGACACTGCCGTCGATCACAAAGGCAGTGCCCGGTCGAAAGGCTTTGTACGGGCGCCTTGTGGGCGAGATTGAATCGGCGATTGCGGGATGCGAAGAGATCTTCGCGCACAACAAGTCGCTGCCTGAATACAAAGAGCGGCTACAGAAACAAAAAGAACGTCTGGGGATGGAATGAGCAACCCATTTGACGAACTTGGCGTCGACCCGCGCATGTCGGTGAAAGAGCTGACCGAGGTCATGAAACGCATGGCCGAGCGCGCCGCATCAGATGAAGAACGCGAACGCATTCAATCGTTCTGGCGGATGCTGACGCTACGCGAGCGCGACCGATTGCGCTGGGCATTTCTGGCGCATCCTCGCCCACCCGCAGCGGAGGCCACATCGGTCGATGCGTTGCGTGAAGCAGTACCAACGGTCCCGGTTCGTGCGAAATTCGATGCCCCTGTACCCACGGTTCGGGACTGCCTAGACGGCGGCCATCAAGGTGATAACTTCCTGTCCCCTGCCCCGCGTTGGGATGGTTGGGACCAAACGGATTGACGATGATACTAAAACGCGCAGTTGGAATTGACCTTGGGACCACGAACTCCGCGCTGGCCGTGATGTCGCCTGGCGGGCACAAGCTGGTGCTGTTCGAGGATAGCTTCAAGCGCAAGACGTTCCCGTCTGTAGTCGGTTGGCACCCTGAGGAAGGCCACTTCGTATCTGGCTGGGAAGCGTGGAACCGACGTGCATTGGACCCCAAGCCAGTCATGTCGATCAAACGTCGCATGGGTACCCAACGGGCCGTCGAGATCGGCCCCAATGAACTCAAGCCTGACGAGGTCTCCGGCCAGATTCTATCCGCGCTACAGGCTGCCGCGGAGCCTGCATTGAAGGCAGAACTGGGCATCGACGAGCTCGAAATGACGGATGCCGTTATCACCGTTCCAGCCTACTTCGACGCGCCACAAATCGAGGCGACCAAACGTGCTGGCGAGATGGCGGGATTGAATGTGCTGAGCCTGGTTCAGGAACCAACCGCCGCGGCCATGTACCATGCGTGGAATCGCAGTATCGGCGATGGGACGTTCCTTGTTTATGACCTCGGCGGTGGAACGTTCGACGTGTCGATCATCCGCAGTGTGACTGGCGAATACCAGGTACTGGGCATCGACGGTGACAACTTCCTGGGCGGCGATGACTTCGACCGCCGATTGGCTGAACACTTCCGCCAACACCTCGTTGAGCAAGGCTACGCGCTGGATTTGGACCTCAACGACAGCGATGATGCGGTCCGATTCTACCTTCTGACCAACCTCGCGCGCGAAACCAAAGAAGCGCTGAGCTCCGCAGACGTGCACTACGTCGCTCGCCGAGACATGTTCGAGGACCAGGACGGCAACCTGGTCACACTCGAGATGGACCTATCGCGCGAGACATTTGAAGGCTTGATCCAAGACCTTGTCGACCAGACCATCGAATGCTGCAAAGCCGCTATCTCGCACGCGAACGAAGCCGCTGACATCACGATGGCGGACATCGACTATGTGCTGCTGGTCGGCGGTTCGACACGCGTGCCGTTGGTGCGAAATGCGGTGCAGGACCAACTATGTTCCGGTCAGACTGGAGCCGGCGAACCCATCGGCGACGCGCCAGATACGGCGGTCGCATTGGGCGCTGCGATTCAGGCCGCCAACCGTGGTGGACTGACGTGGAGCGAGGAAGACGCGTCGCTGACCGTAACGACATCGCTCTACACAAACGACGACAGCCTGACGATTCTTGGTAAATACACGGGCGTTGAGGACGTTGAGTCCATCGTGCTTTTGGACGACACAGGCGAGATTGCGTCCCTAAGTCGGCCGCAAGCCGGCGATGATTCGATGCGGTTTGAGCTTGATGGCATCGAGGTTTCGACGCGCGGCGACCACGCGTTCGACTTGGAGCTATGCGACGAAGAAGGCGACCCGCTCTTTTCGGTCACCCTCCCCGTCCGACGTGGTCGTGATGACGAATACCGGCCTACCGGCAGTGCACTATCGAACCCTTCTGTGCTGGCGAAAGACATCTATCTACAGGTCACCGCAGACGGTCGGGCTGACCGACAGCTGCTGGTGCCTCGCGGAAGTGGTCTGCCGTGTTCGGACACATTCCGGTTCCGTACCGCCGATTCGTCCGGAGCGGTGATCTTGCGCCTGTTCCAAAACCGTTTCCCCATTCGAACAATCCACCTGGCCATCCCCGAAGACACCGAGCTGGGGACACCCGTCGACCTGAATCTAAAAGTCGACGAAACCATGACGATTGTTGCAGATGGTGAGGTTGCCGGTCAGCGCTTCTGGGCGCAGATCGAGGCGCCACCGCCCGCAGAGGAACGCGATTGGGCGAGCATTGAAAAACTGCTTCAAGACGTTGAGGAAGTTCAGCGCGCGCTCTGGGGCTACGAAGCCCGCCGATTCCGGCAGGACACTGACCTCTTGGTCGCTGGCATCCGCGAGACGGCTCGTACCGACCCTGACAAATTGCAAGCCTTGGTCATCCGTCTGGAAGACATCGTCGACGAATTCCGAAACCGTGAAACGGCGCTTACGCCCGCATGGTCACGGTTCGAGGTTTTGCTCGATGCCATCAAACGCATCGTATTCCGTGGCGACGGCGGACGACAGTTGGGCTTGAGCACCGCCGAATGGCGGGACCGCTTGGGAAGCATCGAAGAGGTCGGCCGCACAGCCTATGCTGACCACAATCAGGAGGTCTGGTCGCAGACCTTCAACCAGGTCCAAGCTATCTGGGAGTCGCTCGCTCAAGACGAGTTCCGATTCTCGTCCAATACCAACCCCGGCGAGCAAGTCGCCCGGATGGAGGGCCGCCTACGCGAGCTCATCGACGAACTGCGCTCCGAGATTGGTGGCTTCGCTCGCTCCTTGAACCCCGAAACCCGCGTCTTGCAGGACAAAGAAATCGCGTCGATCGAGGCGGAGTTGGCCGCCAAAATCGAGGACGTGCTGGACGGAATGGACCTGGACGAAATGCCGCCAAATCACGCGAAGCCGGCGCTCGATCGGTTGTTTGAGAATGCGAGTTTGCTTCGACGAAGGTTGGAGCGATTGCCCAATATTGGGGTTGTCTCGAAGTAGTTCTTGGTTCTTGGTCATTAGTTCTTGGTTCTTGGAGGTTCACTGACCGCCATCTGCCGCACCAAGAACCAAGAACCAAAAACCAAGAACCCCATTGGTGAATCTCCAATTCAATCAGTATAATCGCGTCAAGAACACGAGGCATTCATGCGGAAATTCATCATTGGCGCACTCGCGCTAGTTTTGGCGGGTTGTGGCGGCGAGCTCACGACGGAAGGCGAGTTCAACGGAAACAATGTCAATAACTCGAACAACGTCAACAATGTTAACAATGTTAACAACGTCAACAATGCCAACAATTCAAACAACTCAAACAACGTAAACAACACAAACAACAGCAATAATGCGGTGATTGTGTGTGGTGACGGTATTGCTGAGGGCAACGAGAACTGCGACGGAAATGACCTCAAACAGCAAGACTGTGGGGCACTCGGTTTCGACAATGGCGTGCTGGCCTGCGACACGGCAACGTGCCGGTTCGATACGTCCGCGTGCATGGGTGATGAGCCCACTTGCGGCGACAATTTCGCAGTTGGTGACGAGGTCTGTGACGGAACGGACCTGAAGAGCGAGACGTGTGCGACTCAAGGGTTTGATGGCGGCACGCTTGGCTGTGCGATGAACTGCATGATGTTTGACACGACGATGTGTACGACCTGCGGAGACGGCACGATTGAAGGGGATGAGGTCTGCGACAGCGACCAACTAAACGGCGCAACCTGCATGTCTGCTGGATTTGACCAGGGCACAATCAGCTGCGGAAACGACTGCCAGTTGGACACCACACAATGCGAACGTATCACCTGCGGGAACGGCGTTCTGGATGCGGGCGAAGACTGCGAACCGAACCTTGCCACGACCACAACCTGCGCCGATATCAACCCGTTTGATGGCGGCACGTTGAGCTGTAACGCGAACTGCACCTGGAACACCAATCAGTGCACGGACTGCGGCAATGGCACGGTCGAGGCGGGCGAAGTCTGCGACGGCGGTGACCTCGACGGAACAACCTGCCAGAACCTCCCGAATGCGACGTTCGACGGCGGAAACCTGGCCTGCAATGCGACCTGCAGCGACTTCATCACGACCGGTTGCACAGAATGCGGCAACGGAACACGTGAAGGAACCGAGCAATGTGACGGCAACGACCTCAACAACTCCGCCTGCGACACGATTGGGTTTGATGGCGGAACGCTCGGCTGCAACAACACGTGCATGTACGACACGCAAGCCTGCTACGCATGCGGCGATGGCAACGTCGACCCGGGCGAGCAATGTGATGGTATGAACGTCAACGGCATGACCTGCGCGGACGTGGCGCCCGCGACACCTGCAGGTAACCTTGCCTGCTCCAACACCTGCCAATACGACACCTCTATGTGTGGGGCGGCAAACGACGCTGACAATGACGGCGTCGTGGACGCGGCTGACCCAGCGCCAAATGACAACACGATCTGTGGCGACTCGGACTCGGATGCGTGCGACGACTGCTCGATCGACGGAATGCAAAACCCCGCAAATGATGGCTGGGACCCCGACGGCGACGGTCAGTGCGAAATGCAACTCGACTACGACTGCATGAACGGTGCAAACGCAGCCTCCGACCCTTACCGCTTGGAGAGCTGCATCATGATGACGCTGGTGAATCAAGACCGTGCGTTGTTCTCGATGGAGAGCGGCAATGCAGCACCTGTGACCTGGCACGAGGGTATCTGGGCGGTGGCAAAAGCGCACTCGGTCGACATGTGTGTTCGCGGGTTCTTTGCTCACAACAATCCGGACGGCGACTCACCAAGCGACCGCGCGATGGACGCGGGACTTGGGTTTGGCGTGGCCGAGAACATTGCCGTGAACCTCGATGTTCAGGCCGCGCAGTACGCGTTCATGGAAGAGCCGACCTGCACTGGGCACCGCGGCAATATCCTGCACCCACGCAACTACCAGGTTGGCATCGGCTACCACGTTTGCACGCCAGCTCAAGCGCCTGCGGGCTACATGTGGGACAGCCATCATCACGTGACGCAGAACTTCCGAGCAAACTTCTCGGTAGGTCAGTCGGCGTTTTGTCAAAACGCAGCCACAGCTTGCGAGATTCCGCCGAATCCACCCACGACAGCCGTCTGTCCACAGCAGCTCATCGGATTTGGTTTCTGCCCTGTCCCTGACGCCACGACCCTAAACGGCTGGGGCTGTCCAAACGACTGATGTTCACCTTCGAAAACACCAGAGATTGCCTGACCGCGACAAACCGCGCGGCCGGCGAGTGGTGGATACGCACAGGTTTGATCGCGGTGGATGCCGAGGATTGGCCTACTGCATTCGACCGCCTATCCAAGCTCGCCGATTTCGAGTCCGAGCTGACGGCGAGCGCGTGGTCTGAGCTCGTAGAAGCGCTGCTGTTTGCATGCGTGAAGGGAAAGCTGCACTCGCGCGTCGATTCCGTAATTGCGCGCATGGGGCCAAAGGCTTGGCCTGACGGCAATCTGTCCGCAGCGACGGATGTACTCCGCCGAATCACGTTTGTACCCGAGTCCCAGGTCGCGCTTCAGGCCGCAAAATCCCTTCAACGCCATTTCCCGAATGCCGCGCGGGCGCAATACGCCGCGGCGATCGTCTACGAAGCGCGAGAGGAACCGGTCAAGGCGGCAGATGGTTATGCGGCTGCGGCATCGCTGACCAAATCATCCTCGATGGCCCAGCACAGCTGGTTTCGAGCTGCATGCACGCTGCTGCGCAACCGACGGCAGACGGGTCGCGGACGCGAGCTCATCAAGAAGGTCGATCGCAGCCTGCTCCCTGCTGAAGAGTTGCTTCTGTATGCGGCGGCGATGTTCCACAGCTCGTTCTTTCTGGACCGACGACGCGCGCTCGACGTGTTGGAGGATGTCGTGCAGTTGGTCTCGCAGAATCGTCCAGACGCGGTGCAATACAGCACGACGCAGCTAAAGGCGGTGATCCGCGAGTGCGTGGCTAACCTGCCGCAGGATGCGACCGACGACGAATTCGACCGCCTGATCGAGCTGATTGATTCAAACAACTTCGACGGTCCTGCGAAAGCTTCACTTCGTGGGCGAGTCGATGGATTGCGGCAATTGTCCCAGCACACTGACACGTCGATCGAAGGTGACTCGCAGTTCCCCGCAGCCCTGGGCGAAGAGGTGCTAACCCGCATCCAGGCTTGGAACGGTGTCGCCGTAAACACGCCCGATGAAATCGCGACCGCGCTTGTCCGCCTGCAGCGCGGACGATTAGAGGACGCCGCGATTCAGCGCTGCATCCGCCCCGTGCAACCGGCGTCCATCTTGGTCTTGCTCAAGGCATCGGAAGTCTTCGACAAGGACGAACGGACCGTGCTGACGCCCCACTGGCTTGAGTGGGTCCAGTCGGCCCCTGCCCCTTCCTTCGGCTTTTGGACGCTCGCCGCTCACCTGCAATCACTGAAACTCAGCGAAGCCGGGGCAGCCGTGGCAAAACGCGCCATCGAGGACGGCGAGAGCGAAGACCCGAAGCTGGTCGAGGCGGTTCAGACGAAGGCACTGAATTGGGCGCTTCGCAAGGGGCCACGAGCTGACCTGCGATTCTGGCTAGAAACACTAGCTCACGAATCCGGTTAGCCGATAGATCCGGTTGGACGATTTTTTGCCCAAATGGTGATGGCAGCAGCTTCGCCTAGTCGCCGTTGTAGTCGATCTGGGCCCGTCAGTGCGGCCCCTTGCAGGTTTGTGGGTCAACCGGTGTTGTAGATCAGTTGTGCGATCTTGGTGTTCGAGTGCTCGAGCAACGGCTTTGTCCGCTCAAACTCAAGTTCGCGAAGTGTCTGATACTCCTCAAAGAGACCTCGTAGGACTTCACGTGCTTCGTCATCGTTTCGCTGCTCGCCGATTGGAATCGGGTTACCAAGTACGAACGCGTGTTCAATTCCGGTAGCCTGAGCCGCATGACGATACCAACGCTCAGATTCGACCAAGGGTATTACAAATCCGGCGTCCAAGAGCGCTTGTTCTAACGTTTCGCGACGTTCGCCCTGCACATTCTGGGTTTCAAACACGGCAAACCCTCCAGGTTTCAATGCCAAGAAATGACATTCGCAAGCAGATTCCAAGCTGTGCCCCGTCAACCCTTGTAACGCCCGAATATTCAGTACCGCGTCAAAGTTTTGCCCGGCAGGTTCGTCGCGGAAGTCCTGCAAACTGGCACCAAACTTCGGTGCATCGTGGCGCATGGGCATTGGTTCGACTTCGCGGGCGGCTTGGTCCAGCCAGCTCCCACCTTTGGGAAGTAAGTCCAACGCCCTCTGTTGAAACTCGATCGCGACTTCGGCGGTATCCGTGGCGACCACGTTCAGCCCAAACGTGGCAAGCACGGCGGGAAACAAAGAGATGCCACATCCCGGAAACCAAACCCTGTCCATTGGTGCGAATGCACGCAAGTAGCGCAGGTAGTGGGAAATCTCGCGTTTCGCTATTTCGATTGGTTTCCGCAATTCTAGACGATGCCGGTGGAATTCATCCCAGGCATCGACATCGTCCCAATCCTTTGGTGGAGCGTGTGAAATCGCCATCCCAATCCTATCTTTTGATCCAAACCAGAACGTCTTTTTGCCGATCGTGATTATAGCAAAATCGGTAAAACTTGTCCTACCCAAACGGTGATGGCAGCAGCTCCGCCACGTCCCTCAAGCAGTGGTTCGCGTCGTATTCGTGCTTCGCATACCGCGTGAGTGCGTCGGTCAGCTCAACGTCGTCGGCCTTCAGCGCATCGACGGCCTTTCCGAACAGTTCGGCGGCGAAGTTTAGGGATTCCTCGACACGCGGCTCGTTGAGTTCCGCGGCCAAATCTCGGCCCCAATCGCCCAGGCGGTTGGCGGCGGCGGTGCGGGTGCGGACGCGGCTGCGGACCATATTGGCGACGTACGGCCAGAAGTTCTCGTCGTGGGTTCAGACGAAGGCACTGAATTGGGCGCTTCGTAAGGGGCCGCGAGCCGACCTGCGATTTTGGCTGGAAGTGTTGTCTCCGGCATAGCCATTCACTGGCACCACTGCAAATCCTCTTCGCACGACGCAGGGGAGAGAGTCCACGTATCCGGCAATTCACATGAGCTAGAGAACTTCCAACAGGTTCCTGACGGGTCCGTGGCAGACGTCTCAACGGTGTCACAACCGGTGTCCAACCTGGAACTGCAGTATGCTGGCATCTCTTCCAAGCATGTGCCGTCGGCGTTCGGAAGGCGTCCATTCCGAATGAAGCAGAATTCGCTCTCACAATCGTCGACGGACTTCTCGTAACACGCATCGAAATCGGGGGGACATTCCAACGTTCTGCAAGCCACAGATGCGGGTTCGCAGGGATCCGCGCGCCAACAGGTTTCAAACTGCTTTGCCGGAAAACACAGACCTGCATTGCTGACATCATCACGTACGCGCGTGACCTTTTCTACGCAGTCGGCCGCGGTGTCATCGTAAGACCGCGGGCCCCTTTCCCCACCGACTTCACACGCAGGTTGAGGAGCAACGTCAGCACACAGCGCGGCGATTTGTGCGTCGCTGAGGTGAGCAACTGTTTCGTTGGCATCGAACATGGGCGATGACCGCGAATCGTCGGAACTGCAACCGAAACCAAAGATGAAGACGCAATTGGCCAAACCCACCTGCAATCGACTCATGAGTGTTGATGGCATTATTAATTCACTCACATGTTGGCCAATCGGTATACGGACACATGCGTTCAACACCACTGTCGTAGCTCCAACCTTTTGGTAAGCCACAATCTCCGCTCAGCAACCAGCACTGCCCTTGGGGATCAATCGCGTTAAGAACCACGTTGTTGCAATTTCGGTCCTTTGGAAGACAGAACGCAGGTTGAGTCTCGTAGCAGGTGCCATCATCGCTTAAGCGTTGTTCTGTTGCCAGATAACACCATTCGGGATCACATGCGTCGACGTCCTGCTGATAGCAGTCTCTTTGCTCGGGACACTCAAGCGCGCACTCGCTAGAGAAGACGCGCTCGCATGGGTCCGCTTGCCAACAGTAAGCGAGCGACTGGGCTCGCAAACAACTCGTCGAAATCTCTTCACGGAAACCAGTAAGAAGACGTTCGCAATCGTATGAAGTGGTGGTTGAACTAATCTGGGTCGTCTCCGCGCCAACCACACATTCGACGTTTGAAAACGGCTCAACATCCGCGCAAATCTCGCGAATCTGCGAGTCGGTCAGGTCTGTTACCCGGTCATCCTCACCGATTGTTTGCGACACATCATCTCCGTCTGGGAGGCTATCGTCGTTGTTCCCGTTATTCGCTGGTGCGTTGTTTGAATCGGATTTGGTGTCTAACTGATCCGAACCACACGCAGACGCGGCGAGCGCCATTAAGACCAAGACTAGGAAGACTCGAAACTTCACGTTTGAATATAGATTCATCCCCTCTCCAGATTCGGTGGTGCGGATTGGTGGAACGGTAACGAAAGGCAGAAAACGAATCAACGAACTGCACGCAGCCGTCTTTCAATGGGCCGATGAATCCGGCTCACCGATAAATCCGGGTAGCCAGGTAGCCAATAAATCCGGGAGCCGGTTAACCGGGGAGCCGATAAATCCGGTTAGCCGGTAGCCGATAAATCCGGTTAGCCGGTAGCCGATAAATCCGGTTAGCCGGTTAGCCGATAAATCCGGTTAACCGGGGAGCCGATACATTCGGTTAGCCGGGGAGCCGATACATTCGGTTAGCCGGGGAGCCGATACATTCGGTTAACCGGGTAGCCGATACATCCGGTTAACCGGGTAGCCGATAGATCCGGTTAAACGGTTAACCGGTAGCCGATAAATCCGGTTAACCGGGTAGCCGATAAATTCGGTTAGCCGGGTAACCGATAAACTCGGTTTCCCGGTTAAGTAGAGCAATTGACTTCGCTCACTACTCTTCAACGCATTGTGCGGCGCCATCTGCATCCGTACACGTGGCTTGCGGTACGCCAAGAAGCTCCGTACCAGGCAACGACTTCAATCCGCCTAGGTCCTGCGCTCCCGTTGGCTCACAGAATGTAAGACTGGCCTTCGCATTCAGATTTGGTGACGTTGGGGATCTTGGCCAGAGGTCGCATCGAGCAGGGGTTGTCTGTAGCGGGTGCGCAATATGCCCTCGTGCTGCCGCCAAACGAATGTGCACAGTCCAGCGTGTTTCGAATGAAAACCAACTCTTCGTTACGACCATTGGTGTTCACGCACTCCCACAAGGTGCTAGCATCGATGCAATATGCAGGCTCTTCATTGGGGTCGCACTCTGACTCTTGCTCACATGAAGTGAGCAAGCCTGTCAGAATTGAAAGGAACCCCTATTCCGTGGGCGGCGGACCACATTGGAACTCATCCGAATCTCTTTGTGGAACACAAGCTCCACCACCAGCAACTTTGCTGCAATCGGTAATGAAGATACGATAGAAATCTGATTGTTCATTGGTGGCACCGCAATGTCGAAGGGTCACCTCATCCAGACACTCATCTTTGAACGTCGCTGGATCGCATTCGGATTCATCACCACATCCTGCGATCAGGAGCGATACCAAAACCAAGAGGAGCAGATTCATAGTTTGTCCTTGTCTGTTTGCACTCACCGAGAAATGAAATCCCACAAAATTGTCAGTCAAAATCAAATCATTGTTGACTTCCGACTTCCGACTTCCGACTTCCGATTTCCGATACCGCGAGCAAGCCCCCAAGCCCCCAAGCCCCCGAGCCCCCGAGCCCCCAAGCCCCCGA
>JAUIBR010000096.1 GCA_030427705.1 bacterium | reverse complement strand
AACTGGACAGATAACACCACTGGGACCAACCCCTGTCCGGTACAATGTGTTACCTATGTACCTGTAGAGATTTGTTACCCATGTTCTCGTTGTCACCCCGAAAACCAAGAACCAAAAACCAAGAACCGACGACTAGAGCACACGCCAGAACAAGAACACGGAACCGTTCCCTGCATCGCCAAACCGCGTCCCAACCAACCATCGTGGCGCAAACTGATACTCGACGCGCACGGAGTTGCGGTTCTCGTCTTCGTCGGGCGCGAACTGGACCTCGTAGGCGAAGAAGAGGTCGGCACCAAAGTACTTACCCACTTCAAGTCCACTGATTCCGCTGTCGTCCGTGTCCAAACGTAACATGTCGACGGGGTAGATTTGGCTGGCGCGGCGTTGGATCAACCCGGACAACAATCCCGATGCGGCCGCCATTGCGCCTGACGAAACGCCTTCCTCCTCGCCAGAAGTCGCGGTCGCGGGTGCGCGGTCGGTAACCAGGACGTAGACGATTTCGGATTCCTCCAACGTCGGGTCGCTGTACATGCGCAACTTCGGGTCGAGTGCTGTACCGGTCACGCGCACCGTTGCCCTTGGAGAGCCGGTGGCAGCGGGTCCCAATTCGTCCGCCACATTGCGGCTGTAGATATAGTCGGCTTCGAACTGAAGCCGCGGGTTGGGTGGCGATTCGCCGCGGAAGGTGATGAGACCAGACTTAACCTTGAATCGCTTGCTGAGGACTTCCAGTTCGCCCTTCAGTGTCTCAACGGTTCCCACGATGGTCGATTCGGACCCGCCAGCCTCGATGGCCAAATCGCCCTTGAGTTGGATGTTTGCGTTCGCATGTCGAATCCACCCGGGTTGGATGTTCAACTGCAGTTTGAGCAACGTGTCGCGGGCTTTTGCGAATTCGCCAATACCTGCGCGCATGACCATTTTCTCTTGGCGTTCTTTTGGCGTCAGGACTTTGATATCGCCGTGTAGCTCGGTAGGCAGGGCGTTTTCCTGACCGACGTCCGGGATAATGACCTCCAGGTCCCGTACGCCAATGTTCAGGAGTTGCTCTTGCGCCGTCAAATCCGCAGACACCTTGGCGTTTGCGGTGACGTATGTGGGCAGCGGAGTGAATCCACTGGTCCCGATTTCCTTGACCGCGACGTTCAGGTTGGCGCTCGTAGGTGCGAGCAGGGAGCCGTCGATTCGGCCGTCAATGTCCACGTAGCCTTGATTCTCGGCGATGAAGAACTCGACGATATCGATGCCTCCGTGCTCAAACATCATGTGGAAAGACCCGTCTTCAAACGTTCGGCCGAGCGTCGGGAGGAGGGCCTTGAAACCTTTGATCGTGATGGGCCCCTTGCTTGCGGGCTGCATAACTGTACCGGCGAGCGTGATGTCGGCGTTCAGCTCCCCATCGACCTGCGTGATGGTGCCGTCCAGTAGTTTGGCGGGCATGAGTGAGCTCAGTTTCGTGCCTTCCGAGCGTATGTAACCAGACAGGTCACCCTCGGGTATCCACACGCGCTCCTCGCTGCCCAGGGTCGAGAGGTCCAGATTCAGCGGGAATCCCATGGATACCTCCAGCGGCTTTGACGCTTGGGAACTCGCTGTGACCTTCGCACGTATCTTGTCGTCACCGGCCCGAACCGTCGCAGTGAGGTCGCCTTGGCTCCGATTGGCGAGCAGCAACTTCTTTATCTGGAACGACGCTTCGGCTTGCGGTTTCGAGACGCTTCCCTGAAGGCGAAGATTGCCCTGCATCGTTCCCGAAATACTGGCAAAGGTGTAGTCGACCGCGCTCAGCTTCGAGATGGGAAGTGGCTTAAAGTCGATGTTCGCGCGCAGTGGGAGGTCTTCAAGCGCGATCTCCTCAGCGAGGATTTTGAACGGCAGCGGCAATGTCGCAGTCGCAGTGAGAATCTCGTCTGCATCCCATTCCATCCGCAGTTTCGTGACTTTTAGCTCCTGCTCTTGCACGGTCAATCGGGTGTCGAAATTGATGTCTCGGAATCGGTCCCAGCCGAAGTCCTTTAGCTGCAAAACTGCATCAATACTTGGGTTCATGAAGGTGCCACTGCCCGTCACGAACATCTCGACGGTCCCCTCGGCGCTGGCTTGTCTGGCGCCGGTCAACTCAAGCTTCTTGATGTCGTAGCCTGGCAACACCATGTGGAGTCGGAAGGAATTCGAGCCAATCTTATCCACCAATTCGTCTGTCGATTTGCCATCGTAGATATCGCGAATCCACTCCGCCAGCGCGCCACTTGATGACGCTTGGAGGTCGACACCTTGACCGTAGCGGTCTTGCACTCTACCTACGATCTTGAAGCCCCCTGCGCCTGCCCGAGGCGGTTCGTAAGTGACGTGGAAACCCGCATCTAGACCGTCGACGGTCTGTTCGCCAGACTCATCTGGCGTGATCATAGAGAGGTCTTGCAAGTCGAGTTCGACATCAACGGATGGTGCATCGAGTGTCCCGTGGAACAGCAGTTCGCCGGACAACACGCCATCAGGTTGATAGGCCTCAAGTTTGGGTTGGAGGGAGCGAACCTCGGCGATCTGGAGCTTGGAGATTTCGACGTCGAGCGTTGTGTCTCGGTCCCAGAAGATTTTGAACTCACCGTTCGTCGTGATGCGGCATGGAATCAGGCCCGAACCCTCCAAGATGCGTACCTTGCGGGAGGTGACATCAAGGGTTTGCAGGCTCAAGAATTCGTCTTCGTAGGTGCCGATTAGTTCGATGCGGAAGGGGCCGACGCCTTGAATGTAGAAGTCTTCGAGCACCAAGTTGAACTGCATGATGGGCTCTTCAGCCGTGCCCTTCACCGTCAGGTCGCCCGAGGATTTGCCGCTGACCTGGGTCAGTGGTTCGATGCCAAAATCGCGACCCACATCGTCGATGGCGAAGTTGTTGAGTTTCACCTCCAAGTCCTGACGTTTGCCGGGCTTATACGTGCCGTCGACCTTGATGGAGGCTTCTTGGTGCGTGAGCTCGAGTTTGTTGAACGATACCGTCCCATCGGGAGCAGTGCTTACGCCGTTTGAAATGACCCAGGCCTCGCCCGACGTCTTGGCAGAGACACTCTCGATCTCGAATCCAGATAGGTCGCGTTGGTAGGAACCGTCGACGGTGAGTTTGATGTCCTCAGGTTTGCGGTCGGTCTGCGTGCCTTCGGCTTCTACCCTGAACTTCCGGTCTTCGAGCAGTTTCAGGTCGGCCTTGAGTGTTTCGAAGTTGTAGGGCTCGAGCGGAATCTTGGTTCCAACCACAGTCGCGTCGCCTTGAAGTTTGTCGATTGGGCCACGCACATCGCCAGCAACGGCCGCCGTCTGTAGCTTGATCCCGGCGGCGTCTACATCTTCTGCATTTGCGGTGAAATCGGCGTCCAGGCGTGTTGGACGGTAGCCACGATCCACGGCGGCTGAGCCCGCCACTGTGGCGCTCAAGTTGCCTACCGTCGTCTTGGATTCGGCATGTCGAAGTCCATTCACGCTTGTGCTCAGGTCCGCTTTTACGGCGCGTTGTCCGGATAGCCGATCGACCTTTCCTTGGACCCTTGCCGAGGACAACGAAAGTCCGGGAGCACGAACGCCAGAAGCCCGAGCATTTATGCGAGTAGAACCCGACTTAATCAGGTCGAACGCATCGGCAGGAAATCGCGTGTCGATGACCGCGCTTCCGGTGGACTTCACGTCGAAACTGCGGACCGACGCGGTCTTCGCTTTCAGGTTTCGACCGCTCGCATCGACGTCCCAATTCACCAGGCGTTGCTTGTCACCCGGTCGAATCGACGCCTTGACGTCGCCCTTGCTGTTGTCGATGCGAATGTCTTCCATTTGGAATTCATCGATGTCCCATTTTGCGTCGATCGAGAGCTTTTCGACCAGGCCGAGCCCTGTCTTCGTGAGGTCCAGTTGACCGCTGGCCTTCAGGTCAGCATCGACTTTCGTTTTCGACTTGAGCACTTTCTTCAGGCGCTCAGGTAACTCCCCGCTTGATTGCGCGGTGAGACTTGCTTCGAACGAAGCATCGTCGCGCAGTTCGGCAGACCCCGCGAGGTTCGCGTATGGGCTGTCGAGCCCAAACCACGGGACCGTAACGTTGTTGCCCTTCTTGCTAACTTCCAGATAGGCGCGTTGGATCACGTAGTTGTCGATCGTCGTGTCGAACACGCCGACGCTAGCGTCTGCATCAAGTGTCAGTGGGTCGATGCCCTTGCCTTCAAACGTGAGCAACACGGTGGCGTCTGTTGCCACCGGCACCTCTTCGACCCATTGCTTGACGCTGAGCTTCTTCGTCTCCAACCGACCCAAATAGTTGAGGTTAGGGATGTCATCAAACCCCGCCAATTGCGCAGACAGAGCGACGGAGCCGCCGTTTTCGGTGGATGCGTCAAGTTGCACGTCTGCTTGCGTGGCGTTGCCTTTCGCGGCAAGTTTTGCCGAGATGTTTTCGACCAGGGTTACGGGTACTTCGAGCCGTTTCAGGACGTCGTTCAGCCCAGAGCTATCTGACGACAATGCCGTGGATGCAACGTAATCGAGCTCAGGTGAAAGGGTGGCGCGCGTGTCGCTGAGCGCAACGTTGCCATCGACGCTCAACGCCTTGATTTCAGCCGCAATTCCACCGTCCTCTTTGATGACGACCTTCACCTTCTGGGCCTTTAGCGGCGCGCGCAACGTGTGGGCGACCGCAGCGTTGGACTCCAAGGTCTCAACGTTGAACACCATGTCCCCAGCGAGGTCGATTGCACCCGCCCCTTTGACATTGAGCCCATTGATGGCGACGGCCTTCGCGACATCTTCCGACGTCGTCATCGCGATCTTCTCGCCTGCTTCTTTGGGTGAATAGGCGAACGAAGCCGCAGGTTCGTATGTTAGGTCAGCGTAAACAGCGTCAGAATTTGACACGGTTATGGACTCTAGGATGATTTCGAATTCAGTAGGGTCCGAGGGTGGTTTCTCTGGTTGCGGTTTTGTGATTTTCGCCAGGTTCAGCTCGCCATTCTCATCAAGGAGCACGGATGCTTCGGCGCCATCGACCGCAACTGAGTTGACCACCAATTGACCGTTAAGAAGCGGCATGAGCTCATAGGTCACATCCATGCGCTGAACAGTCGCAATCGGTTTGCCGTCGGCTCCTGTGAGCGACACTCCCTCAACCGTCAAATCGCCGTATGGACTACCTGTGATTGACTCGACGGATAACTTGGCGTCCAACGACTCGTTGGCAATTTCGACAACTTCCTGGCGGACAATGTTCAGGAACCAATCGGTTCGTATGGCTAGCAGCAAGGCGACGAGAACGATCGCGCAGAGCGCGACCAGACTCAGACATCCCACCTTCAATTTGCTGCGTTTTTCGCTCATGCCTTAAAACGAGTGTCCAATTCCGATGTAGAAGTTATAGCCAGCGATCCGGTCCTGAATGGGGTCCTCATCCACGGGTACCCACAGACTTGAGTCGCAAGTGGTCTCGCCGTTTGTGCACCGGCGGAAACGTTCGTCGTTCGTGATATCCGAGAGTGTGTACGCGAAGTCGAAACGGATGGGGCCGATGGGCGTCTCCCAGAAGAGGCCACCGCCAACGCCATACAACAACGTGTCGAAGAGCGTGCCGATTTCCACGGTACCGCGATTGTTTGCTGGTGTGTCGAAGGTGAACTGACGGTCGCTGACTGACGACATATCGAAGAACCCGACAAACCAGAGGTCACCGACATCGAGTGCGTTTCGGCTGATTCGCCATCGGCTCTCGACGCTCAGGTCCAACTTTGTCAGCGCCCCAATCGGGATCGCCCGACCGCTCGACGTAAAATAGGATACCTCTTGTCGACCAAACGAGCGCAGCGAGTTTGAACCACCACCGTAGAGCTTCTCGGAAACGGGCACGTCCTTACCCGCTCCAACCGCGTAGATCGACCCGAGCCGTGCGCGAAATCCGAGTGTGTGCGGTACGCCCAAATCCAGCGGGAAATAGGTTTCCGCACCCACGATGACCTTGAAGTAATCGCGCTGCCCAAGCCCAAAATAGCTTGAAGCCTCTTGGAAGATGGTCTCGAGCATGAACCCGAACCGGGGGTTGAGCGCGTCGTCTCGGAAGTCGAGCCGGATCAGCTGTTCGAGGTATTCCAGCCGGTAATCCTCAACGAAAACATCCGAGTCGATCAGTGACTCGTCGACGTTCGTCAGGATGTTGAGGCTGAGGTTGTAGCTGATATCGATGAGCAAATGGTTGAAGAACTCACGGGCGAGTCCGATACGAAAACTGGGCGTGTTTTGTTCGTAGCCTTGGTAGACCTCGCGTTCGAAGCGCAGTCGACCTTTGAGGTTGGTCAAGCGCTCGAAGAATTGAGGTTTGGTGTAGCGCAGGTCGCTATCCAGAATGACGCCGTCGTTGATGGGGTCGAAGAACGTGGGCGCCCACGCATAGCCGACGGAATTGAGGTGCTCGACACGTTGCAGGCCGCCGAAGAAATTGGGGTTCGACCAGTCGGCACGGCCCGAGAACGACATTCGATTGATCTCGACTTCGCCCGCAACACCGACGCGTAGGTTCCAACTCTTGGCTTCTTTGACGCGGATGACGAAGGGAACCACGGGGTCGAGTTCGCTGCGCTTTTCGGCAGAGTCCTGAGCCTGATCGAGGATAGAGCTGATGCCCAGGGTTTCTTCTTCAGCGTCTTCGTCTGGAGCCGAGTCTTCCTCTTGCTCGGAGCCTTCGAGCTCCATCATCTCGCGCTGGGTGAGGACTTTCACGACCGAGAATGCGCGCAAGTCGTAGATATCCTCTTGGGTTTCGTCGACGAGGTCGGGGTCGTACGGGTCGCCTTCTTTGAACGCGACGGCGGTGCGGATGTACTTCTCGTCGACGTCTTCGAGGCCTTCGACAGTGACTTTTCCAAAGAAGCATTTTGGGCCCGGGTCGACAAACAGAAGGACCTCCGCGATTCGGTCCTGAGGGTCAACGGTAACGCGTCCTTTTACCTGTGCGTACGCGTAGCTTCGCCGTTTTAGCGAGAGCGTGATGGCGTTCTTCGCCGCTAGATATCTGGCTTGCGAGAACTTGGTACCGACGCTGATGGGGAGGTCGTTCTTGAGCGACTCGACATCGATATCGGTGCCGTCGAGTCCAAGCACGTCGATGGCGGTAAACCCGGTCGGCTCGCCCTCACGGATGGTTACGGACAGGCGAACGGTCTTGGTCTTGTCGTCCTGGATGATGTTCTTGGAGACGATGCGGACGTCGAAATACCCGCGTTCCTTGTAATAGGTAAGGATGCGTTGGAGGTCTCGCTCCCATTCGACGTAGTTGAAGTATTTGCGCTCCGCGCCGAGGATCGGGAACTCGCTGATATCACCGCGCCAGCCGGGGTCTTCCTTGGTGACGAGGCCTTCGATGATCTCATCATCGTCGACAGACTCCACGCCTTTGAGCACGACTTCTTCGACGCGGTAATCCGTCTGGCCTGGCAGCTTGTAGCTGCGTTTCTTCTCGGCCCCGCCGCAACCGAGCACGAGAACCGAAAATGCCAGAAGGATGTATGGGCAAATTCTGGTCCGCATAAGCGGACGGACTATATATGGCCGCCGTCCAACTCGCACCCTTAATTGACAAGCGATGCACCCATCTGTAAGGTGCGCGCCTCTCGATCCCCGAAAATTAATTCTATGGTCGAGTTAAGTGTCTGATTTGACACGTTTTTGTTAACCGGACTTGGTGTGAAAAGGCCCTCGTAGGGAGGTCCTGACCAAATCCCATAGCCTTTTTCGTATTTTAAGGTTTTTTACTAATGGCAACTGAAACTTTCCCAACTAGCGAGGACTTCGGAGCTCTCCTCGCCGAGTTCGAGGTCGACACAAGCGAGATTCGCGAAAACCAAATCGCGAATGGTCGCGTGCTGGAAGTCGGCCCAGATTACGTACTCGTAGACATTGGCTTCAAATCCGAAGGCCGGATTCCCCTCTCAGAATTCAAAGACGATTTCGGCAAGGTCGAAATCACTGAAGGCGACACGATTGACGTGCTCGTTGAGGCACGGGAAGACGACTCGGGACAATGTATTCTTTCGAAAGAGAAGGCAGACCGCCTTCGAGTTTGGGAAGAAATCGCGAAAAAGGTCGAAAACGACGAGCTGGTGCGTGGCCGCATCACTCAACGTGTCAAAGGTGGACTTCAGGTCGACATCGGCGTCAAAGCATTCTTGCCTGGCAGCCAGGTCGAGCTTCGTCCAACGCGCAACTTGGACCGCTACATCGGTCAAGAGTTTGCGTTCAAGATCATCAAGTTCAACCAGAGCCGAGGCAATATCGTCCTCAGCCGCCGTGCACTCCTCGAGAAGGAGCGCGAGCACCTCAAGACGAAGACGCTCGATCGACTTGCGGAAAACGCAATCATCGACGGTATCGTCAAGAACATCACCGACTACGGTGCGTTCGTCGACTTGGGTGGTATCGACGGTCTGTTGCACATCACCGACATGAGCTGGGGCCGCGTTTCGCACCCATCCGAGCTCTTCCAAGTTGGTGACGAAATCAGCGTCAAGGTTCTCAAGTTCAATCAGGAAACCGAGCGCGTCAGCCTTGGTTACAAGCAGCTTTCGCCGGACCCATGGGAAGGCGCTTCCGAGCGTTACCCAGAATCGGTTCAGGTCCTTGGCCGCGTTGTCAGCCTGATCGACTACGGTGCATTTGTTGAGCTGGAAGAAGGCATCGAAGGCCTCATCCACATCAGCGAAATGAGCTGGACCAAGCGCATCAAGCACCCATCGAAAGTCGTCAACGAAAACGACATCATCGAAGTGGTTGTTCTGAGCTTGGACACCGAGCAGAAGAAAGTCAGCCTGGGTATGAAGCAAATCGAGCCAAACCCATGGACGCTTCTGGAAGAGCGCTACCCAGTTGGTACGCGCATCCTCGGCAAGATCCGCAACATCACCGATTTCGGTGTCTTCATCGGCATCGAAGACGGAATCGACGGTCTTGTTCACATCTCGGACATCTCCTGGACGCAGAAAATCAAGCACCCAAGCGAAGTCTTCAAGAAAGGCGACGAAGTCGAGGCAGTTGTCCTCAACATCGACGTCGAGAACGAGCGCTTCTCGCTGGGTATCAAGCAGCTTGAGCCTGACCCATGGGAGCTTATTCCTCAGCGCTACCCACCAGGGAAAGTTGTCGAGATCAAAGTTACGAAGATCACCGACTTCGGTGCCTTCGCTGAGATCGAAGACGGCGTTGAAGGCCTCATCCACATTTCGGAGCTTTCCTCCGAGCGCATCGAAGACCCTGCACAGATCGTCAAGGTCGACGAAGAGCGTAAGGCTGAAGTCATCAGCGTTGATCCGAAAGAGCGCAAGATTGCACTCTCGATCAAGAGCTTCGTCCGACGCAGCGAACGCGGCGACCTCCGCGAATACAGCGACGAGGGCGCAGCAACTGCACAGCTCGGCGACCTGCTCAAAGGCAAGCTTGGCGACCTCGCCAGCGAAGCTGAAGAGTCGGCCGACGATGTCGATGCAGCGAGCGAAGAAGAATAGAGCGCTAGCCGCTTAACGAAGGAAGGCACCCGGTGACGGGTGCCTTTTTTCGTTCGTACGCCCGGCATGGGCACCAATTTAGAGGTGAAAGTCCTCTCTCAAGTAGGTCACATCAAGAGAAGTGAAGCGCAAGGGCACGAGGGCGACCGAGTGTCTGAAGGAAGCGTGAATCGAATCTG
>JAUIBR010000041.1 GCA_030427705.1 bacterium | reverse complement strand
ACGAGTAACCGGGCAAGCAAGCATCTTCATCGCTTGAGCAGTTGTCGCCGTTGACGCATTGGCCGGTGTTGCCATCGCAAACACCGCCATCCGCGCATTCAACGCCGGCACAAAGATTAGGGCTGCTGGGATCATCATCGCCACAGCCGGTGAGCACCGTAAGCATCAAGGACAAACAGAGTCCAAGCGTCTTCAAGTGCGCCAAAGTCATTTCAAACCTAGCTACCATTTTGCGTCTCGCTCCGAGGATTACTAATGGCCGATTTCGGCCTTCGTGGTTTTTTGAGTGTCTCTCGGAAACGACGCTATGAGATTTTGCAGTGACAAATCAAATGGTTGTTTGGTTTTTCGTTGAACCTCTGCGAAGTCAGCGCAAAAATTGCACAAACTATTGGAGCGTCCACTCGCCGAACGGCTTCCCGAAATGAGATTTGTATCGGGTTTTGTGGAGGGGGGTGCCTTCAGGTGGCACATACGGCTCACCCCAGCGCGCACCGGGGGCGAGCAGCTCGCCTTCAGGTGTCTTGAGCATGACAGGGCTGCCCTTCTCGTATTTGCCGACGTAGAGCTTCTTGTCGGCACCGGAGACGATGACCTCAGTCTTTGGCCTTTTCTCTTCTTTCTTCGGTTCTTCAAGCGAGATGGTCGACTCCCGCTTACGAATCACGATGACGGTGGGCGCTTTCCAGGCCATCTGCGTCGCTTTGATTTCCGGCATGAAGTCGCGAAGCCCGATGAACCGCAATTGACGGCGATGCTCGATGAGCTCGTAGTCCACCAATTTGCTTTCGTAGAAGGACTTAACATCCTTGAGCTTCAGCCGTGTCTCGACACGAACATAAGAGTCGGCGCGATACACCCGAATGACTTCAGGTGGCAATGAAACGCCAAAGGCCTCGCGGAGGTCCTGAATGGACTTGGCGTCCTCAGACATATCTTTGGCGTCAGCATCCTTCTTCACCGTCTTTGGCGGGGGCGCGGGCTTGGATTCCGAACAATCCGAGCAGCCTGTTCCCATGGCCAAGACGACAAGGATGAGCCCTAAACGTCGCATCATGAGCGTAGTTCGTTAGTTGGAGACCACTGACCAACTCAGCGGAACCGTCATACTACGCGGCTTCGGCAAATCGGCAACCAAGCGTCCAATCGCGTCCGATCCAGCGACGTCACCACCGAACTTATTCTCGAGCGCGCCTGCCGGCACACCGCCGGTCTGGGCAATGAGCTGTGGTTGTGCATCTGCGCCCTCCAGTCCGTCTGTATCCAGGTCGGTACCTAATCCACGTGCTGAACACGATGGACCAAGTGTAATGGTCAGACCTCGGATAAGGGTCTCACTTGACGGACCAAACCAATAGCCGTTTGCATCGACATCGATATCAGGTCCAGACAACTGCGGATCCATTGGATCAAAGAGCCCGACCGGCGAATCGAGCCCACCATTTTCGTAGTAATGAAGGCCGTAGATTCGCGCGAAACCTGGCAAACAGACATCTGCGTTTGGAACAGCATATGTCGGGAAGTACACACCTGAGTTGAAGATAATCGGTTGACCTGTGAGCTTCTCGCCCTCTTCCATCGTCAGGTACCAAAGGAGGTCACCTTCTTTGGTCGCCAGGTTCTCGTTCAAGGTCACAACAGCCTGTGCCTGACCACCAGTGGTTGTGTCGCCGACCTCGCCGAGTCCATAGGTCACAACCAGAGAACGGTCGGGTGCGAGCGAAACAGCTGGCTTGTAAGCAGCAGGTCCATAGTTGTTGTCACTCCCTGGAAGAAGGCTATCAGCAGCGGATTGCATGCCATCCGATGCGCTGCTTTCGTAGGGGTCGAAGAACAAGTTGACCTCCCAATCGGCCGGGTTCGGCTTCGTGAAGTCCATCCGATAGAGGCGTCCGACGTTGTCACCGATGAATCCGCGAGACGCGACGCTTCCAGTGAAGTTGTCGTACAACACAGGCGAGCCTGTGAATTTCGCGCGACCAAATCGACCGTAGTCGTCTGCATTGGCGAACGAATGCCAGTTACCCGAGCCGTCTTGGTACTCGGTGAAGCGACGGATGATTGAGCCAGTCTGCAGATCGACCACGTAGATGGCCGAACCCATACCTGCTGCGCCGCAGCCAGTGACCCCCTCCAAGTCGAAGCCGCCGCCAAAAATGGCCACCGGTCGCTGTTGGGTCGTCGGGTTTCCAGCGATGGGATACTCAACGAGAATGGTTCCAATCTCAGGGTCTGAGATACTCGTGCCTAGTAGTGGTTGCCGCCAAAACTCCCCATTGCTGCCGCACAACCCATCGTTGTGATTGCCCAGCCCGACCTGAACAGGCCGCACTCGGTCCTCTTCACCATCGGCGGTGAGCTGTTCCAGCTGCACACGCTCCCAATTTCGGTCGAACTCCCAAAGCACTGCGGGGTCTGGTCGGTCGATGTCACGGGATGCTCCTCCAGCCGCAAGACCTCCGGAGCGGGTGATGTCGAGTGCGACATAGCCGTCACCGGCGGATCCCATACCAACCACCATCACGGTACGCCAGATCTGGTCATCCGCGAGTTGCGAGCTTGAGTTTGCCACACGACATGCCTGGCGATTCTGGTTGTAGCCAGCGGCGCGTTGGCAGAGTTTAACGTCCTTCACGACAGGATTTCCGTCCATGAACGATGGCTGCGAAACGAGGTTTACGGACAGTCGTCGAAGCAGGAAGCTTGGCATGTATGCCCACGCCTCACGTTGATCTTCTGCACTCAACGTCGCGGAGTTCTCGTCCGTACCAATGGCGCTGGTAACCGCTTGTGATCGGACTGCCACACGATCTTCCAGCGTGCCCAGGTGAAGCGCGTGAATCAGCCCGTCGAGCGTCGCCGTGTACAACATTGTGGGACGGTCGCCATAGCGCGCTCGGAACGAGCGGTAGCTCTCAACCGGGATGTCCAAATCTGGTGGTCCCACGACGATGGGGTTGGAGTTGACTAGACCCGCAAAAACGCGAGCTTCGTCGAGCGGCACACCTGATTTTTCGAAGATTCGACCACGGTACACGTTGGTCAACTCCTCCAAGTCATCATCAAGGGTCAGTGGGTCACCACCCAACCCGAAGTATGTTGAAACTTCGGTATCACCCCACGTCGCAGCCGAACTGGCTGTCAAGACAGCATCTTTCAGCTCAGCTGGTAGGAGCGGAATTCGGCTACCATTGAGCAGATTGACGTTGGCTGCATTCGGAACGTTGACCTCTTGGAAGGTATCCTTGGTGCCTGTGAGCGTCGTCGTGTGATAGACGAAATGGAACAGTGGGTGGTTTGGATCACCCGAGAAATCCACGCGATGCTGGTCCGTGGTGTAGTCGTAGATCTCGTCGGTCGGAATCGACGTGAATATACGTCGGTTATCGGTCGGGTTCACACATTGGTTGTTAACCGCATTACACACCACCTGCGAGGCAACATCTTCATGTAGTCGGCGAATCAGAACACCTGACGAATCGATACCGGCACCTGCTGCCGAGTCCGAGGAGCTATATGCACGACTCGCCGTATCATCACATGGGATAAGTTGGCGATTGATGATACCGCGCCAGTACGAGCTACCATCCGTTCGAACGCCGGAATAGACACGGTACTGGCCACCTGCGGTGAGTGTATCGTCATCCAATCGGTTTGAAACCACGGCACGCGTACGAGACGAAATGCCTGCGCCACTGATGATACCGCTCAAGACTTGGAAGAGCGCCTGCTCAATCGCGTTGCGGTCATTCTGGGTCAGGATCAGAGCTGGATAGCGGCAGTTAATCGGATTTCCGCCATTAATGTTGGGGTCGGGGTGTGTGTACGAGAAGGTGTTTTGACCATCGACCAAACATACCGTGGTGTTAGGGTCGCAGTTATAAGGTGCTTCCTGCCGAAGTGTATTCGAGACAAACGCGCCTGCGCATGTGTTACCTGCGATGGCCATGGCTGAGAGCTTGTCAACAATCTGCGCCTGTTGCGCTGGGTTACCGCCCACCGACAGGCCGACGACGTGAACGCGTGGGCTGAACTTTCGGTCAAATGACCCTGGCGCGATTGAAGTGTTCGTCACCAACGCGTCGATCTCGTTCTCCGCGATGTCATAGTAATAGAGTGATGGGTCGTAATCGAATGCAGGCGAAAGCGCATTACTTCCGATACCTCCACCAGCGCCGCCAGGACGTTCCGGTTCTGGATAACCGTCGGTAACCAAAACCACTTGCTTCGGTCGACAATCTTCATAGGGGTCATTGGTAACGATATTGTCCTCCAACAGATGTTGGTGGATATCCATCACCGCCGCCGCCAAAGGCGTTGCGCGGGCGATCGGTTGCTTGCCGAGTTTGTAGTCACCGTTGACGTACTTATCGAACTGCTTATCGAATGTGACACCCAGTCCAGGTGGTTGGTTCTTTTTGATATCGATTTGGAAATCGTCGTCGTCGTCTTCATGCAGCCAGCCTGAATCCACGAGAGCGATCTGTGTATAGGCGCTCAATTGGTTCAGATAAGACGATGGAATCTCAAGGTCATCAGGACCGGTGATGCGGTACACGCCCAGGTCATAACCACCTGCGGAATCTTCGTTCGAGCCGCCGCGGACGCCCAGCGGAGGAGGCACGTTTCCAGAAATGTTGTCGTTGAGACCGTTTTGCCAGCCGCTTACGTCGTCCTTGTAACCATCCAATTGGGCCACGGCGAAAATGGCCTGTCCGGAGAGTTTATCGAGCACACCGTTGCTGGCTTGAGCTTCGAATACTTCCTGGAAGTGGGGTCGGGGTTCATTGAAATCAGGGAGGTCCTCGAACTCGTTTGCACCCTCACAATACGTCTGGTCTTCCGACGGTTGCACCGTGGCAAACCGCTGCCGAGGAACAAACCAACAACCGGGTCCTTCAGTGATTGGGTCCATCGAAGTGACTGGAACGTTCGGGCGGTCGATTGGACGAAGGTACATGTCGCCGGTGAGAACCTCTTTCAATGTGATATGGCGTGGTTGGCTTTCTGGATTAAGGCGAATCTTCAGACCAAGGTCGGTGCCCCGCATCGCAGTAAAGCGAGATGCGATGGGTCCAACCGTTGGATAATCCCAAGCGCCAGGCACATTGGAATCCACGTTCCACGTGGGGCGTACATAGTTATCACACTCGTTGGGGTCCAGACTTGTGTCCCAGTCTTGCTCCCAAACCATGCAGGGACCAAAACGCGCAGGTCCCGCCAATGGAAACGCCGGATCCAACTGCATCGGCGTTCCCGGCTGCCATTCATTGGGACCTGGTGGAATCGCGATTGGAGCAGACTCCGGGTAGCGCTCATCACCGACGTCGGTCCATTCCGTACTACCGGAAGTATCCAAAACGATGACCACATAGGGGAGCTGACCCGCACCAATTCGCGATGGGTCATTCACCTGTGCATGGGCTACGGAACCAAGTCCGACAAGAAGCCCAAAGGTCATCAAGAGTGTAAAGAGTTTGTTTACTCGCATACGCATACGTCGCCTGTGCGCCTTAATAGCCGCATTCGATGGGGCCGATCAGACCTTCCATCCCGTTTCGAGTTTGTGAAATTGTGTTCAAGCGCTTCCAGCCATCATCACAGAATCCTTCCAATGCTGTGGTGGAAGCCACACCACCACGGCAAATATCACCGGATGAGCAATCACCGTTTGCGTCGCAAGGCGTTGCACCCACGGTCGCTTCGGAAGCTAGCGTGACCTTCTTGAAGCAATAAGAGTTATCGAACCCAGTTGCCGCCTGCGCGTCCATGGGATCACGAACAATCGTTCTAAACGTGGTTGTCCTGCCGGACTGCTGCTCAAACGAGGCCGCAGTCCCATCGGTAAACAAACCGCTCTCGGGAGACGAGGTTGGCAAGAAGTCGTTGAACTCTGAGGAGCGAAACAACGCATACTGGCCCGAGCGCAGCAGGTTCTTTCGATCGGCGAGATCACGAGAGCCGCCGAGCACGAACGTATCGTTATCCGTCGATTCTTCTTGGTACATGCGGGAGGTCATTCGGTTGTAAACCAAAGATGCCTTATCTCCCACACGTTTGGCAAAGAGGTTAGTCGCCCCGGTTGAGGTCAACATCGCTTGCTGACGTGTCTGATACACAGCCGATTGTTGGATCGTTCGTGACACGTTTCGCAGAGCTACAATCGCGATGGCCGCAAGCACCAGTGTAATCAAGGTGACCAAGACCAACGCACTTCCACGGTCATTATTAAGTCGAATGTTCATGGTCCAGGCGTCGCGTTTCGGAACGAGTGGTTCACGAGTTCAATAGAAGTCTGCATGGTTACCACCGGGGCGGCCCCTTGCAGGTCGGGATTGATATCGAACGTCTTCAGTCGGGTGTTTGGTGTCGCAAGAAGCGCGTCGGGTCCGTAGTTACCCAGTCCATCCTCGAAAATGGAGTGCGCAAGCCCCGGTCGCTCGGCTTCGGCATGAACGGTCAGTCGGATGTTGAGGAATCGAGCCAGCCCGGGTTCATACACTGTGGAGTCCGTTACGTTCATGCAGTGCGCGGCGTCGTTGTTGTGATTCGGTCGAATCCAATTATCGTCCCAAACCGCATCCTCGACGCGTCCGGTAATCGGGTCGCCGCAGTCGAACCAGATTTGGAAGTCCGCGATGCGCTCAGCGATGATGATGTCTTCGTTGGTTCCGCCACATGTCGAGGGTAGGTGGTCCCAGGGTTTAAACTCGATGTTGATTGCAGCGGCCACAGCGGCTGTGCGGGCACAGATGCGTGAGCGTACCAATCGCGTCAGACCGGGTCGGTCAGGATCTTGTTCAACGTGGTACCAGAAGGCGTCGATGACTGCCGAATCGTAAGATGTATCGCCATCGGGATTCACATCAAGCCCGTAGTCACTGCCTGTTCCTGCCGATTTGAACACCGGATTGTCTAGGACATCGAGCGCCACAAAGGCGGGTGCGCCAGCCATAGACGCTGTGTGGTCTGCAGCGTCCATTTCTCCCAAGCCAACGAACTGCATGTAGCCCTGTCGGTCTGAGATGCGAAGAACTCGTGTGCTCCAGTTGGTACTGATTGCATCGACGATGTCTGCAGTTTCGAAATCAACGCCAGCTGGAGGAGCCAAATCTGTTCGGAACGGGTCGGGAGAGTACAGTTTGTACAAACCACGGCCATGTGCCTGAATCTGCGGGGTTCCTACCCCAACATCGGTGAACCCGGCAACCTCGAAGCTAAGCGGGAAATCGTATGCCCCAAACACAACGAGACCGTCTGCCGAAACGTAAGGATCCGTCGCGGCGCCGATATTCTCGGCGGTGTAGAGGTCGCCCGTGTCTGCATCGTTGCGGGTTGTGTTGTCTTGCCAGTTTTCGTAGCCGGTCAACGCCATGAAACGCCCATTCGGGCTTGGGCTTGGTTGCACCCAAATATCTCGCTTTGAATCAGGTGTTGCGAGCCCGCCGGCCATCGAGAAATCGATTCGCATCCGCTCCATGGCAAACCGTGCCTGACCAGTCGATTCGGCCAGACTATCAATCTCGCCAAGAACATCGGCAGTCGTATCAAACAGCTGAAACGTGATGATGGATACCAAGCCAGCAAGCAGCAGTGCCACCATCAGCTCAACAAGCGTAAATCCGCGTCGAATCGCTTTCATATTGCGTACTCCCGTCGAACCACCACGGTACCGAAGTAACTTGCGCGAAGGCCGGTAGCCTCAAGAAGCGTCGTGTCATCGGGCGCAAAGAGCGTCGTATCCAGAGTTGTGCAATCCGTCAGGTTTCCATTGGGTCCCGGGTAAACCACAACTACTTGAGCTTGGAAAATGGGCGAACCAAGGAAGTCGTTGGTCGTATCGTCGTAGGAGTTGACGTCTTCGGTGTCCATCTCGAGGTAGTCTCCTCGGGCGTAGATGCAATATCGGCCGGGCACCGCCGCGCCGGAGGCGCCCCGGGCGTCTTTTGGGTCGTCATTGAGGCTTGTCCAAGCCGCCCAACCATTGCCCTGAACGGCTTTGAGCAATGAATCGTACTTATAAGGTGCGTCGGTCGCGACGTACGGAACGGGCACACCTGAGTCAAAACTGCCGGATTTCCAGCCGCTACCTTCAAGCTGCATTTGCTCGATGACTGCACGGGCCACATCCGATGAGCCCGTGAGATCTTTCGTCGATGAGTATCCATCCAGGGCAGTGCCCTGCGTAGCGAGCACAGCGAAGAACGCGATAGTGATAATCACGATCGAAATCATGACCTCCATCAGCGTGAACCCCTTGGCGCGGCGCAATCGTGTCAACATCGTTACTGCTCCACCTTCGTCGCGCCATTGAAGGGCACGGTAATCTTGTACATCTTGACCGTTTGGCGATCGATTCTTTGGTTGAGTCGCTCGTCCACATCTGCGGTGATGCATTCGGTAGCTGCGCCAGGAAGCGACGTATCAAAATCTGACGTATAAACCGCGAAAGACTCACCCGCACACAAATCGCCTTGCGGCAGCGGACGACCGGACTCGGTCAACACACGACCATCTGGCGAGAAGCAGAACACACCCGCTCCGGGATCGCGCACGCGCAGGTACTGTTGACCGGACAGCGTGTTGATATCGAGCTCATACACACAGCTGCGGTTGGCTACTTCGCCGCATGTATTGTTGAAGTTGATGTCTGCAGCGTTGAATTCACGGCAGCTACGTGGAGCGGGATTTGCCGCGTTCCACATCCGGGCGACACGAATCGTGCCACGGTCGTTGGGGCCTGTTCCGGTATCGATGGATACCCAAAGTGGTTCGCCTCGCGTGGTCGCTTGGGCTCGGGCGTATCGAAATGCGTTGGCGATTTCTCGAGCGGTCGCTTTCGCATTCGACCGGTCGACCGCGCGGAAAACAGCGGGTCCGCCGATTGCCGCCATCACACCGATCAAGGCGATGACGACGATCAGTTCGATCAAAGTCACACCACGTGCGCGGCCGTCCAGAAGCTTGGGTTTCCGTGTCATCTCGTATCCTGTGGAGGCGTTTCCGGCCATTATCTAAGCAAATGCTGTTCCAGCCTTCGGATCTTTTTCGAAGCCCCCGAAGGCCGCAAAACTACACGTGATCGCATTTTGCGCACGGTTGCGTGGGTACGCAACTTTTTCACAGTCATGAAGAAGTTACATAGCAACTTGTAGAATCCTCAGGTTTTACGCGTTTGGATATAGTCTCAGCATCGGTATACTTCGGCCTCCTGTCGAGAATGAAAAACATTGCTGCAGCGAATCTTCGTCATTCTGATTTTCGTCTCTCTGCCGACGTCGGCTTGGGCACAGTCATATCGTGTCCACAGCCAGACCCAGGGACGGGTGACGCAGGTGCCTCGATTTGACGGCACCCTGGACGCCCAGAGGACATTCCAGCAGCGGCTATCCTTATCTGTTTACGATGCCACCGGCTCTAGAACCGGCGCAGTCAACGGGCATGTCGGCGTCCGATACTTCACCGATTTCGGCCTGACCCGCGAACTGCGGCTAGAAGAAGACCAGGGGATCTGGTGGAACTACATCGTGCTGGATTCGGCGTACGTCGAATACAACCCGTGGGACGAGATGCGCGTGCGGGCCGGACGACAGTTTCAAGTTAGCTCGTTGGGAATGCGCGACTTCGACGGAGCCACGGTCACGTACAAGCCACGACTGGCGCCGGGAATCCGTGGTCTAATCGAGGCCTTTGGGGGACGTGATGTACAGTTCGAAGGCAGCGACATCGACCCCGACGCTTACGACGTTCAAGGGGTCGGATTCGACTCAGATTTCGCTGAGGCTGATGGGACATGGTTGGTTGGCGGGCGCGCCGGGCTCAGCCATTCGGACGCGTCGTTTGATTTTGCGTACACGCGTCGCGACTACGATCTCCAGCCGTCTGAGGCCTATAGCGACGAAAACGCCGTCGGCGAAGAACGATTCGGCGTTGCCGCAGCCGGCAATATCTACAGGGACCTGAACATCAGCGCGCAGTCCTCATACAACGTGCTCCTGAAGACTATCGACAACGGTCGTGCCCAGCTCGCCTGGCGAGTGGCTCCGTGGGAGTCTGTGGTCTCAATGGGCGTGGAACATCGAGTTCCCTGGTTCGACTCCGGCAGTATCTGGAATATCTTTGGCGCCCAGCCCAGGCAGGGCGCATTTCTGACGTATCAACATCCCGTCGCCGCGCTTCGAACCTCGTTTGAGTTTCGCACCTGGGGCCGCATTTACCATGGCGATGCGGACTCTTGGGATTGGGGCGCCGCCCCAGAGGACGAGACCGCGTACGGTGCAGGGCTCGGCCATTCGTCCGAGGTATTTCCGTGGGGATACCAGCTGAAATGGCGCACGTTTTTCAGTGGGCAGACCACGAAAGAAGGCTCGTATGGCGGAGACCAACTTCTGTTGGATTCATCGGTTTCAGCGAATACTCCGGGCTTACGCGAGTCTCGCGTCACATTGCGTGGACTCGGACTCTATGCGTCTACATCGAACTGGCGACGCGAGGACTCCGGCGCGATCACCGGGGTCTTTCGTTTTGACTGGCCCACCCAGATTGGGGAATTGGCGGCGATGGTCGAGTTGAGCCACTCATCTGATATCGGCGGAAACTCGCGATTTTACGTAGTGTATGAGGTCGAAGCATGGCCGTAGTGCGGTCCAGAGCAAGACGTCAACGCGTTCGTCGGCAGCGATTCGCGATTGCGCTCGCGGTGGTGTCGGTGTGCTTTAGCGCGCTTGTGATGTCGCAAGACACGAAGCCGCCGGCGGCGCAGTCCGTGTCACCCGTCGTCTATCCAAAATCCACGCAGATTCGTTTCGACCACGCCAAACACGCTGGCCAATCCTGTATCAGCTGTCATCAGGGGGCGACCACATCTAACCGGGCGACAGACGTGTTAACACCGCCGATGACCGCATGTGCGGGGTGCCATGGCGAAAAGGGCACGGCCAAACTCAAGCTAAAAGACTGCGGTGGATGTCATGTTGGGTATTCGGTCGTCGCCGAGGTCTCCGCACCAAAGGATTGGCGCGCAGTTCGGCCGGCTCCGATGATTCTAAAGCGGCCTGCTGCGAACCTGAGATTCGACCACTCCAAGCATGTCCAAGTCTCGACCAATTCGGATGCTGGATGTCTATCCTGTCACACCGCGAAGGCCACGATGCCGAGCATGACGTCCTGCAATACCTGCCATAATGACAGCATTGCTTCGGCCACGTGCTCGTCGTGTCACCCGACGGACGACAAGACCAAACGGGTTCGGACGACCTTCAAAGTCAACGGCGTCGCTCAGACGTTGAAACCAGACAATCATGACGTGGATTGGAAGAAGCGGCACGGGCCGATGGCCAAGAGTTCACCGAATGAGTGCGCTAGCTGCCACCGCGAGACGGATTGCGCCGACTGTCACACCGAACAGGTCGCTAAACCGTACACAGTGCACGTCCCCAACTACATCGTGATGCATGCCATCGATGCCCGCGCGGACATGGGCAACTGCACAGACTGTCACACCGTCGACAACTTTTGCACCACCTGCCATGTCCGCAGCAAAGTTACGATGCAGGTGGGCGCATCGCCACCGCCACGAGCGCAGTTCCATCCCCCCGGTTGGCTAGACGGCTCGATGGCCAACAATCACGGCATCATGGCCCGTCGAAACATTGACGAATGCGCCTCATGTCACGTCGAGAACGATTGCATCTCGTGTCACACGGGCATCAATCCACATCCGCCCGAGTTCGCACTGAACTGCGGTACGCTTCTGGCAGCCAACCCCACCCCATGTGCCAAATGTCACCAAGATATCTCGGCGTTACGGACGATGTGTCGTTGAGATTGAATTCAGATCGGTGATGGGTAAGATAGCAACTGCAAAAACCCACTTAGAGTTTGAAAAATGAAGAGAAATCTCTTGTTGCTGGCGTGCGTCGCAACCCTTGCGCTGGCATGCGAAGAATCCGAAATCGATCCCAATCGTGGGAACAATCTCAATAACGTAAACAACACCAACAACCTCAATAATACCAACAACGTCATCCCGACGGGCGCTGGTGTCGGTGAGGAATGTGATGGTGAAACGACGGTTTGTCGGGACGGACTTGCGTGTGTGGAAAGTGTATGTGCTTTCACCGGCGATACAGCCGAGGGCGCACCCTGCCGACTGACTGGAGAATGCGCCGAAGGGCTCTTCTGCGATTCACTGACTAGCGTCTGCCTTCAAGGTGGTGAATCTGAAGCCGGTGATGGTTGTGGCGGCACCTCGGATTGTTTGCCCGGGCTCGTTTGTGCTCCACGTGGGTTTTCGGGCTTTTGCTCGGAGCGTGGAACCATCGACCTTGGCGCGGCGTGTGAAGATAGCTCGGAATGCTACGCTGGGTTGAACTGCGCTGCAGACCCGACCAATCCAGAAGGTGGAACCGTATGCCTCGCTGGTCCGATTGGCCTTCCGATCCCTTGGGCTGGCGTGGAATGCGCTGAAGAGGAAGACGATGGTCCGTTCCGCGCCTACTTCGAACTTCCCGAAGGCGACGTGACCGAGTTCTATCGCCTGCCCTATCCGAACGACATTCGATTGGACGCTAACGGTCACCCTGATTTGTCCGGACACCCGACGCCAGGACCAGGCATCGTTGGCTTCGATATTGTCGAAACGTACATCGATGCGGCCGAGGCTAGCCAAGACGGGTTCGGCCTCAACAGCGCAACCTATTTCCGCTTCAGCAAGCCGGTGAACTTCGACACGGTATCGGTGGAAGATGGAACGCAGAACGTGTTCATCTTCGATATCGATCCCAACAGCCCGGACTACGGCCGCCGAACATCCCTGCGATGGGCTGCCAGCAGCGGTGGAAATCAGTACATCTGCAAGAACTTCGCCTTGCTTCGTCCGCTCTGGGGGCGCCCGCTTGCACCGGACACAACCTACGCGTTTGTCATCCTGAACACCGTCCAAGACGCAGATGGAACCCCACTGGGTCGTGACGACGACTTTGCGGCGATGATGGGTGACACAAGGCCAGATGGCGCAGCCGGTGAGGCTTGGGACAAGTACGCGCCGCTGCGCGACTGGTTGGCCGATGACACCCAGACGGACAAGCCAGTTGCTGGCAATGTCGCCGTGGCCAGCGTGGTCACCACCGGCAATCCATGGGCGCAATCACAAGCGCTCGCCACCGCAGCTCGTGGCGAAGCGGCAACCGAGTCCGAATTGACGTTGTGTGATGGTCAGGCCGTTTCTCCGTGCGATGACGGTCTTCAAGGCGACGAGCATGTTCGTGGATGTTTCGACGTCTCGACCGCCTACCACGAGATCCAGGGCAAACTCTCGCTGCCGATCTTCCAACAAGGCGACGCGCCGTATCTTATGGAAGGTGGCATGACCACCGCGACCGTCCAGCGACGTGAAGATGTCTGCATGGCCATGACCGTACCCAAGGCGACAATGCCGGCGAACGGATGGCCCGTCATCATTTACGCGCACGGTACCGGCGGGAACGCACGCAGCGGAATCGGTGATATCGCGGACCTCGTCTCGGATATCGATGTTGATGGAACGCCCGCACAGTTCGTCACGATTGGCTGGGAGCAGGTGCAACACGACACGCGCCGAAACGGCAGCGATATCCACCCGAACGAGTTGGTCTTCAACTACGCCAATCCGGACGCAGCGATGGGTAACTTCCTGCAGGGCGGCGCGGATATCCACGCGATTACCGCTTGGCTAGAGAACCTGCAAATCCCAGCCGCGAACTCCCCAACTGGCGAAGACCTCAATATTGACCCTGCGCATATCTACTTCTTTGGACACTCGCAGGGCGGGACCACCGGGCCATTGGCGCTTCCGTTTGACCCGACCAGCCGTGGTGGCGTTTTGTCAGGCGCAGGCGGCGGCTTGACGTTGGCGTTGGTTGGCAAGACAACGCCTATCAATTCGCTGACGGCGGTGAAGGTGGCCCTTCAGGACTCGCGTGCAGACGTTAACCACCCTGTGTTGAGCATCCTCCAGGCGTTCTTTGACCCAGTTGATCCAATCAACTTCGCAGCGCCGATGGGTGTCGCTCCGGTCATGGGCGTCACGTATCCAAAGAATATCTTTCACACGAATGGGATCGGCGACACGTATACGCCGCCGACCGGACTCAACGCCCTCGCAGTGGCCCTGCGCGCCACGTATATCGAGCCGATGCCTGACCCGATTGCCCGAGTGCCGACCGGCATGGCGCCGTTTAGTGGCAACGTGACGCACGACACGGTCCAATATACAGTGGCAGGACGTCAGTACATGCCGGACGGCTACGATGGACACTTTGTCGCGTTCCGAGATGCGCAGGCACAAACGGATATCGCCAACTTCTTTGGCACGGCGTACGTCAACGGAACGCCTGAAATCCGCTAGTTTACTGCTATTCATGATCCTGGTGCCGAGCTTCGCCTCGGCCCAGGACACCATCATTGATGGGTCGGTGCGCGCAGGCGTCGAACACGACAATAACGCCCTTCGCAATGAAGACGAGGCCACGCCAGACTTTTTGGCCCGCTACTTCACCAACGTCACGCTGACCACCCGTGCCATGCCGCGGGCTTACATCACTGTCGACCTAAATCACGGCGGGAAGTTCTTCTATGAGGTCGCCGACGCGGACACACTGCTGACCCAGGTGTATCTGGGCTATCGCCAACAATTTGTGGACGTGTTCGGTATCTACATGTCCGTCGACGTGAAGGATCGAACCGAGCGAATCTCGGACCGGGACTATAATCGCGGCGCCATTGGCGGAGGCATCGACCTGACCTTCGGAGATTTCTCGGCGCGCGCCGGTGCATCGGTCCGGTATTTCGCGTTCAAACCCTCCGCCGAGAGCAGCAGCTCAAGCTTCGAGGGAACCAGCCGCTTGAACTACAACTTCACAGACGATTTTGTCGCTGGGGTAGGATACACGCTGGCCCGCCGGGGCTTTGACACCCCGCGCTTCGAGCTCGATGGGGACCAGGTCGTCCCGGACCAAGAGAACGACCGACGGGATTTGCTTCATCTGGCGTCAGCTTCCATCGGATATCGTGGCCCGGTTGTGGTCGACTTTCTTTACTACTACATCCTTAACGACTCGAACTCCTACGGTCAGAACTTTAATCGCCATGCGTTTGAGCTGACGATCACAGCGCCGCTGTTTTGGGAGATTCTGCTCACCGCACACGCCGAGGTTCAGCGCACCACATTTGACGATCCCGTCATCCTAGATGCGATTACCTTTATTGACGAAGATAACCGCAACTCTCTTGTCGCCTCGGTGGCGCGACCGCTCTTCGACGAGAGCTGGGAGTTTGAGATTCGTTATAGTCTGTTCCTGGACGAGTTTGGCGCCGACTCTGAATATCAACGCCAGACCGTCATGACCGCGATTGGATATCTATTTTGAAACGCCTTGCCATTTTGCTGACGCTCTTGATGGGATGTGCCACCCCCCAGTCGCCGGCCCCGACTGCCGAAGCTGGGCCTCGGCCAGACCGCAAAATGATGGGGTTGGACGACCCTGTAAACCACGACTTCTGGCGAGATTGGAAGCCACGGTCTTCGGCAACACCAGTGGAAGATGCAGTGGTATTCGACCATTGGGTAGTTGATGATCCGCAGGCTATCGAGGGTATCTGGCGCTCGCTCTACGCGGTGTTGGACGCGATGCGAGCATCAACAGATGAGACCACCCGGAAGAGCATCACGATGGTGATGTCGACCCTTGAACCGGCGACCGACGGTTCGGCACGCATGTACATCGGGTTTGTCGTGCGCAAGAATGCAGAAGGCCTGATTGCCACGATGTCTTCGAACGCGGGGGCTTTGGAGCCAGCGGTCCACGTGCATATCGAGCGAACGGCCAAAGGCTTCAACCCGCTGGTGTTGATTGCCGACCCGGCCGCGCAAGACCATCCGCCGGTGCGCCTGACGCTCCAGACCGCAACGCCGGAGGCCGATGTTGATGGAAAATCCATCGAAAACGCGCCGGTACTGCGAAGCCTACTGATGTCGGCGCTCTGGCTCCCCTATACAGAGTCGAAATACGTCGAAGCGAAGACAGGCCGGCCCACGAAGTACCTGGGCCCGCTTGAGAATCGCGATCGCGAGATGGACGAGATTCTGAATCCGACCGCGTTTCCGCCCAGAATGGACTTGAACGAGCTGGTTCCGCCGCCTGCGGCGCCTAACGAAGCCACAGAGGCGAAACCGGAGATACAGATCTAGTTTGCGACGTTTTCAGCACCGAACGATGCCGTCGTGCACGTCGTGAAGTCGCCAGTTCCGTTTGGAAGTCGGCACCACGACTCGGTCGTCGCCCCATCTTCTGGCCACTCGCCGCTGGTATCCACAACCGCGTTGTTTGCATCGTAGAGGGTTACGGCATCTGGATTTCCGACACCAAATGTGTGGTCGGTGTCTTTAATGAGGTTGATGTACGCGCCTGCAGCGAGCGTGGTGTTTGCGGGAAACACATAGCGGCTGTCTTCCGTGCCAGCGATATCTTGCGGGTCGAAGTTATCATCCGCGACGTACCATCCCGTGATATCAACTTCGGCATTACCCTTGTTGAACAGCTCGATATTGTCATCGCCGGCGGACGTCACCTCGTTGATCACGACGTCAGCCATCGCGATTTCGCAGTTCGTTGTGTCGAGTGCTTGGCAGTCAGCTGCACAGGCTAGGTCGCCGCCTGCAAATCCCTCACCTTCGCATGTTGCCGTACCAAGCTCGGTTCCGTCGCAAACTTCACCATCTTCCAAGACGCCGTTGTCGCATTCAGCCAACTGGCCCTCATCGACATTCTCGGCGCCTGGTGTCGGCGTCGCGAGCGTTTTGAAGTCTCCGGTCGAATCTGGAAAACGTCCGAAACTAGCTGCTTCTGGTGAATCGCCTTCTGCCCAATTCACCGCCGTAATAAGCGTGGTCCCGTCAGGGGCGAACACGGCAATCTCTTCATCTCCGCCAAGCTTAAAGCCAGCACCTTCGTCGGCCACCTCGACTTGAAGGTACGCGCCTACGGCGATGGTCGTACCGGCTGGGAATTGGCCTTTCGTTGGCTCGCCCGCAATGTCGTCGGTGAAGTATGCACCCGAAAGGTCGATCTCGGCCGTGCCCGTATTCACAAGTTCAAACCAATCTGGATCGCCAGCCGCGACGACTTCGTTAATCACCAGGCCTTCGAACCCAGCGACCGTGTTGTCGACATTGTTGATATTGTTGGCGTTATTGGTGTTGTTAACATTGTTAGCGTTGTTGACGTTGTTGACATTATTGGTGTTGTTGACGTTGTTGGTATTTTCCTCTTCGTCAGCACCACTACACGCTGCAACCGCGACAATTGCCGCGACGCCTGCCCATTTCATCCAATGCTTCATCTATCTTCTTCCTACTTAATGAAAATGTTCGCGAGACCACGGGCCTCTAGTTGCACCTGAAAGGTGTGGAGATCGGAAGCAGACGCAGCGCCTGGAACAGCGCCAGCTTCGTCGCCATATTGTTCACCCACATACCCCACATAGAGCCGCAGTCTTTGGAGTGGTGCGGCCCTTCCCTGGTCGAGCGTTCGCCAGTTCAGACGTCGAGTGGTGTTCACAACATCGGTGAAGACTCCGCCACCAATTGTCATGATGGCACCGTCATCGAGTGATTCGTCGGTGTTGGTTAGGTCGAACGAACCATACAGACCCAGGTAGGGGTCCAGAATCTTCCCGGACGCCCACACCGTCAGCACGTTCGCGTCAACGTCGCTACGGAGGTCCGTGCCACGAGCGAACATGAGCTCAGTCCCAACCGAGACGCGTGGGTGATGAAACGTGATTGCCCCACCAAATCGATGGTTGCGGCCCTGACCTGGTCCGATTGACCCGTCACGGAAAATCCCGTGGAGACCGAGTTCGGCCTCAGCCCCCAGAAACTGAGGGCGCCACGGACGAACAGACAGGACTGCGGTTGTGTTCTTGCCTGTATTCTGCTCGATCTGGTTGCGTCCTTCGCCGTTTAGAAAAGCCACAGTCAATTCCAACATTTCGTCCCAAATGCTGTAGCCGAGCGTTCCTCCCAAGTCAGAGGACACGAAAAAACCGGCGCGTTCCGAACCGATCGGCCGCAACCCTCGGATATCGAACTCACGCTCTATCGTGACAACCCACGGGTCCGGTACGACACCCAAGGTTCCGATAAGTCGGCCAGGACCTAGCTCGGGATCAATGAACGCAAACCCCTTCTTGAGGCGAGCGACTAAGGAGTTCCCATCAATCCCAATGAGACTGTTTGGGGCGGCCGACCTGACCACTTCAAAGTCGACGAAGAACCCGCCGATCCCGTGTTGGTCAAACCCAGCAGTAAGTTCAGCTCGGTCCAACGTGAACTCATTGAAGCTGTCGTTCTCGGTCGAGTCGAATCGAAAGCCCGTGAACAGTTCGGCACCCATAAAAAACGAGGACTTCGCAACCTCTTCGGCAATCTCTTCGTCCTGCGTCGCAACTTGCGATTCGGGCACAACGGGGGCTGTAGGCTGTTCAGCGCTAGCCGCAATAGGCAAGGCCATAACGGCCAAAATCAACAAGACACGAAACATCATTGGGTCAAGCCTCTGGTGCCAAGATGCGGACCTTTTCGCTCGCGCAGTTGGCCAAACAATTCATAGTCATTGGACTGCGCAGGCCCATATACCTCGCAGAAATTCAGGACATCGGTTTTGAACTCATCCTCGCTTCGTCCGCGAAACACCGGTGCGATGACGGAAGCTCCCTTTTTGCCGCTAAGTGTGTCCGCGGATGCATGCGCTCGCGCCAGGAGTTGGCCTGCTTGAAACGCGAAATCTGCGGCGTCTTGAAGCGTCCATTCGCCTTCGTCGACCTTTTCCATCAGACGATCGACCCCGAATCCCTTTTGATATTTGGTGCGATGTCGAACACGAAACGCGAAGCTGTCCAACGCAGCCCACCCCAGATACGCGTCAGCTTGCGCATCCGATTGCAGGATACGTTGACCTTCCACGACGCGCTGTGCGTTATTGAAGTGCGTTTGGCGCGGGAAGATCGGCAAGGTCTGAATGACCGGCGCATCGCGAATCTCTTTTACTTCCAAGAGCACGTCGTCGTCCGAGCTTGCGGTTGGACCTTCGATCAACACGTACCAGCGCTTCAGCGGGTAGCTGCTGACACCCGCACCCAGACGCCTCGAAACACCTTTGACCTCGACCTCATCGCACTTCGATTTCACGGTGGACTCGCAGTAGATCTGCATGGCGATGGTGGCGAGTCTTCGCTCCTGTTCGTCGACCTCCTGAACCATGTCGCCAATGACACCCTCGACGGTGGAAGACTCGATCTCGCCGTAGAACATCGTTCGTTTCGCGCCATCGAGCACGGTGTATTCGTCGAGCTCTTCTTGGATATCGCCGTCTCGGCGCGCCCGCCGGAACAAGTCTTCGGTGATGGTGAAGGTATTCGTTGCTGGCGTGATCTGGAGGGTTCCGGGCGCACCCGACGTGATTTGATTCCAATAGCCAGCGGCAACGGCCTCAACCAGCTGTTTTCGCGCATCTGCGTCGAACGAATCAACCATGTCCGAAGCGGTCCAAAAGCCCAACCCAAGCCGATGAACGTCAAGCATGAACGGGCCGAACCGCGCAGCATCGAAGTCGTTGAACTCGAGGATCAATCGATCGTCCGGGGTGAGGAACGAGCCGATATTTTCGGGATGGGGGTCGCCAATCAGCAGCACTTCCGATGACGCAACGGAAGCAAACGTTGTTGTTGGGCGGCCATCGTGGGGCTGGGTTTGGTCGCGGTAGAATTGGGCCGCTGTACCCCGAAAGTAGTTGTAATAGGTCGCATCCATCTTCGCGAACTTCCCGGCGCTCAGCTCGGGTTCGCGCAGTATGATGTCGTAGTTGTCTTGGATTAACGTGGATTGGAGCCAGGAACGACGGGCGGTTTGCTCGTCCACGTCGCCACAGGCAACGAGCGAGAAAACGAAAAGAATTAGAAGCCCGACACGCATTTTGACGCCCAAAAGTCACAGTCGTGAATGGGCGCATTGTGTGGAGTCACGGTTCTAAAACAACCCTAGCGAGTCGATGTCACCCAACGATCTGAGATGCGACACAAGACTGTCACGGTCAGCTTCGACAGGGACCTATTCCGGCAAATTTTTCGCGTGGGATTTGAGTTCTTCGATGTTCAACTCGGCCTGATTTAGAAGCATGTTCAGGACCGTGGACACGGTTTGAGCGAGTCCGATGAGGGCGTCTACCCGGGGTTTGACATATTCCAGACGCTCTTGGGTCAGCATGTCATTGGGCTGAGTGGTTTCAAGCTCACCGAGCGCGTCGTCAAGTTCGCGAATGCTGGACTGCAAAGTGTGGTACTCCCGCTCGCGCATGACGCGGGCGATCATGTGCCAAACGTCCGAGTTCGCCTTGTAGTAGTCTTTTCGCTCGCCCTTAATCCAGACCTTCTCGATGACATCCCAATGGAGGAGTTCCTTGATCGACATGCTCACCAATCCGGCGCTCATCTCGAGAACTTCCTGAATGTCAGGGGACGACAGAGGTTCTTCGCTGAGATACAAAAGCGCCCAGATTCGCCCGTGGTGCTTGCTGAATCCCCAAAACCGTATGAACTCTCCCGCCGTTTCGACGACGTGGCGTTCCGGGTCCGATAGCTGATACATCGTAATCCTCGGAGTGACGCTGCATCCTAGATCAGCGTCACGCTAAAACACAAACCAGTCGAAGGATCTCACAACTGATATGACAGACGAAGCTAAGCCAAGAGTCATCCTCGTCGGGGCGGGTTATACGCTGACCCGCGTCGCGAATCTAGCCATTCGAGACGGTTTCGAAGTGTTTGCAACGAAACGAACGCCAGACGAAATTCCCGGGGTGACCGTGAAGGCATGGGATGGCGGCGAGTTTCCGTTTGCAGACGAGGCGAAGGACGCCATTGTCATCTACTCCGTGCCACCGTCGGAGAACTTCCAAGTGATGGCGAAAGCGCTTCATGCCTCCGAGACCGCGACCCGATTCGTTTACCTTTCCTCGACCTCAGTTTATGGACCGGACTGGGGAGATGACGTAGACGAATCATCGAAGACGAACCCAAAGTCACCTGCTGGAATGAAACGAGCGGCGACTGAGGATTTGCTTCAACTTGTTGATACGCCGAGCGTCGCCGTACGCATTGCCGGGATTTATGGGCCGGGGCGTACGCTGAAGGACTACATCGAGAAAGGACGCTACAAGCTGGTGAATCCGGACAAGGTGACAAACCGAATTCATGTGGATGACCTCGCAAACATCATCTGGCTTGCGGCGACCCACGAAACGGATACCAAACATTGGGTTGTGAATGCCGCCGACGGCAACCCGCAAAAGGTTGGCGATCTAATCGATTTCCTCGTGGAGAACTACGGGATGAAGCAGCCGGATCGTACGACCATCGAAGCCTACGAGGCCGAGCGCGGACCGAGTGCGGCGGCGCGATGGCGCGCTTCTTCCAGAGTAGTCCCTAAAGTGGCCACAGAAGAGCTAGGCTACGAATTCCTGTATCCCAATGTGTTTGATGGGTATCGAGCGATTCTCGGTCAGAAATAGAATCGCAGATGGCCGGTGAAATTCACCAAATCCAGGTCGAAGTCCGGGATAATCAGGAACCCTGGCCGGTACTCCAGCACGATATCGATGGGGATGGCGTTTATCAGCACTGCCAGACCCAAGACTCCCGCGACTGCGAAGCCCAATGGATCGTTATCGTTGTCTCGGATACCGACACCTCCGCCGAAACCGAAGTTCCACGCGAGGTCAATATCGCCGTTTCCAACAAGAACTGGCATCTCAAAGATGCCGTCGGCACTCACCGCCAACGCATCTGAACCGCCGTAGCAGCCCCTGCCGTCGCAACCCCATCGGTTACGCCACCAGCCAACATTACCTTGAATCGCAAACGCCGATTCAAGGTAGTACTTCATTGAAATTGGCCAACCGAGAGTACCTGCGCCGATGCCGATGCCGAAGTTACCTGCTTGGCGGATGGGCATTCCGTAGCTCCAACCCTGTGCAAACGCAGAGGAACTGGCGCACAACACCACCAAAAAACCGATGACGGTCAGCAATCTTTTCATGCAAATCTCCAAGACTTGGTTGGTCTCAGGATAAGGCATGCCCCATCGGGTTGTGAATGGAAAAGGTCTATTCGGTGCCGAACAGCTTGTCCCAAACGCGGTTAGAAACGCCAAACCGCCGTTCTTTGAACTTGTTATTGAAATGGTGGCTCATGTGATGACGCCGCAACCGCTTCACAAGCTTGGACTTCGGTTTGCCGTGGTGCACGTAGTAATGGGTCATATCGTAGAGCATGTAACCCGCAGTGAATCCGGCGTGGAACGCCCAGCAATAGGTCGAACCAAGGGCGAGGTAGAAGATGCCCAGGAACGTGAAGAACAACGTGATGCTGACTGCCGGGGGCATGACCAAACGGTAGCGGTCATGCGGCCAATCGTGGTGAACACCGTGCACAAAGAAGTGGAGTTTGGGTCCCCACGACGTCTCTGGAATCCAGTGAAAGAACGTCCGGTGGAGCCAATACTCGGTCAAAGTCCACGTGATAACGCCCAAGACAAAGAGTCCTGCCGAAACCGCGATGGTCACTTCAGCCGATGCGATAGACCAGTAGATTAGAAACGCGCTCGCCGGCACATACAGCAAAGGCACAGCAGCCCAGTGTGTGCGGGAGAAAAGGTCCAAGAAGTTACTCTTGAACATGCGTGGGGATTCTTCTGAAGCTCCGAACATCGACATTGTCTATCCTTGTGCTTCGTCCATTCAGTCAGCCATTCAACGCCGTCGGTCTACCACAAGAAGATGCCATTTTCCACAGATTGACTCCGGGTAAGCCGCAGTTTTTCCCCTCTTTCTTACTGAAATTTTTTCGCGCTAGGGCGTCTTGCAGAACGTGATGCCGGTCGAGGCGCTCTGACCAATGCAACTCAAGGACATATCCGGGCATTGACGCGTACCGATTCGACAGACGTGCTGGCAGGTCGGCGACGGTTCGCCGGCGAGCTGCACGCAGATCATTGCTTCCTGGCACTCACCTTGTCCATTGCCGCATGTTTCGCCAGCTCCTCGGATACCTGGCTGCCCGCAGAACGTGCCTTCTTGGCCATTGCCGATGTTTGTGGTGAGAATGCAGGAACCACTTGCGCAGTCTTGGGTGTAGATATCGCACGCCGTTTGCGCCTCAACGCATAATCCGATGGATGGAATCGAGTTCAAACGAAGTGAACACGTCTCACCACCGGGACAGGTATCGACGCCGTTGGGATCGCACATCCTGCGACACAGATTTGTGGGGTCATCCGGCGTGGAAGCGCAATGGAGACCGGAAGCGCACTGCGTAATCGTTTCGCACGCTTCGCCCTGATTGCGTTGCTCACCCAATGCCAGACAGGTCGCTTCGCCCGAGCCGGGGTTGGGGACGCATTTGCCGTTCGCCGAACAGTCCTGCATGAAGACATCGCAGGCTTCACCAAACTCGTACCCGCCATCCGGCAGGATCGTCATGTCTGGGTCAACGTTGTTCTGGTTGTTCTGGTTGTTGAGGTTGTTGAAGTTGTTAGCCGCAAAGTCTGCGGACATGTCCGGATCGACAAGCTCGCCTTCGGCCGGACAACCCCAAATCACAACGACAAACGCAAGGAGGACGCGCTTCAACTCTCTTCCTTCAACACCGCAAAATACGCAGCGGACTCGCACACCCATGCGATCCATGAAACCGCAAGATACAGCGTCGCCCCGCCGATGGCTACAAACACGCTGTTCGTGACCCAAACCGCGTCAAATACTCGGTAGAGAATTGCGCCGATAACCCAACCTGCAGCTTGGCCACAGAAGAGCACGATCCAGTGCCGGTATGACCACCGAATCGCCTCGGTGAAGCCGTCCATGAACGGCCGGTGTTCCGTCAGAATGATGAAGTACGCGGGCCCCAAGATATACGTGACAAGCAGGACTGGGATGTCCTCAACCACCAGGTACATCGCCCAGCAAATCATGAGCACGAAACCCCAGAACAACATCACGACTTCATGCACAAACACGGCACGAAACACGCGCGTGGCCGCTTGCACTGCGGCTTCGAGAACACTTGGCGACTCGCCATCCACAATGACTCGCTTTGCCGGATACCAAAGCGCGCGTCGAAATCCATCGTTGAATATGAACAAAATCAGGATGACGAAGATGCTATTGTCGATATCGGCGACTGAACCCAACATCGACCAAGCGGTCGTCGGATCGAGCATGGCCAAGACGTTGATGCCCAAGAACGAGAACAGGACAAGGTCGATAAGCATCGAGACGAGCCACAAGGCGAGTACGCCCTTGCTGGTCCCGTAGATGAATCGAAGTCCATGGTCGACGACATTATTGAATGTCATCGGCTCTCCTCCTTGAGGACCGCGAAGAACCCGGCCGACTCAAAGACCCACGACAACCAGGAGACGGCAAGATAGATGCTGGCCGCGCCAATCCAAGCGAAGATGCTTTGACTTGGGCCCCAGATCATCTGGAAGAGCATAGAGGCCACCATCCCCAAGACGATGCCCACAAGCTGCGCGCTGAACAACACTTTCCAGTAGCGATACGCCCACCGAAGCGACTCACCAAAGCCATCCATGAAGCCACGATGATCCGTGAGAATGATGAAGTAAGCTGGTGCCAGCGCGAGGTACAGGAACAACAACGGGAACGTGGCGACCGTCAATCCGAATGCCAAAAACAGAGTGCTCAGAAAGAAGAAGAGCATCGCGATAATCTGGCTAATCACGATGGCGGGGAAGACCTTCACGAAGGCTTTCCATACGATCTGAGACGTCGTCAGAGTCTGATTGTCGACGATGATGTTTTTGGCCGGCAGCCACAGCCCGCGCCGAAATGAACCGGTTACCATGGTCAATAGCGCGAGCAGCACCATCAGTTCAGGAGAAGACTGCTGCTCGAAAATTGCGGATGTGGACCAGGCGTTGCGAACATCGAGCGCCGCCAGCAGGTTCACACCCAAGATAAGGTAGACGGCGATATCCAGCAGCGTTGCGACCGCCCAAGCCGCCAAAACGCCGCGGCTGGTGCCGTAAACGAATCGAAGACCATGGTCGAGAAACTTGCTGATGGACATGAATCACCCTTGGAGATTTTCCGCGATTAGCTCGCCCATTTTGAGCGCCGCCGCCGTCATAATATCAAGATTCCCGGCATATTTCGGCAAATAATCGCCAGCGCCTTCAACCTCCAAGAATGTACTGACTTTATAGCCCGAAAATTCCCCGAATCCCGGGATGAAGAGCGGATTCTCGGTGTAGTCGTCGAAGACAGGATCCTGCACCAGCCGATACCCGGGCACGTACTCCGCGACCGCTGTGACGACCTGCTTGATAGACCGCGTGATTTCATCTGGGTCCGCGCTCGCGTCAGCCAGGCAATACACGGTGTCACGCATGATCAGCGGTGGATCGGCAGGGTTGAGGATAATGATGGCTTTTCCACGGGTTGCGCCACCAACCTCCTCGATTCCTCGAGACGTGGTGCGCGTGAATTCATCAATGTTTGCGCGCGTTCCGGGTCCGGCGGACCGCGACGAAATGCTGGCGACAATCTCGGCGTAATGAACGGGTGCGACCTGGGAAACGGCCCAGACCACAGGGATCGTCGCCTGACCACCGCAGGTCACCATGTTCACGTTTGGGGCGTTGATATGCTCGTCCAAGTTGGCGACGGGAACCACGTAGGGTCCAACAGCTGCTGGCGTCAGGTCGACCAATCGCTTGCCATCGGCTCGCAAGACTTCGTCGTGGCGGTAGTGCGCTTTGGCGCTCGTGGCGTCAAAAACGATCTCGACGTCTTTGTAGCAGTCCGAGTTTACCAACCCATCAATACCTTTATGAGTGGTCGACACACCGAATTCGCGCGCGCGTGCAAGCCCGTCAGATTCGGGATCGATGCCCACAACCATGTCCAATTGCAGGTTGGGCGAACGCTCCAGAATCTTGATCATCAGGTCGGTTCCGATGTTTCCAGAACCCAAAATCGCAACATGTGTCTTCGTCATCATCGGCTCCTACAGGCCCAGACATGCGTTCTGCTCATCCGAACAGTTATCGAGTGTGCATTGCGTTAGCTCGGTTGGGCCAGTTGCGTCAGCGCAAAACGTGTCCACACAGCTCAGAAAATCGCTGATTTGCATTTGAGCCAGCGCAGTGCCCTGCCCCACACAGTTATTCTCGCAAGTGACGTCGCCCGACGTGCAGCCGAGCAAACATTGCAAAATCTCAGTGCAATTCAACGTGCCGGTCATGTCCGGGCCCATATCGGCATTATTGCTATTGTTGCTGCTATTACTGTTGTTCGCGTTGTTCGAATTATTGGCGTTGTTCGAACTGTTCGAATTGTTCGCGTTGTTGACGTTGTTGGAGTTATTGGCGTTGTTGACGTTGTTGCTGTTGTTCGCGTTGTTCTGATTGTTCGCGTTATTGACGTTGTTGGCGTTGTTCGCCGCCGAATCGTCGTCTGAGCTACAGCCCGCAGCGAACAAAATCACCGCCGATACCCATAGAATCTTAGCTTTCATGCCTTGTGTCCCTTTTGAAACCTCTCTTAAGAGGTTATGGATAGCTTCAGAATAACGAACTCACAAGGGACTAGCAGATGTTGGTGAAACTCTTTCCATTTGCCACGATCGTTGATGAATACCAACGCGTGGCGGTCTTTCGCATGGGTCGAATCGTGGGCTATCGAGGCCCCGGCGTCGTCTGGCGATGGCCATTTGTCGAACGCTTCGCGATGGTCGACTCTCGCACAGTCACGGTCGATGTGAAGCCCCAGGAGTGCATGACGCGCGACAACGTACCCGTTCGCGTCAATGCCGTGGTGTACTTCCGCGTCGAACACCCGGACAAAGCGATTGTAAAAGTGGTCGATTATCGAGTTGCTACGATCGAAATGGCGCAAACAACCCTGCGAAGTGTCATCGGCCAACGCACGCTCGACCAGGTGCTAAGCGAGATTGACGAAGCCAGTAAGTTGCTCAAAGAGATCATCGACAAAGCAACCGACGAGTGGGGCGTGAAGGTCTCTCGGGTCGAAATCAAAGATATCCAGATTCCCGACGAGCTGAAGCGCGCGATGGCAAAAGAAGCCGAAGCCGAGCGGGAACGACGTGCGATGATCATTCGCGCGCAGGGCGAGAAAGAGGCTGCCGAACGTCTGGCAGAAGCCGCAAAACTCCTGGAATCCAGCACCTTTGGATTCCAGATGCGCTACCTGCAAACACTTTTGCAGGTGTCTGAATCCGGGAGCACCGTGGTGTTCGCTCCGACCGATGCGATGAATCTCACGGCGGCTGCGGTGAATTCGTCGGTGAAAGGTGTACCGCGGGATCTCTGACAATAAATGAAGCAAATGGCGATCCGCCGGCATCAGCAAAGCTGGTGCAAATGGAGCAGACATGAAGTTAGCAATCATCGGAGCCGGCCCAATCGGCGTTGAGACTGCCGCTTTGGCAGTGGATCAAGGGTTGGATGTCACCGTTTTTGAAGCCGGGGACATCGGAGCCAATGTGGCGAAATGGGGTCACGTGAAACTCTTCTCGCCGTGGAGCCTGAACCGCAGCCCGTGGGGAAATGCGAGGGTGAATCGGGAGTTTCAGGGCGATGCCTTTCCCACCGGCAAAGAATACTTGGATACCTACCTGAAACCGCTAGCGGAGACTCTCAACTGCGATGTACGGACAGGCACTCGCATCGCGAGCATCTCTAGAAAGAATGCGCTGAAAGGCGAGTTCATTGCGAATCCGGAGCGCGCTTCCGGCCCGTTTTTGCTTCACGTCGTGGACCAAAGTTCGGAGTCGTTCTTCGAGTGTGACGCGGTCATCGACACGTCTGGCGCATACTCCGACCCAGCCCGATTGGGCCCTGGTGGACTCCCCGCGCTCGGCGAAGATGCCAATAGCAAAGTCATCGAGCGTTATATCCCCGATCCGCTTGGGCATGACCGCGAGGCATACGCGAACAAACGCACGCTAGTTGTCGGTGCGGGCTACAGTGCCGTTACATCACTGAAGCTCCTTCACGAATTGAAGCAGGAAGTCCCTGGAACCCAGATCTCTTGGGTGATTCGAAGCGAAAGCTCACCGTACACGCGGATCGAAAACGACAGTCTTCCGCAGCGTGACGCGCTGGCTGTGTTTGGTAACGACGCGGCAAATGGAAAGGTCGAGGGGATCACGCCGTTGCTTAACAGCACTGTAGCTTCGATTCAGCCTGCAGAAGATGGCGTTGAGGTTGAGATCTGGCAAAACGGCCATTCGCGGACATTTGTCGTCGACCGCATCGTCTCGAATGTGGGCTACCGACCGGACGCCGAGCTCAATCGTGAACTACAATTTCACCAATGCTACGCCAGCGAAGGCCCGATGAAGCTTGCGGCGAGCCTACTAGCTGCCTCTGGCGGCGCGGATTGCCTAACGCAAACATCCGCGGGTGTGGATGTTCTAAAAAGTCCCGAACCTAACTATTATGTTCTGGGCGCAAAGAGCTACGGACGCAATTCGGCGTTTTTGATGAAGCTTGGCTTCGATCAGGCCGAAGAAGTTGTCGGCGAGCTCAAGCGCGTTTTTTCGGACTAAACCGAACGTCGTTATACGTTAGACAGCGTACGACGATCAGGTCGACTCCCTCGATGCGATTTTGAATGAGTGACGATTCGAACAGCGCTCCCCGCGATTCGGACAGTATCAAACGTGATCTAGTTGCGCTTGAGACCGTCTTGCGACGCACCCGTGTGGGGTACGAAACCCCAGCGGTGTTTGAGGGAGTTCGCTGGCTGATCACCACGATCGCCGCGGTCGCACTGACCGCGCTGGGCGCTGGGCTACTGATTGAATCACACGGCCCAGCGGTCTTTCGCTGGATCCTGCTGGGTGGCAGCAGTTCAGCGTTGTTGGTTGCAATCTACCTGTTGTTCAAGTTTCGGCGCGAAGAAGACCCGACGATGTCGGTGGCAAGACACCTTCAACATTGGGTGCCTGAGTTACGAAACGACCTGACCTCAGCCCTGCAGTTCGGGCGAGAGTTAGTAGATGAGTCGACCAAGACCTACAGTCGCGAATTGGCGGCCGAACACTTGCGCGTTACCACGCGCAAGGCCCTCGGCATGGTCGACGGCAAGGGCAGCCTCGCCCATCTGCTTCCAAAACGAGACACGACACCCGCAACGGTGGCGATGGCCGGTGGGCTCATCGCGGTTCTCGCTGTTCTGTACTTCGCACCGCCTGAACGACTGGGAGCACTTTGGGGCGGTGTGACGTCACCCGATGAAGAAGCCCCCACGCGACCGGTGGTTGGCGACCTTGAGGTGTTCATCCAACAACCCGCCTACACCAAGCTGCCGTCCACGATGTCACCGTTCACGACCGGCAATATCAAGGCGATGGTGGGCAGTGAAATCACGATCAAGACCTACCCATTGCTTGAAGCCAAGCGGTTCGAAATGGTGCAGGAGACTGAGGATGGTGAACGCGTCCTCCCAATGGAACGCGATGGGGTCCTGCTGAAGGTCTCATTTCTGGCTACCAAAGCGTCGACCTATCAATTCCGGGCCGTCGTGGATGATGACACGACAATAAGCGACGGAATGCCGCGGCGAATCGAACTTCTGCCGGATCAGAAACCGAGCATCACGATCACGTCTCACGAAGGCGAGGTCGAAGTCAGTCCTGATGAAGTTCTAGAGATTGAATTCAATGTTCAAGACGATTTCGGCATCGATTCCGTGGTGCGGGTTCACGGATTTGAAGGCGAAGACCCACAGAAGATTGGCGTCGAGTTTCCTGAGCTAGCGGCCGTTCCGCGCGAGTTGGACGGCAAATTGGCATTTGATTTGGCGCCCCTAAACTTGCAGCCGAAGGACTCGGTGGTCTTTACGATTCAAGCCTCCGATAACAATACCCTAACCGGTCCAGGCGTAGGGGTGAGCGCTCCGCTCGTGCTGCGCGTGGCTTCTCCCGAAGACAAGCACATGCGCGTGATTGAGGCGCAGCAAGAGGTTGTCGAGGCCCTACTGGCCGTGCTCGGAGACTTCCTTGAGTCACCGGTCGGCGAGCGTCAACCCGACGCAAAGGGGTACTACGACCAAGTGGTTGGGGATGTCAGCAAAGTCGAGATGGGTGAGCGATATCAAGGTGTCGCAAAGGCGTCTTCGCAGCTCGGTGAGACCCTCAAACTCATGAACGAGGTTGTGGGACGGATGGAGCAAGACCCGCTAATGCTTGAGCGCGACTTCGCGTTGTTCCGATCCGTCTACGAGCAGCTTTACGAACTGCAGCGAAACGGCGATGCCACGTTGCTCAAGTATCAGTCCCAAGCCAATGAAGGGCGACTGACCAAGCGACAACTGAGCTATATTGCGGACTACGCGGCAGAAGCCGAAGACTCCCTGGAGAAAGGCATCTTGCGCCTTCAGGACCTGCTTTCCACGCAGCGCATGGATGCGGTCCAAGCCACAGCAAAAGACATCAAAGAGCTTAAAGATCGGCTTAAGGAGCTTTTGGAACGTTATAAGGAGTCCAAAGACCCTGAGCTGAAAAAGGCGATCATGCGCGAAATCAAAAGGCTTCGAGCGCGGATGCGCGAGATGATGCAGCGGATGCAGAGCCAACTTCAAGAGCTTCCTCAAGAGCACATGAACATGGATGCCGTGCAGGCGCAGCAGCTTGAGTCGGACGCACAACAGTTGTCGGATGAAATGCAGAGCATCGAACAGCTCCTCGAAAACGACGATATCGACGGCGCCTTGGAAGCGCTCGAGCGGATGACCGAGAACCTCGATTCGCTGACGCAAGACATGGATCAACAGTTTGCTTCAGCCCAACCCGAAGGCCTTTCGGAGCTCGACCAAGAGCTGTCGAAACTGATGGATCAAGTCAACGACTTGGAGATGGCGCAGCGCAATGTTGAGGAGCAAACCAGCGAGCTTCAAAAAGAGATCATGGAGAAGCATCAAGAGCGCATGAAGTCGATGATCGACAAAATGAGCAAAGACGCGCTCGAGTTGGTTCGTGAACAGAAGAAGGCGCTCAACAAACTGCCGACCGACAAGCTCCCCAAACACGAACAAGATTCCATCGCTGACGCAAAACGCCGGGTCGAGAATCTGGAGGATATGTTGGCTCAGCGAGACCTGGAGCAGTCGATGCAGCTCGCGAAACAATCGGTTGAGGAGCTTAAGACCCTGCAATTTGGGGTGCAATTGATGGAGCGATACGTTCAGCGCAAATCCCGCGCGGCCAACGCGATGAAGGAGACGATGAAGTCCCTTGATGGGTCGATTTCGCGTGGCGAAGAGATTCAGCGTCAGATCGAAGGCATGATGGAGCGGGCACAGCAACAAATGGCGGGCGCGAACCAACAGCAACTTCAGCAGCTCGCAAAGCAGCAGCAGCAGGTGTCTGAGCAAGCTGGCAAGCTTCAACAATCCATCGGCGAGGCATCCGGCAAATTCCCGATGTTGCAGCAACAGCTAAGCCCAGGCGCGGAAGCCGCCAAGCAATCGATGGAAGGGGCTCAGCAATCGCTCGAAGGTCGCAAGATCCAGCGGGGATTGGACGGTCAACGCCAAGCTCTGGATGAGCTCAACAAACTCAAACAATCCATGCGTCAATCACTGCAGAAGGAACGGCGTGGCAAGCAGAAGAACGGGCGGCCAACCGATACCGATAAGGTCGAGATTCCTGACAAGAAGCAGGGATCGACGAAATACCGAGACGAGGTGATGCGCAACATGAAAGAAGGGCGCCTCGAGAACTACTCGGATGAAATTGAACGCTACTACAAGTCGTTGATGGAGTGATGATGAGGCAAGCATTCACAATCTGTGTGCTCGTCGCCGCGTTCGTCTGGTCCATTCCGGCGTTCGCAAACGACTTTGAAACTGCGGAAGACCTGCTGATGGGCTGGCAGATGACCGAGGCAGACGCGGCGATTACGGCGCTGGAAAAGCAACATCCAAACGCCGCCGAGACCAAATATCTGCGGGCACGCTACCTCTTCTTCATGGGCAAATATGGACCCGCCGTGGATCTGATTGATCAGGCGATTGCGCAGAGCCCACGCGGCGATTGGCAGATGATGCGTGAGAATGCCGCTGCCGTGGATAAGGTCACCAAAACCTACGAGCGAAAGCTCAGCCCGAAAGGCTATTTCGAAGTCGCGTACGAAAAGGGAAAGGACGAGGTTCTGCTGCCATTCTTGTTTGAGGCTTTGGACGAGGCGTACGAAGCACTGGGCGAAGAGCTCGGTCATCGTCCAGCCCCACCGGTGCGTTTGGAGATTTACCCGCGCGAGGAAGTTCTGGCCGACGTCTCGATCCTGACGGCCGAGGAAATCCGCACATCCGGGACCATCGCACTGTGTAAGTACAATCGGCTAATGGTGACCAGCCCTCGCGCGCTTTTGCGCGGTTATGGATGGGTTGACACGGCGGTCCACGAATACGTGCACTACGTCATCAATCAAAAGACCAGTAACCGCGTGCCCATCTGGATGCACGAAGGTCTGGCGAAATTCCTCGAGCGACGATGGCGTGGCCATGATGCGCACCGCATGGCACCGGCGAGCGAACACCTTCTGCAGACACGAGTCGCAAAGAACGAGTTCATCACGTTTGAGCAGATGCACCCATCGATGGCGAAGCTCCCAAGCCAGGATGACGCGGCAATGGCATTTGCCGAGGTTTACACCGCGATGGAGTATCTGCGCGAAAAGAAAGGACCTACGGCATTCCGCGAACTTCTTAACAAGATTCGTTCAGGCACAGATGCACAGCGGGCCTTCGCTGAAGTACTGGGAACCTCATTCACATCCTTCGAGCGGGATTGGCGAAAGAGCCTCAAGGACCGCCCGAAAATTGAGTACGACGACGGCACCGGATTCCAAGAGAAGCTGGTTTTCAAAGGGGAAAAAGGCGCCAAGTCTGAGCTGTCTCAGATCGGCCAGCCAAAGGCCCGCGACCACATGAATCTGGGTGGAATGCTTGAGGCTCGGCAAAGATTCGGAGCGGCGATCGTGCAGTATCGCAAGGCAGAGAGGCTGGCGGGTGCGTCCAATCCTATCCTCCAAAATCGGCTTGCAAACAGTCTGTTGCAGATGAGTAAGCCTGATGACGCAAAGGCATCCCTTTTGACGGTCAAGGAGAGCTTCCCGTCTTATGTACGGACGTGGATCAACCTCGGACGGGCGTACAACCAATCAAAGAACTACGCGAAGGCACTTGAGCACCTCAAAGAGGCCGCCCGCATCAATCCTTTCGACCCCGAGGTCCATCACGAAATGGCCAAGGCGTATCGCGGGCTGGGCCAACCCGACCGCGCGAAAGTAGCGGAGAACTTGGAGAAGCTCGTAAATTAGACCATTCAGTGATACTTCGTTGTTGTGACCACTTTATTGGATTGAATGTTGGCAAGCGAACCCACACAAACTGAACAGCCAGAGCCCTCGGAACCTTCGGTAGAGAGCGACCTTGATGTCGTTGCCGAAATGTCCGCGGCACGCGAGGCGATCGTCCAGCAAGTTCGAAAGCGTATCTTCGGCCAAGAAGAGCTCATCGAACACCTGCTGATCGCCCTATTCTCGCGAGGCCACTGCCTCCTGATGGGCGTGCCTGGACTGGCGAAAACATCGCTCATCTCGACGTTGGCCCAGGTGCTCGATCTGGACTTCAATCGAATCCAGTTCACGCCTGACTTGATGCCTGCCGATATCACTGGAACCGACATCCTCGAAGAAGACCACGCGACCGGAAAACGCGTGTTCAAATTCATCCACGGCCCAGTCTTCACGAACCTGCTGTTGGCGGACGAAATCAACCGTACGCCGCCAAAGACGCAGGCAGCGCTGCTGCAGTCGATGCAGGAATACAAGGTCTCGGCTGGTGGCAATACCTACGACCTGAACTTGCCGTTTCTGGTGTTTGCGACTCAGAACCCTATCGAGCAGGAAGGGACCTATCCCCTACCTGAAGCGCAGCTCGACCGATTCATGTTTCACCTGAAGGTCGACTATCCCTCGGCTGACGAAGAGATTCTTATCGTCGCAAAAACAACGGCGGCAGAGGTGACCGAGATCGAGAGCGTTTTGGATGCTCAAGCGATTCTCAAACTGCAGGAACTTGTACTGCGCGTGCCGGTCTCCGACGAAGTGCTGCAAGCCGCCGTCAAACTTGTGCGAAAAACTCGGCCTGACGACGAAACCGCGCCTGACTATGTCAAAGAATTCGTGGGATTCGGTGCGGGTCCGCGTGCAAGCCAGTACTTGGTCTTGGCTGGAAAGGCTCGTGCCCTCCTGAACGGGCGACTCACGGTCGCGGTGGAAGATATCGATGCGCTCGCACGCCCGATTCTGAGACACCGCATCCTGACCAATTTCCAAGCCGAAGCGCAGGGAATCACGAGCGACGACCTTATCGATCGCCTCCTCGGAGGCTAGATGACGGCGCTTCGCACCGAATATCTGGATCCAGAGTTGCTTGAGCAGCTCGGGAACATTCAGGCCAAAGCCAAAGCGCTCGCTGAGGGGATCATTGCCGGTTTGCACCGAAGCCCCCATCGTGGCGGTTCGGTTGAGTTTGCGGAGTATATTGAGTACTCGCCCGGCCACGAGATTCGGCACATCGACTGGCGGGTCTACGGCAAGTCCGACAAATTCTATGTGAAGCAGTTTCAGGACGAGACGAACCTTCGGGTCTACTTCGTACTGGATGGTTCGGGGTCTATGGCGTTTCAATCCGAAGACGCACCGCTGAGCAAGCTGCGATATGTGTCGCTAATGTCGGCCGCCCTGGCACACCTGTACATTCGGCAGGGTGATGCGGTTGGTGGTGTACACATTGATGGTTCTTCAAAAGTCGGGTTTCTGCCCGCGTCTTCAAAACGTACCCACCTCGATGACTTCCTGTTCATGGTCGACGGCCTGCGCGGGAAAGGGGAGACGTCCCTTGAGCGTGCGCTGCGCACCATCGCCGAACGCGCGCGGCCTCGCTCCCAAGTCATCGTGATGAGCGACATGCTAGATGCCGATGCCGAAACGTTGAATCTTTTGAGCGTCTTGCGGAAGCGCCGCTATGAGATTTCGGTGTTCCATGTGGTCGACCCAGCGGAATTAACACTGCCTTACGAGGGGTTGACCCTCTTCGAAGATATGGAAGGCGGTGAGACCCTTTTGGCCGACCCCGATGACCTGAGGGACCGATACAAAGCCGCCTTCGGTGAGCATTTGGATCGCATCAAGCTGGGCTGCCAGCGCACCCAGGTTGAGTATTTGAGATTCACGACGACGAGTCCGCTTGAAGAGGTAGCACTTCAGTATTTGAGGGCACGCAGTTGAGCTTCGTCGAACCATTGTTTCTGGTGGGCCTACTGGCGGCTGGTTTGCCGATCTTGGTGCACCTTATCAACCGCCGAAAGGCGGTGGTTCAGGACTTCCCGCCCCTGAAATTCCTGATCCAGAGCCAGAAGCGCGTAGCCACCGGAATCAAGGTCCGACAATGGCTGATGATGGCCATTCGCGTGCTGGTCGTGGTTTTCCTCGCCTTCGCACTCGCCAAGCCGTTCTACCTCAGCGAATCCGGACTGACCGCCGAGGAGCGGATGCCGACGGCGACTGTGTATGTGGTGGACACATCCCTTTCGATGGCGTCATCAGATTGGTGGTCAAACGCAATGGACGCGCTCGATGAAGACGTCGGAGCGTTGCGGCCATGGGACGAGGTGGCGCTCGTCGTTGCAGACGCTGAGCCGAGAGCAGCGGTCGATCGATTGTCGACGAATCACAGTGACCTCCTCGACAAAGTCGGCGATCTGCGACCCGGGGCCCATTCCGCCGATGTCCGAGAGTCGGTCCAGCTCGCCGCAGATATGCTGGCGAGTTCACAGCTTCCCAACAAACGTATCGTCGTCGTTAGTGACCTTGCCAAGGGCGGTCTGGCGAGCGGCGAACCTATCCAAACACTTCATCTCGTGGAGTTTCTGGACGTTCGCGAGGTGGCGAATCCGGCCTCAGTGGCCATCGTTGGCGCCAAATTCGAGGAGGAAACCGGGCAGAACGAGGTGATCTGGCGCATCGATACGACGATTGCGAATCTTGGGACGAAGGATACCGAAGTCCAAGTCGAGCTCGTTGTCGATGGCAAGGCGATTGCGGCATCCAAAACCAATGTGTCCAAAGGCTCGAAGACTGTGCAGACCTTTCGACACAAGTTCGACGGCGAAAACAGTGGTGTGGCCCAGGTCCGCATCAGTGCAGATGACGACGCTTTGGAAGCCGACAATGTGTTCACGCTTCCAGTTCAAAGCGACAACACGACCGAGACCTTGATCGTCAATGGTGAGCCGAGCAGCGTCGTGTATTCCGATGAAGTGTTCTTCCTGGAGCGTGCACTGCATCCGCGTCAAGACAGTCAATCGCGGATTCTACCGGTCGTCACCACCCGAGAGGGTTTCGAGGGTCGAGACCTGGCAGGCTTTGATGTCGTCATTCTCGCTAATGTCAGCCATGTGAGCGCAAGCGCAGCCGAGAAGCTCAAGGCGTTTGTCGAGTCCGGCGGTGGACTGTTCATTACGGCCGGCGACCAGATTGACGTGACTGCGTACAACCAACATCTTGCGCCGATCCTGCCCAAGCCCCTACGTGGCCTGAAGCAGCTCGCCACCCGCACCGACCCCGACGCCCCGATCAAAGTCACGCGATTTGGGACTATGCGGCGCCAACACCCGGTGTTTCAGGTGTTTGATCTTCCTGGTGGCGACACGCTCCAGAGCAGTGTGGTTTTCAGCTATATGTTGCTCGAACCCAGCTCTGATGAGCGCACAGAGACAATCCTCTCATACAAGGACGCCGCTCCAGCGCTCATCGAACGTCGTGTAGGCAAGGGCCGTGTGTTGATGCTGACAACATCTGCGGATCTAGATTGGACCGATCTTCCCACGCGCACCGCGTTTCTCCCTTTGATGCAACGTTCAGTGAATTATCTCGCACGACGCGCAACTTCAGAGGGAAGCAGCGATTGGCGCGCTGGCATAAAGGTATCTCTCGACGTCGGTTCGCTGGTAGAGCAACGCGCTATCGTCCGAGGTCCGGATGACCTGCGATATGTGCTTCAGCCGGTGGAAGGGATCGTTGAGTTCCGGGCGAAATCGCCTGGGATGTACAAGGTCTATGCCGATACAGACGAGGACGAACAGACGCTGCTACCGAATCTCGGATTTGCGGTAAACGCCAACACGGCTGACAGCGACCTGACCAAAGTTGAGCGTGACCAAATTGCCGTCGGAGGCGACCGCGCGCAAACCGGTGCTGGCAACAAACGTCGTGTGAACCTGTGGAGCCCCATCTTGTTTTTGGTGACGGTATTGCTACTGCTTGAGTCCGTCGTCGGAACACGTCGCAGCGTCCTGAATCGATTGTGGCGGATGCTGACCGGTCAACCGGAGCCGACGTTTGACGACGCTTAGGAGCGCATCGTTTGGCGCACCCAGCGAATCAACAACACGACGTTAAACAGCATGAACAGCCCGAACATGATTGAGGCGGCCAGGTACCACCAATAATCACTGGGCTTCACGTCGACCTGCAAAAGATAGGCATCCACACACACGGGATTATTGGCGAAGATCTGGTTGATTTCCTCGTCCGTGATGGTGGGTTTCAGCCCTTCCTTCTCGCGCTCTTCAGGGGTCGCTGCATCATATTCAGCTTTGATCTGCTGAATGATTGAGTCGCGTTGACGCTGGCGGATTTCTTTGCGTTTTGCGTCGGTAAGGTCGGTGCAGAACGGCTGTTTGTAGCGCCGCGTGTAATAATCGCGCAGCCCAAGATAGCGCTCAGGCATCTTCGTGAAATCGACGATACGTCCGCTACCCCTGAAATAGGTGCGATCCGTCTCACCTTTGTTGGTGCCCGCGAGTTCGCGCTCGATCGGGTCAAGATCCGCATCCTCGCGACGCGCCTCCACAAACACCCAACTCCCAGCGAGTTTCGAGTAGCGATAGCGCGCGCTCTGGGAACGGCGCGATGGGATTCCACGAATGGATACATAGCGATTGTGCGGGATGTCTGGGCGCCAATCAGGGTCCTCAGCCGCTTTGATCGCAAAGTCCGTTGCATCTCCGAGGTCGACCGGCTCTGAGGACGAGAAGAAATACTCGAGCTCCGATTGCCAATCGCTGACGATCCACACGGCCATCGCGATCACCGCAATCATCAAAACAGGACGCAGAACCGAGGGCGGCTCACTCTGAGCAAGCGCAATCAGCTCCTCGTCATACTCACCGGAGTGGTCTTCGATTGGGATGTCGTTTTCTTCAGTCATGCGTCTTGGCCGTTGTGACGTTGTTTAGAAACAAAACAACGCCCAAAGTTCCTCCCGCGCACAATATTTCGCGGATCCCCGCATGGCAAGAGTTGTCGCGGGTGAAAAAAGTTGCGGAGCGCCAACAATGGTCGATCATGAAAACCGTTAGATTGACGCAAAAGCGGGGTGCATCTTAGGATATTCACCTCGTTGTCTGGATAGCAGTACATGAAAGGAGCCCATGTTGGCTCGGATTGTTTACACCGACATTTCAGGGCAGGAGCGCTCCGTACCGTTTGGTGCGGACCATCCAGTCGTCACCATTGGTCGCGCGACGGATTGCACAATCCGTTCGAATCGGAAGTCTGTGTCTAGACGACACGCGGAGTTCCGTTTCAATAACGGCCAATACGAAGTCATCGATCTCAATTCGTCCAATGGGACCTATCTGATCATCGAAGATGAGCGAAAGCCTGTGATGGGCCGAGAATTCCTTGCGCCAAGCGATGAAGTCTGGTGTGGCGATTTCATTCTGCACTTTCTTCAGGACGACGAAGACGACATCCCCACCCACGCGGGCGGCGGTATTCCGAACGACCCGTATGGTCAGTCGAGCTCGATGGATCCATATGGTGGCGGTGCCTTCAATTCTGACCCCTATGGCGGCAGCGGCAGCGGCAACAACGCGTTCAATTCTGACCCCTATAATAGTGGTCAGTCCGACCCTTACAGCCAATCTAACGAGCCCTATGGCTCATCCGAACCATATGGTGGCAGTGGCGGCGGTGGTTTTGACGCCAACCCATACGCCAATGAGTCTCCACAGACCGTAAATCAGCATTCGCAGCAGACCGTCAACGCTGGCCCCGCCGGACCTCAATACGATCCAGGTTTGGGCGAGCAATCCAACGCGGCATGGGGCGCGACCGAACCACCTTCGCTTGAAGACCTAGGCCGGGCTGATTCGACAAGAGAAGACAGCGGCGACCTGCAACGCCTGATGGCCGAGAAACAGTCCATTGAGGACCTCGCTTCTCGCCAAGCCGATGAAATCGACGACCTGCAAACGCGTTTGGATGAAGAACGGCGCAACGTCGAAGAGCTCAGAAACGAAGTTGAAGCGCTAACACAAAGTGCTGCTTCTGCCGCGGCCGGAGATCCCGCCGCCGAGCAAGCTGCTCGTGATGAAGCCAATCGCTATCGCGAAGAGCTTGACGCAGTCCGCGACGAGAAGCGCCGCTTGGAAGAGCGCCTGCACACGGCGCTGCAATCCAGCGAACGTGCGGAAGAGTTTGAGACTGACCTCCGCGAAACGACCAAGCGCAACATGAAGCTCGAAGGCGAGCTGGATGCGGCTTTGACACGTGTCAGTGAGCTTGAGGCGCAACTTGGCGACGGCGCAGCTGCGATTGAAACCAGCGAACGGCAACGCGAAGACTTGCTGGCCAAAGAGCGTGATATCGAGGCGCTGGAGGCGGAAGTCGAGCGGCTTCAAAACGAGGTCGATGACGCGCGAAACTCCGCACGTGATGCCAAACAGGCCGCAAATGACGGCGCTCAAGCTATCGAGGAACGCGAGGCGTTGACCCGCGAGTTGGACCGACACAAACGACTCGTCGAGGAGTTTGAACGGCGCAACCGCGAACTTCAGGCTTCGACCGATGATGTGGACGCCCAAATCGAGGCATACCGCGCGACGATTTCAGAACAAGAGGCTAAGCTCGACGACCTCGAAACCGAGATCGCAGCCAACCGTGACGAGATCGACAATCTGCGCAGCGAGCGAGATGGGATGGCCGAAGAGCTCGAGTCCATCGGAAATGTTGACGACCTACGCAGCGAAATCGAGGGTCTGAAGCAACGGCTGCGACTCGAAAAAGACAAAAACAAGGGCGATCAGCACCTCGATAAGGAAAACGAGGATCTCAAAGCGCAAAACACGACGTTGGAAGCGCGAGTTGAAGAACTCGAAGGCGAAATCGAGGTCCTGCGTTCTCAAGTCTCAGACGACGACGCACCACCTCCTGGGGCTGCCGTTTCCGGCTTGGAACCCGATGTCCTCACGGAAATGCGCGAACGCGTAGATATGCTGGAACGTATTGTTGATGCGATTGAGCGCGCAAACCTCGATGCTCTGTCCACCGTGGATCGTGTTCGTCTACAGTCCGCAATTCGGGATACCGAACCCAAGAAATCGCTCGATACGCTGAAGTCTTTGCTAACCGACGACGGCTAGCGGCATCTCATTTACTGGCGCAGTTGATCTTGCGTCGCCTTGTTTCGTTGGGTTAGTCTGCTGATCAAAGAATTTTAATGTCAGCTGGCGCACTCTAAGGAGCGTTCGTGGAAGAGGGCAAAGTACCCCCAGACCTGTTTTCTTTGTCGGAAGACAACCCAGAGGGGCAAAAGGAAGACACCGGAAACTTTGTACTTAGTGGCGGAGGTCGTCTCGGATCTGGAGGCGGTGTCTCGGTTGACCTGGCGACGAGTGTTCCGGACGAAGACGAAGCTGTACAAAACGTCGCTGCACGATTCCGCAAAAAGAACGACTTCGTCGTCTCTGAAGAGAGCCTCGATACCGCAGATGCCGGCGACCAGATGTCGGACGCGGAACTCCAAGACTTTGTTTTGGACGCGCTAGACGCAGAGCCTGAGCCCGAAGAAGTCTCCGAAACAATGCGGGTGGACGTCGAACACACCGGCAAAATTGATGCCGATGTTCGTAGCGAAGCTCAGGTAGAGCCGCAGGTTACCTGCCCACACTGTAGCGCAAGTAACCCTCCGGGTATGAAGTTCTGCGTCCAATGTGGTGGATCCCTGTCGGTCACGAAGGACGGCACCGAAGAGAAACGCGAGATTCCTCCGGCTTCGGAGTTGTCTCGAAAGGAAAACCCCTGGGCAATTGCGCTGGTCTCCATCAACGAAGATGGAAGCGATGGCGTAGAGATTCCGCTCCAATTCCTTGAGACAACCATCGGACGTGACGGCGATACGCGATTCCCTACGGATGCGTTCCTGAGCCCGAAACACGCACGTTTGCACGTCGAGAAAGGCGACCTCTTCATCGAGGATCTGTACAGCCTCAACGGCACCTTCCTCAAGCTACGCGACGAAGTTCGCCTCACGCCTGGTGACACATTCCTGATGGGACGTCAGGTGCTACGGTTCGAGCGGTTCGAGCAAGCAATCACTCCCAAAACGAAGAGCTCTGACGGCACCCGCTACATGGGCAGCCCTTCACCTGGTGGCAGCTACAAGGTTCTTCAGATCGGCATCGGTGGCATCGTTCAAAATGTCTACTGCTTGCCGGAGTCAGGCGCTGTCCTCGGCCGCGAAAAGGGAGACATCATCTTCCCTCATGACAAATTCATGTCTTCGCGACATGCCCAGATCTACACCGGCGATGATGGCCACTGCTACCTGGTCGACCTGAACTCGTCCAACGGCACGTGGATCAAAATCTGGGAGCGGACCAAGCTCCACAACAGCGACTTCATCTTCATGGGTCAGCAGTTGTTCCGGATCCAATCGACCGCCAAAAAGTAGCCTGATTTAGATCCAATTCATCAGGGGCTCGTTATTGGTTGTATCAACCAATCTCGGAGTTCCTATGAAACGCACATTCCTCTCAGTTCTTGCTATCTTGCTCACGCTCGCAGTGAGTTCGTCCGCTTTCGGCCAAGAACTGCTCGCCAAGAACACGACGCAAACGACGAAAGATACTAAGAAAGGGGCACTCGCTGGCGACAAGCTAATGTACACCACGTACTTCTACACCGCCGGAGAAGCCATCGTTCACGGATATGAGAAGGACACCAACGTCCGCATCATCTCACTCGAACAGAACAAGACGGTCTGGACGGGCACTGTGACCCGCGGTGAGACGAAAAACGTCAGCACCGGAAAAGGCGTGTTCGGCTTCCTCAGCGACAAAAAGGCCTCGATCCTCGTCGGTACCCCGTCCTCATGCACCGCTGTTGGCTACTGGTTGCGCGACGAGAACGGCAATCACCGAGCGGATCACTTCTACACGGAACTCCCCTCCTCCATCTCAAATCAAGATGCACGAGTGCTGGTCTGGGCATGGGAAGACACCAAAGTGCGCATCACGAACATCACCGCCGACAAGACGATCCATGAAAAAACCATCAAAGCCGGTTCATACTTCGAGATGACGAGCGCTGAGCTTGGGCAGATGAACAGCAACGTATTGGAATTTAAGGCCCCAAAGGAGAGCATCGCGGTCCAAGTCTACTATGACCAAGGGTTCTTCGTTCCTTCACGCGACGGGCGTGTCGCAGGCAAGATCTTCTACTCCTATGTCGGGAAGATTACCGAAGGCTCAAATGACCTGAACCTTTTTGCCTACGGGCGAGCAACCAAAGCAAAGGTGACGGATATGAAGACGAACGAAGTAATCTGGAACGGGGTCGTCCCATCGGGTGGTGTGCACTCGATGCGCCTGTCTGGCAAATACGTGAAAGTCGAGTCTCAGGATGAGATCTCCGTATCCGTCGCGCCGTTCAACTTCCAAGGCTATGCAGAACACCACTTCGCTGCAGGAATCGAAGGGACGGGGATTGAGACCGACTTCTTGAACACCACGTCTGAAGAGTTGTGGCTGTTCTCTTACTTTGATGCGACCGAGGTCACGGTAACCAATATCGACAGCGGCAAGCAGGTCTGGAAAGGCACACTGGGCGCCGGAAACGTTCAAGGCGTGTTCCCAGGGGCAGGCACCTACCGCGTCAAATCATCCAACGGCGTCAGCCTCATGGGAGGCTCTGCAACTTGTGGGGCGGAGTACTCGCCTGCAGGTGGAATGTTCGCCATCGACGAAGAACTGCTCAAGGTGGCGAAGGTCATCTTGCAAGAGCGCGAGAAAGCCGCTGCGGCTGAAGGGCGAGCGCTGACTGACGACGAACGAGCAGCACCGTTGTCGAAGTCTGAAAAGAAGAAGGTCCAACGCTACATCCGCGACAATCTCGGAAAGTCGATGAACGAATCCGAAGTCCAGCAACGAATGGACTCGATGGTCACCTACTGATTGACCACTGGGTTACTGAACTCAGACGATACATTTCCAGCCGTCTCCGCCTGCACGTGCGTCACATCTGCAGGCGAAATTGCGACCACCGGAACGTCGTAACCCACAGTCAAATCGACACAAGGAATCGTGGTCAGTGGGCAATTCCTCGCCACAGCGATGGCACCCAACCCAACCGTGTTCTCAATCTCGGTTCGGATCTTATCCCGAAGGCTCGTATTGTTGTCGCCATTCGTGGCAACAACTGTCACATCTTCCGTCCCGATCCGCACGCCATACGTTTGTCCAGCAGTCAGCCCATTCACGCTGACAGCATAACGGCGCGCGGTCGCAATCGCCCGGAGCGTCGTACCTGTCGGAAGTTGAATGCCCAGCGAGCAATCAAAAGTGAGATTGTTGCCAGTCGAATCGTCGTCCACGCCATTATCGATGCAACCTGCGTATGTCTGAATGATATCGTTCCCGGAGGATTCCACGAATTCAATGCGCGCACCTTGCACGGAAACTTCGCCAGACATCGAGGTGAGCGCACCGTTCGCCAGCGCAAGGTTGTCGGGATAATTGAGCAGCCCGTTGAATCCACCATCGACATCGCCCGCGTCTTGGCCTGGTCGATTTGGTGCAAGCTCTATCGCACGGTTGGTGGTCCCTACTCCAACAAAGGTGTTCTCGGACGCCTCGAAGTGTCCAGTGTCCAAACTCAAAGCGTTCTCTTCGCCCTGAAGCCCGATAGTGGTGTTTGTCATGTCATTTTGGGTGATCGATACGTTCCGCCCCGACAGGAGCCGGAGACCGACATCAAAATTGTCGAACGTGTTCTGCATGATCCCTAGATTCTGACCAAAGACGACGTAGATACCCTTGGATTCATTCGCCCCTGGAAGACCAGAAAACGAATTGTCTTGAACCTGGCCGGTGAATGGTACAGATGGCAGCCGAACAGCCCCCAGACGCAATGACTCCACATTATTGGCGAACACGTTGTCTGCGATCACGCCGCTTTGATTGAGCCCAACCCAGACACCTCCCGTTTCATTGCCAATCGGCGTCTGATTCACGGGCCCCACGCCAATCAACGAGTTTCTAAGCTGGAAGTCCACAGCATCACCGATGAAGCCCCAGGTGGTATTGCCGGACAGGACGCTTTCCGAGATGTTCAATAACGCTGGACCATTGATATTGGTCTGAATGCCAGCGTTGTTGGGTGCGGACGCCCCGCCCGTAGGGGCAACACCAATAAGCGTGTTGGTGACGTTGACCGCCTGAGCATTGCCGATGCCGATCCCTGCTTGAGTCTGATGACCAATCGCATTGCATGCGCCCGTGCAACCCGTTCCCAAGCTGCCTGCACCAATGTTGATAACCCCCGGAACTGGCCGCTCTCGCTTGTCGCAGGCCTGACACCCGATGGAGGCGCGACACGTACCGGCAACCCCGGGGCGGTTTGTATTGTTTGTCTCAAGCAGACATGCGCCAGTGCTGCAATCACCTCCAATGACGCACGGCTCACCGCTTGGCCGGGCTAGAAAACCCGAGGCCCCAATAGTGATTCCATACTCATTGCCGCGCTTTTGCCGGAGGGTGGAAAAGCCAATGTAGTTCCCTTGAATCTGTGAATTGGCGACGCCTGAGAGCCGAATCCCAGCCTCGGGATGCGCTCCGATAGCATTGCAGTTCTGTTCGCACTGCACGCCGTCACCTTTGGGCCCACCAATGTTGATGGCGTTCGCGCTTAATGCATCGATCCCGGAAAGCCCGTTAGGAATCGATGTGGCTTCCGCCACACCAATCTGATTGCCTCTTATCGCCACAGCGGCGTCCATCATCGACGGAGCCTCGATAGCCACAAAAATCCCATTCAATCCATTGTTTCCGATGATCGAGTCAGCCACCTGTACATTTGGGCGCTGTATCACGATGCCGTTTCGCTGGTTTCCACCTTCGGTACGCATGTTCGGCATGGACCCAATATTGGATTCCGAAATCAGAACTTCGTCCGTCGATGTCGAAGGTCCGATGTAGACTCCATCCTCGCTCGACGAGACAACCGTCACACGCGTCATCGTGACCCGGTCAGCCATCGGTCCCACCAGGATCCCCATGTTGTTGCCGGGCGTGAACGGGACCTCTCGACGCGAGCTAAACCCCAGCCCACAGTCTGTGATGCGTACATTGTCTCCGGACTCCACCAAGATACCAACACCACCGCCGCGCACCGAAACGCGCTCTAATTGGTGCGGCCCTCGCATACGAACTGCCGCATTGCTATTGGTCGCGGTAACCTCCAAGTCTCTGAGAATAATCGTCTCGGACGAATCCAACTCAAACACTGGGCCCATTGCGAAATCTCCCCGGATTTCGACCGTTCGGTTTTCGCTGATTTCATAACCTTCAATCCGAACGTTGCCGGACACCTGCAAAGTGCTGCCAACCGCAATGGTGTCGATCTCCGCACCTGCAGGTAAATCAAAGGTGACCAACGCATCTTCGACAGCGTTCGCCGACGCAATAGCCTCACGTAGCGAACAGTGATTCGAGTCACATGACCCGTCGTTTGTGTCGTCTGTGACGTTGACCGTCAACGTCTGGCTGGGCGGAAGGTCTGGGTCCATATCAACATCGATATCCATATCCGACATATCGTTGGACTGCATATCCATGTCGTCTTGATTGTTGACGTTGTTCTCAACGGTGCCTTCAGACACGTCTGCAAGAGAATCAAAGACGCACCCACTCGCCAAGACCGCCAAAGCCGCCACAATTCCAATACGCAACATCGCTCACCTCAATTGGAGTAGGTTGATGATAACCAAGCCCAAATTCTGAACAAGTTCCCCATCGACGTTTCAAGAACGAAAAAACCCGCTAGCGCGTACGCGCTGCGGGTCTTGTCGATTCAATCTTACGATGCGGCGAAGACTAACCTTCGTCTTCCTCTTCTGCCGTATCCTCGAAAAGGTTCTCAAGGATGTGGGCTGGGTAGCGCAGCTTCTCGGTGCTCTCAATCGTCGCACCAACCCAGCTGACGCGGGAGATAGGAGCGTTGTCTGAGCCTCGATTCTCAACCTTCAGGACACGGACATAACCGCCGTTGCGTCCAGAGATTTCGTCACGCTTGGCGAGATCGTCGAACAATTTTGCGACGAGTTCTTTGTCACCAAGGATAGCAAATGCATTGCGGCGAGCAGCAACCGTGTCTTTCTTCGCGGTCGTGATCAAACGGTCAGCGAAGCGTCGAAGTTCTTTCGCCTTAGGGTCCGTCGTTTGAATCATCTCGTACTTCACCAACGCAATCAGCATGTTGTTGAACATGGCTTTGCGGTGTGACGAAGTGCGATTCAGCTTTCGGCCTGATTTCTTGTGTCGCATCGTAATTCCTCAAATTCGCAGGCTTCACAGCCTGAATACATCCAATTCAGCGGGCGATTAGCCCTCGGCCTTTGCCAAGTCTTTTGGCGGCCAATTATCCAATTTCATGCCCAGCTGAAGTCCCATACCAGCCAGCAGCTCTTTGATTTCTTTGAGCGACTTACGGCCGAAGTTCTTCGTCTTGAGCATTTCGGGCTCAGTCTTCTGGACCAAGTCACCGATGTATTTGATTCCTGCGTTCTGCAGGCAGTTGAAGCTACGTACCGAGAGCTCAAGCTCGTCGACTGGACGAAGCAGGTGCTCGTTAAATTCTGGTACTTCCTCTTCCTCGGTCTCTTCGGGCTCAAGCGCCTCGTCGAAGTTGATGAAGATGTTGAGCTGGTCTTTCAGGATCTTTGCAGCATATGCCACAGCGTCTTCCGGAAGAACCGAACCGTCCGTCCAAACTTCAAGCGCAAGCTTGTCGTAGTCCGTACGCTGTCCAACACGAGCGTTCGTGATGGAGAAGTTCACCTTGCGGATTGGGCTGAAGAGGCTGTCGATCGCGATGACGCCAAGTGCGTCTTCTTCGCTCTTGTTCTCTTCTGCTGGAACATAACCGCGGCCTGGAGTGACCGTGAGTTCCATGCGCAGCGAACCAGTTTCGCTAACCGTTGCAATCTTGTGGTCAGGGTTAAGCACCTGAACGTGAGCACCGGTGTTGATGTCAGCGCCGGTAACGACCTTCGGGCCGTCAACGTCAACGGTAACCACCTGTGCTTCATCCACGTCGAGACGGAGGCGAAGCTCTTTGAGGTTCAAGACGACGTCGGTGACGTCCTCTTTGACCTCGGGAAGGCTGGTGAATTCGTGCAGTGCGCCATCAAGTTTAACTTTGGTGACTGCCGCGCCCATGATGCTGCTGAGCAAGATGCGGCGGAGCGCGTTACCGATCGTAATACCGTAGCCTCGCTCCAACGGTTCGCACACGAACTTAGCGTACGTGTCGGTCTTGGTGCGGTGGTCGATCTTAACTTCGCGCGGTTTGATGAGATCTCGCCAGTTGCGATACATCATGAGCTATGCCTCCGAAACGATGAAGAGGGACCAGCCTCAATGCGGGTCCCTTCAACGGAAAAATAGAGTTCGTTTAGGTCGTTAAACCTTAATTTCTTAGACGCGCCGACGCTTCGGTGGGCGGCATCCATTGTGTGGCAACGGCGTTACGTCACGAATTGCCGTCACTCGAAGACCTGCGGACTGAAGCGAGCGAAGTGCTGCTTCACGACCCGTGCCTGGTCCTTTGAGGAAAACCGTGATCGACTTCATACCGTGGTCCATTGCCTTGCGTGCAGCATCTTCTGCTGCAACACCTGCGGCGAATGGCGTCGACTTACGCGAGCCTTTGAAGCCGCGTGCGCCTGCGCTACACCATGAAACGGCATTGCCGTTGGTGTCGGTGATGGTCACGATCGTGTTATTGAACGTTGCCTGAATATGAGCAATGCCCGTCTGTATATTCTTACGGACTTTTCGCTTCGCCTTAGCCATACATCAATCTCCTAATGCCTCACGGCATCCATTCATTTAGCGCTTCTTGCGAGCCATCGTACGACGGGGTCCACGTCGGGTACGACCGTTCGTACGCGTCCGTTGGCCACGAGCCGGAAGGCCACGACGGTGACGAAGACCGCGATAGCAACCAAGGTCCTTAAGACGCTTGATGTCCAGCTGAACTTGACGACGAAGGTCACCTTCGACCTTGTATTCGCCTTCAATAACTTCGCGGATTCGGCGAACTTCATCTTCGGTCAAATGATCCGAATTTGTTCCACCATCCACGTTTGCTTTCTCAAGAATCTCGACGGCGAGCGTACGCCCGATGCCGTAGATATAAGTCAGCGCAATGTCGATCCGCTTTCGGCGCGGCAGGTCTACACCAGCAATGCGTGCCACGTTACTCTCCTAATAACTCATTCGCTTCGGGCTGTTCGCCGAAACATCTAAACCATTAATTGCAATCAGCCCTGACGTTGCTTGTGTCGCGGATTTGTACAAATCACGCGGACCACGCCCTTACGTCGAATGATCTTGCAGTTATCACAAATTTTCTTAACTGATGGACGCACTTTCATGACATCACTCCGATGGACCCGACGAGCAGGCCATTAAACATTCAGTATCTATTTGGCGCGGTAAACGATCCGACCACGGGTCAGATCGTAAGGCGAAAGCTCCACCGTCACGGTGTCACCAGGTAGAATCTTGATGAAGTGCATGCGCATCTTCCCGGAGATATGAGCCAACACCTTGTGGCCATTCTCCAATTCTACCCTGAACATGGCGTTTGGCAGGGGTTCGATAACCGTGCCTTCCACCTGTATGACGTCTTCTTTTGCCATTCGTACCGTTCCTCATTTGAGTACCTTGCGAACCCGCTAAATTTCGGCGCTTTCGACAAGGGCGGTTTACTTACACACTCACAAGTCCAAAGTCAAGATGATCGGTCCATCTTTGGTGATTGCGATGGTGTGCTCGTAGTGTGCAGCCTTCGAACCATCCTTCGTCACCACCGTCCAATCGTCGTCCAACACCTCAATATTCCCACTTCCCGCCGTAATCATCGGCTCGATAGCTATGACAAGCCCCGGATTTAACACGTGATTTCGCCAGAACTGCAGGATCCCAGGTTTGAAATTTGGGACCGATGGCTCTTCGTGAAGATTCCGACCAATTCCATGGCCCATGAGATCGCGGACAATTCCGTAGCCATGCGGGTTGATCACCCCCTCGATCGCCTCGCCGATATCAAACAAGCGCCCACCCGGCTGAGCCGCATCAATAGCCGCTTGGAGCGCAGCCTGTGTCGCGTTCATAAGCCGGCGATCGGCTGAATTGGCTTCTCCAATGGCGACTGTGCGGGCCGAATCTGCGAAGAAGCCATCCACACAGCATCCAAAGTCGACGCTGAGGACATCCCCCTCGACCAAGGGTTGATCATTGGGCACACCATGAACCACTTCCGCATTCACAGACGTGCAAAGTACCCCCGGAAAACTGGGTTTGTTGGGATTGGAGTTTGGGTAATCCAAGAAAGCCGGCTCGGCCCGGCCATCGATGATCTCGCGGGCAAATGTGTCGAGCTCACGAGTCGTCACACCAACATCGGCCGCATCCGTCACTTTCGTGAGCACTTCATCGACAATCTTGCCTGCAGCCCGAATCTTATCGATCTCTTCGAGCGTCTTCAGCTGCACTTCCATCGCAAGCTCCACAAACAAAAAGAGCCGCGCAAGCGCGGCCCTTCATCGACAAACAGTAGAAACTCTACGAGTCCCTACCCTTAATGCGACCACTTCCAGTTCCGGCCCCGGCTTTTGCACCAAAGTCGTCGTACTGGCGAGTGATGAGGTAGTTCTCCACCTGGTTGACCGTGTCCAATCCAACGGAAACGACGATGAGCAAGCTGGTTCCACCGAAGTAGAACGAAATGCCCAAGCTGTCCTGCAGGAAGAACGGCAAAACACAGACGGCCGAGATGTAAATCGCGCCCGCAAAGGTCAAGCGACTCATAATGCGGTCAAGCTCTTCAGCCGTCTTCTTACCCGGGCGAACGCCTGGGATGAACGCGTCGGATTTCTTCAGGTTGTCGGCCATATCGACCGGGTTCACCTGAACCGCCGTGTAGAAGTAACAGAAGAAGATATTGAGAACGACGTAGATAATATTGTAGCGCCAGTCCCCTGGAATCAACGCGCCCTGAATCCAAACCGCGATCGGATTCCCTTCGAAGTACGAAGTGATCGTCGCTGGGAAGATCAGAATCGATGAAGCGAAAATTGGCGGGATAACTCCAGCCATATTGACCTTCAATGGAAGGTGGTGCGTTTGACCACCATAGATTCGTCGACCCACCATGCGTTTTGCATATTGCAGAGGCACACGGCGTTGAGCGCTCTCCATGAACACGATGAAACCCGTGACACTGAGCGCGACCAGACCAATCGCCAACATCGAGAACGTCGACAGCGAACCGTTTTGGAACAGCTGAACGGTCTGGAACACGGCGACTGGGAACTGAGCGATGATGCCTGCGGTGATGATCAGCGAGATACCGTTTCCGACACCGCGCTCGGTGATCTGCTCACCCAACCACATCACAAACACCGTACCTGCGACGAGGGTAATGACCGTCATCAGGCGGAATGGCCAACCTGGCTCGACCAGAAGCCCGAGCTCGGGATTCGTGTCGTTCAGGTTCTCCAAGTAGAACGAGATACCGAAACCTTGAATGATGCTAAGCAGCACCGTTCCGTATCGCGTGTATTGCGTAATCTTACGACGTCCGCTTTCGCCTTCTTTCTGCATCCGCTCGACAGCAGGAACAACCACCGTCATGAGCTGGAAGATAATCGAAGCCGAGATATAGGGCATGATACCAAGCGCGAAGATACTCATGAGCTCTAGCGCGCCGCCGGTGAACAAGTTCACCAGACCAAGGAATCCACCCGAACCTCCAACTACCTGAGACATCGCCGTGCGGTTAACCCCAGGAACTGGGATGAAAACGCCCGTGCGATAGATCGCGAGAAGCGCAAGCGTGAAAAAAAGACGCCTGCGCAACTCTGGCATTTGGAACATGTTGCCGAAATTAGCCACCGAGTACCTCTATCGTGCCACCGGCGCCCGTGATTTTCGTTTGGGCCGACTCGCTGGCTTTGTAGACTTGTACGTTCAGCTTCTTGGACAGTTCACCCTGACCGAGAACTTTTACGCCATCGATGTTTTTACGCACCAATCGCTTCTCGACAAGGGTTTCTTTATTCACGGTGTCACCGTCGTTGAAGAACTCATTGAGTTTTGCAACGTTCACAACGCCAATGTTCTTGGTGTTGCTATTGGTGAAACCGATTTTCGGAACGCGACGCTGCAGGGGCATCTGACCGCCTTCAAAACCAGGCTTGATCTTGCCACCGCTGCGGGACTTTTGACCTTTTTGGCCTTTACCCGAGGTCTTGCCGAGGGTGCTACCCTGACCACGACCTTTGCGTTTACGACTCTTTGTTGCGCCTTTCGGCGGCTTCAAATTATTCAAAGACATGATTTACTCCTTCACCTCTTCGACCTCGACGAGGTGCGAGACCTTTTCGATCATGCCGCGGGTAGCTGGGGTGTCTTCGACGACGACTGAATCATGTCGACGCTTAAGGCCCAGACCTTTGACGGTCAGTCGCTGGTTAGGCTTCTTTCCTGCCAATCCGCGTACCATCGTTACTTTGAGCTTTGCCATTTTCGACTCCCTCAGTTCTCTTCGACATCTTGGCCGAGGCGTCGTCGGTATTCATCCGGGTCGAAGAGTTGCTCGAGTCCGTCCATCGTTGCTTTAACAACGTTGTGCGGGTTGTTCGAGCCAAGGCTCTTCGTCAGGATGTTGCTGACGCCAGCAGCTTCCAAAATCGCGCGGACAGCTCCACCAGCGATAACACCGGTACCAGCACTGGCTGGCTTGAGCAGAACGCTACCACTTCCAAATCTTCCGAGAACTTCGTGCGGAATCGTGTCATCGACGATTGGCACGTTGATCAAGTTGTTCTTCGCTTCTTCACTCGCCTTGCGGATGGATTCGGGGACCTCATTGGCCTTTCCGTGTCCAACCCCAACACGACCGTTGCCGTCGCCGACAACGACGATGGCGCTAAAGCTGAAACGACGACCGCCCTTCACCACTTTCGCAACGCGATTGATGGTGACGACGTTCTCGCTAAATTCGCTATCTTCTCTTCTATTGCGTCGGTTAAAGGCCATTTTAGAACTCCAATCCGCCTTCACGTGCACCAGCAGCCATAGCTGCGACGCGACCGTGATAGATGTAACCATTGCGGTCGAAAACGACCTGCTCAACGCCACGCTCTTTCGCGCGCTCAGCAAGTGCCTTACCCACTTCGTGAGCCTGACCTTTCTTGTCTTTGCCGCCGATAGCCGACGCCAATTCTGCTTCTTTTGTCGAGGCCGAAGCCAGGGTAGCGCCAGCAACGTCATCTACGATTTGCGCGTAGATGTGCTTGTTCGAGCGATACACCGTCAGGCGAGGTCGTGCGGCACTGCCTTCAACCTTCTTACGAATTCGTCGTTTGCGACGAAATCGGCCGTTCGTACGTTGTTTCTTCGTAATCATAATAAACCTTCCTTAGGCGGCATTAGGCGCCAGCCTTACCTGCCTTTCGGATGATGCGTTCTTCTTTGTACTTAATGCCCTTGCCCTTGTATGGCTCAGGCTTGCGCAGGCTACGAATCTTCGCAGCGACCTGCCCGACAATTTCCTTGCTCGGGCTCGACAGCTTAACGCTGGTCTGCGCAACTTCTGCATCCACCAACTCCGGGAGTTCCACGAAGATTGGATGGCTGTACCCAAGATCAAAGCGAATGAAGTTCTTTCGCTTCTCAGCGCGGTAACCGACACCGTTGATCTCAAGCTCTCGTACAAAGCCCTCGTTGCAACCATCGACCATATTGGCGATGAGGCTGCGAACCAAACCCTGGTGGCTTCGCGCTTGGCGCGAATCATTTGGGCGGGTCACGATGATTTCGTCGTTCTCAACTTTGATGTCGACGACATCCGAAACCGTGCGCTCGAGCTCGCCCTTTGGTCCCTTCACGTGAATATGCTGACCATTGATGGTCACCGTCACGCCGGAGGGAATTGCGACTGGTTGTTTACCAATTCGACTCATGGCTGACCTCCTAGTACACGGTGCAGATAACTTCGCCACCGACGTTTGCGGCGCGAGCTTCTCTGCAGGTGATCACACCCTTGGACGTCGACATGATGGCGATTCCCAGACCGTTAAGGACCTGAGGAATGTCATCAACTCCGACGTACACGCGGCGCGATGGTTTACTGACACGTTGGATCTTACGGATGTGGGGGACCTGGTCATTGTCATATGCGAGTTCGACCGTAATCGTTCCCTGATGACCTTCGTCCGACCACGACGTAGATTTTACGTAGCCATACTTTTCAAGAATTTTGCCGACCGCGAGCTTCATTTTGCTGCCCGGGATCTCGACCTTCGCATAACGAGCCATTTGGCCGTTGCGAATACGAGTGAGCATGTCTGCGATCGGATCGCTCGTATTGAACATCGTGTTTCTCCTTCGAAACGGTTCCAAGACCGGTCTCTTCCGCACACGACGCGGAAGACCTTAGCGGCCTGGGCCTTTTTCTTCGGTTATTTTTCCGAATAAGGCGTGATTACTACCAGCTGGCCTTTTTGACGCCAGGAATATGGCCTTCAAGGGCCAAGTTGCGGAAGCAAATGCGACACATGTCGAACTTGCGGAGGTATCCGCGGGGACGTCCACAAAGAGGGCAGCGATTGTATTCGCGAACCTTGAACTTCTGTTTACGTTTCGCTTTCGCGACAAGTGCTTTGCGAGCCAAAACGTTTCTCCTATTAAAAGAACGGCTACATGCCGTTCCAAACTCTCAATTACTCAGTTGTTTCTTCGGCTGGTGCTTCTGCGACCGGCGCTTCTGCAGCTGGTGCTGCTTCTGCGGCTGGCTCAGGAGCAGGAGCCGGAGCTGCTGCAGGTGCGGCCTTCGGTTCTTGGCGCCGGATGAACGGCATTCCGAGGTGTCGAAGAAGCGCGCGTGCCTGATCGTCATCCGCTGCGGTCGTCACGATCGTGATGTTCATTCCACGAATCTTGTCGACCTTGTCGTAGTCGATTTCAGGGAAGATGATCTGCTCTTTGATGCCCAGCGAGTAGTTGCCGCCGCCATCAAATGCTTTGTCACTGATTCCCTTGAAGTCGCGAACTCGAGGAAGCGCGACGTAAATCAGACGCTCCAGGAATTCGTACATACGCTCACCGCGAAGGGTCACCTTGCAACCGATCGGCATGCCTTCACGAAGTTTGAAGGTCGCGATGGAGCGGCGTGCGCGGGTAACGACAGGCTTTTGGCCTGAGATAAGCGTCATATCGGAGACAGCACCTTCAATGACCTTTGGGGTCTGAACTGCCTCACCCAATCCCATATTAATGACGACCTTCTCGACTTTCGGAACCTGCATAACGTTTCCGAACGAGAACTCTTCCGTCAAAGCGGGAATGATTTCGTTTTTATACTTCTCTTGCAGCATGGACTCTCCCTGCCGATGGGGTTCTGTACCATCGGTCCGAATCCTGACGGTCTCCCGCCAAATCCAAACAAAAATAAAAGACGATGAAAACTCTCACCGTCATCCAAAGGGGCGCCTTATTAGCTAAGCGACCCAAGGCTGTCAAGCATTGGGTCTAATTGCTTTTATTCACCGCCGATGGCGTCAAATGTCTCACCAGTCTTGGGTGCGAAACGGACCTTCTGAATTCGGTCTGGAGCGCTATCGCCAAAACTCTCTTTGGCCGCCTTAAGCGAATCGAAGAGCTCGTTTCCTTTGCCGACCCAACGCTTCTGCGTCCGTACCGGACCTTCCGCTTGTTCGGAGTACAACGAGACATTCGAAACGTCGATCCAACCTTCTACGTCAATGCGTGCGCCTTCTTCACCCGTAAGCGGGTTTGGACGGCGGTGCTTAACGATCATGTTGCGACGCTGAACCTTTACTCGGTTCTTCTTACGATCGACTTCAATGATCTCACCATCGAGACCATTATCTTTGCCGGTCGTAATAACGACTTTGTCACCTTTCTTTACATGCATGGGTATCTCCCAACTCTGGGCGAAAGCCTCTTAGAGGACTTCCGGCGCCAGACTGACAATCTTCATGTATTGCTTGGCACGAAGCTCACGCGCGACAGGTCCGAAAATACGGGTTCCGACAGGCTGGTTATTCGCGTCAATCAAGACGGCAGCGTTGTCGTCGAAACGGATGTACGTGCCATCCAGCCGAGCGAGTTCCTTCGAGGTTCGCACCACCACAGCGCGCTTCACATCGCCCTTTTTGACCTTCGAGTTAGGAAGAGCTTCCTTCACAGACACGATAATCGTGTCACCAACCGAAGCATATCGTCGCTTTGAGCCGCCAAGCACCTTGATGCATTGCACTTTTTTTGCGCCGGAGTTGTCTGCAACTTCCAGTCGAGTTTGCATCTGAATCATGGCTTACCTCTTTACCAGCACCCGAATCCATTTAACCTGCCAGGTGGGTGCAATTCCCAGCAGACGCGCGAATCAAACGATTGGCGCTTTCTCAATAATCTCTTTGACCTTCCAACGCTTCGAGCGTGAGAGTGGACGCGTTTCCTCGATGAGGACGCGGTCACCAACGCCGCATTGGTTGGTTTCGTCATGCACTTTGTAGCGATTGCGCTCCTTAACGTACTTTTTGTACTTCGGGTGCATGTATCGTCGGGTAATTGCGACGACGACGGTCTTTTCCATCTTGTCGCTAACAACCGTTCCGACGCGCGTTTTGCGCTGTCCGCGTGCTTTTTCAGTGGCTTCTGCCATCGTTCTGCTCCTAAACCATCCGAGGGCTTAAACACCCAATCAGTAAATTACGCCTCGGCGTTGGCTCGTTCTGCCAGGATCGTCTTGATTCGTGCGACGTCTTTACGACGCTGCTTAAGTTCCGAAACAGACTGAAGCTGGCCAGTAAAATGCTTCATTCGAAGTCGAAAGAGTTCGTCACGAAGTTGGCCTTCCAATTCGACCAGCTCTGCATCCGACTTTTCGCGTAGTTCTGCTGCTTTCATAGTCCCTCTCCTCGCACGACGAACTTCGTCTTGCATGGGAGTTTGTGTCCTGCCAGACGGAACGCTTCTTGCGCAACGTCGCGGTCAACACCATCCATTTCGTAGAGGACGCGACCTGGCTTGACGACTGCAACCCAGTATTCCGGCGAGCCTTTACCTTTACCCATACGAGTTTCGGCAGGCTTCTTGGTGACTGGCTTGTCCGGGAAAATTCGGATCCAAACCTTTCCACCACGTTTAATGTGGCGAGTCATCGCGATACGGGCGGCTTCGATCTGGCGAGAGGTCACTCGGGCCGCGGTCGTTGCTACGAGACCGTAGTCTCCGAACGACACTTCGGTTCCGCGCTGAGCCTTGCCGCGATTCTTACCTTTGTGGGTTTTTCGCCACTTTACACGTTTTGGAGCAAGCATGACGTATCCTTACTTCTATCTGAAGGTGTGTCTCTGGTCCGATTTAGCGGACTTCGAGCACCTCACCTTTGAAGATCCAAACCTTGACACCAATGATGCCGTAGGTGGTCTTCGCTTCTGCAAATCCATAGTCAATATCGGCGCGCAGCGTGTGCAGCGGCACCCGACCTTCGCGATACCATTCGCGTCGGCCCATTTCAGCGCCGCCGAGTCGACCCGAGCAGTTCACTCGGATGCCCTTGGCACCAAACTTCATCGTCGTTTGAACCGACTTCTTCATCGCGCGACGGAAGCTCACACGGCGTTCCATCTGCGTTGCGATGCTCTCGGCAACCAACTTCGCGTCGAGCTCAGCCTTACGAACTTCCTGGATGTTCAGGAAGATTTCGCTGCTGGTCATGCGCTGAAGTTCATTCTTCAAAGACTCGATTCCCTTACCGTGGCGGCCGATAACGACGCCTGGCTTAATGGTGTGAATCGAAATCTTGACCTTCTTCGCCATACGCTCGATCTCGATTTTCGAGATACCGGTGTGACCAAGCTTGTCTTGAAGATACTTGCGCAAGCGAAGGTCTTCGTGGAGCCACTTCGCGTAGTTTTTCTCTTCGTACCACTTAGAATTCCACTGGCGAATTACGCCAAGTCGAAACCCGTTTGGATGTACTTTCTGACCCATTTTAAGTCTCCTACGCGCTTCAGCCTGCTGGCTGGAGCACCACCGTAATGTGACTGGTTCGCTTGTTAATTCGCGTAGCGCGGCCTTGCGCACGTGGACGGAAGCGGCGCAACGTTGGCCCTTCATCTACGTATGCTTCGGCAACCACCAGCTCGTCGATATCCCAATCGAGCTCTTGGCTTTCTTCTACATTCGACAGCGCCGACTCGATGAGCTTGCTCAACAGTGGAGCACCTCGCTTCGAGGAGAACTGAAGAATCGTTAGTGCTTCGCCGACCGGCTTATTGCGGATCAAATCAGCAACGATTCGCACCTTGAAAGGTGAGATACGTGCGTTCCGCAGAATGGCGCGGTTTGCTCGATGTTCTTTTCGCTTTGGCTTACCCATAGCATCAACTCACATTGGGGACGTCATGTCCCGTCACACATCTAAAATTTAGCGTCGTTTAGCTTTCTTATCCGCAGCGTGCCCGTAGAAGGTACGCGTTGGAGCAAATTCACCCATTTTGTGGCCGATCATGTTCTCGGTCACGAAGACGGGGACAAACTCGCGTCCGTTGTGGACAGCGAAGGTCAATCCAACCATCTCGGGTACAATCATCGAGCGTCGGCTCCAGGTTTTAATCGTGCGACGGTCATCAGACTCAAGCGCTTTGCTAAGCTTCTTCTGAAGACTTTCGTCAACGAATGGACCTTTTTTAATTGAACGTGGCATCTTTCTTTCCTCGTTCCCTGACGGCTAGGCCGCCCGGGCGTTCCTATTTCTTCTTGCGACGACGCGCGATGAATTTATTCGTTCGTTTGTTCTTACGAGTCTTGAAGCCCTTGGTCGGCTGTCCCCAAGGCGTCACTGGGTGACGACCACCGGAGGAGCGACCCTCACCACCACCATGTGGGTGATCAACAGGGTTCATAGCAGCACCACGAACTTTCGGGCGCTTTCCAAGCCATCGTGAACGTCCAGCCTTACCCGAGACAGCGTTTTCGTGCTTCGAGTTCGAAACCGCACCGACGGTTGCGCGGCAGGTGAGAAGCACACGGCGGAGTTCGCCGGATGGAAGTCGGAGCAAGCCGTACTTGCCTTCCTTTGCCATCAACTGTGCCCACGTACCTGCGGAGCGGACCATCTGACCACCCTTGCCAGGTCGCAGTTCAATATTGTGAACCACGGTACCGACTGGGATGTACTTCAGACGAAGTGCGTTTCCAGGCTTGATATCTGCCGATGCTGACGAAATCACTTCGTCACCAACGTTGAGTCGCTGTGGTGCAAGGATATATGCCTTCTCACCATCGACGTACTTCAGAAGCGCGATGTAAGCGGAGCGGTTTGGATCGTATTCGATCGTTGCCACCTTCGCTGGAACACCAGTCTTGTTACGCTTGAAGTCAATCACGCGATAACGACGTTTGTGTCCACCACCACGACGACGCACGGTGATGTGACCGTCGTTATTACGACCGCTGTTGCGGTTCGTCGACTCGGTCAGACTCTTCTCAGGTTTCGACGCTGTGACTTCCTCGAAATCGTTGCGTCGAAGAAAGCGTCGGCCTGGAGATGTTGGATTGTGATCTTTGATTGCCATCTTCCTTCTCCCAACTGGCTAAGCCAGTCCGGCATCGTCCTATGCGACGCCCTCTTCCTCGGTTTCAAGCGCAAACAGATCCAGGTTCGACTCGTCCGTCAACGTGACAACTGCCTTCTTAAAGGCGTTCTTACGTCCAACGTAACGGCCGTAGCGCTTGGCGCGGCCTGGCATGCGCATCGTGTTAACTGAGACCACCTCGACACCGAACAATTGCTCGACTGCCTGACGGATCTGGTTCTTGTTCGCTTCTTTGCGAACACGGAACACAACTTTGTTGCCCTCTTCCATGATGCCGGCGGTTTTCTCCGTCATCACAGGTCGCAGGATGATATCGTATGGATTCATTTCAAAACCTCCTGCACTTGAGCGGCAGCTTCCTTGCTCAGGAAAAGGAAGTCGTAACGCAGCAAGTCTTCAATATTGAGACCTTCAGCTGCGAGGTACTTCGCATTGTTAAGGTTTCGAACGGACAGACGCAGGTTGTCGTTATGCGACACGTCGTTCGAGCCTTCGTTGCGCTCAGTAACATCAACAAAAAGACCCGCGTTTGCTTCGAAGTTCTGAAGCAGCTTCACAGCACGCTTCGTCTTGATCTCCGGAAGTTCAAGCGAGTCAATAATACGGATCTTGCCATCACGCGCTTTCATGCTGAGCGCGGACTTAAGCGCAGCACGGCGCTTTTTCTTTGGCATTGAGTAGCTGTAGTCGCGAGGCGTAGGGCCGAAGACCGTTCCACCACCTACCCAGTGGGGAGCACGGATCGTACCTTGACGAGCGCGGCCAGTGCCTTTTTGGCGCCATGGCTTCTTGCCACCGCCTTTGACTTCACTGCGGCCTTTCGTCTTGTGCGTTCCGGCGCGGCGTCGAGCACGCTGCCAGTTCACAACCTCCCAGAAGAGGTGTTCGCGAACGTCGGTACCGAACACGGAATCATCAAGTTCCAAGTCGCCGACTTTTTTGTTTTCTAAATCGAATACGTCGAGTTTCATTCGTCGCCCCTGCGCCGCCCTGGTTACTGCTCGAACGGGCGAAAGATGCGTTTACGAAAGGGATAAATCCCAGCCAATATTGTCTTGTCGACCTGAACGAATCAGGTCTTGATTTCCACTTCGACACCCGCCGAGAGGTCGAGACGCATCAATGCGTCCAACGTCTGCTGCGTGGGGTCCAAGATATCGAGAAGGCGCTTGTGCGTGCGGATCTCAAACTGCTCGCGCGACTTCTTGTCGATGAAAGGTGAACGAAGCACCGTCCAACGACTGATACGTGTTGGAAGGGGAATAGGTCCTGCGATACGGGCTCCCGTACGCTTTGCCGTGTCCACGATCTCTGCTGCTGACGCATCCAACAATTTGTAGTCGTATGCTTTCAGCTTGATGCGAATCTTATCGCTTGCCATCGAAACCACTCCTGCCAGCCATCAACCAGCATCCATCTCGAATCAAATCCATTACTCAAATCTGCTCAAAGCCGCATGGGCGCTTTACTTCGTAAAGCTCGCACCCGTTTGGGCGGTTTTCGAGCGGAGGCGGACAATACAGTACGCATATGGGTAGATCAAGAGTATTTTCCGAATTCTTTGCCGCGCTGATTTATTGCGCCCCAAACGCAATTTTGGATCTCCTAAATGATCATCTGATCTATGTGTAGGCTATTGTGCGAACTTGTAGGAAACCGACCTATTTTCAATCACTTCAAGAAACAAAGAAGGCCCGCACAACCGTGCGGGCCTTCTAAGATTCACACCTGAGACTCGTTATTCGACGATCTCGGTCACAACACCAGCGCCGACGGTACGACCGCCTTCACGGATCGCGAAGCGAAGTTCCTTCTCCATAGCGATCGGTGTGATCAACTCGCCGTCGATCGTCACGCGGTCGCCAGGCATCACCATTTCGGTGCCGCTTGGAAGGTTGACGATGCCCGTCACGTCCGTCGTGC
>JAUIBR010000040.1 GCA_030427705.1 bacterium | reverse complement strand
TATACTGCAAGATTAAGGGGGGTGAGTTTGAGGCGCGCTTTAAGAAACAAGCGTACTACGCGTTAGAGCCCTACTTCATTGAAGCAAGTGATGGCATCGCGCTGAAGGTGGGCGATGTGACGCAGACCTTGATTACAGACTGACACCGGGCAGTAGCTCAGGCGTGGCACCCGTCTTGTCGCACAACTGTGGTACCCACTCGGCGGCCTTCTGGTCGTGCAGCGTGTATTCCGCGGACAGACTATCAATAGCCGCGATAAGCTCGGGTAGTTTGCCAACCTCAAACGAACCAGCAACGCCCGCCTGCCGTTTGCCATTCGCGCAATTGACCCGCAGACGCCAGCGGAATCCCTCTTCAGCCTGATAGAACTCCGCGCTCACCCGCTCTTTGGCTTCATGCCGACTCTGTCGCGTAAACAAGTACATGCGCGGTGAGCGGGCTCGCTCCCAAGAGGCACGCGAGTCATGCCACCCACGCTTTTCCAGGTCTTCGATTGCGGCTCTAAACGCATCGGTATCGGTGTCCGACGCATTTCGTCGCAACTCGGCGTCCACAAACGGGTACAGAATGGGTGAGAATCGATTGTCCACCCGCAAGTCCTTCCAGCCGTTATCCGCACAGAACGTCTCCAGCTCTTCGAGCGCGTGACCCGGATACCAACGGAAGTGACGGAAGTTGTTCGCTCCGCCAATGTGCGGAGCGACAATCTCATCGTAGAGTTGCGCGGAAAGCCGTTTTGACAGCTCCATCACAACCTCCGGAAAATCCTCGAGGTCTTCCACAATCTGTTCATCTAGGACTTTGGTGTCGCCCTCGTACCAGATCCAAGGCACATCGACCCAATCGGGTCGCCCAATCCTGATGCAGGTCTGAACGGTTTCTTCGGACCATGCGGGATAAAGCAAAAACGTTGTGGTGTTCGACATGGTCTACTCTTGGCAGCCTACGCGGTTATGAATCAATGGGCATGGGTCGATGCGGTCTTCCAGACCATCGCGGTCTTGGTCTCGCCAACACGCGTTTCCAATCCCGTCGTCATCACTATCGATTTGATCGACATTTACCACCAACGGGCAGTTGTCCCAAAGGTCTAAGACGCCATCGCCGTCGACATCGTTTTCGCATGCATCACCGACCCCATCCGCGTTTGAATCGCGCTGAGGTGTGTTGTGAAACTGTGGGCAGTTGTCGAACCCATCGACGATTCCGTCTGCGTCGTAGTCTCCCCGACACGCCGAGTCATCGTCTGGAGCGGTGCGAGAGGCATCGGCGACGATTGGACATGGGTCACACATATCGCCAGTGCCATCGCCATCAACGTCGCTCTGGTAGGGGTTATGCACGTCGGGGCAGTTATCCAGGGCACGAGGGATGCCATCACCATCCGTATCATTGCGGCACGCAACACCCTCGCCATTGATCGTTTTATTGAATGGATCGGGGATGGATACGCACTTGTCACAAACGTCGCCAACCCCATCGGCGTCGACGTCCAATTGGTCGGCATTGGCCAGCAACGGACAGTTGTCGACAACGTCGGCCACACCGTCGGAATCCGTGTCTTGTTCGCAGGCCTGTCCGTTCAATGATGGCCAAATTCGGCATGCATCTGACTCATCGGCGAATCCGTCACCATCAAGGTCGGGCAAACCACCCACGGTACAAGCATCGCCAACGCCGTTACCGTCGGCATCCGATTGCGTGGGATTTGGAACAAATGGACAGTTATCCACTCGATCCACCACGCCATCCGAATCGATATCGTCCGCGCATTCGAGCGCGCGCCCCAACGTCTCTGAGGTCAAGGTCTGCGGGACAAAGATGCATGGATCACACAGGTCACCAATCCCGTCCGCATCCGTGTCCGCCTGGTCGCTATTGGCAATCCACGGGCAGTTATCACCGTTGGTGAGCGCGTCGTCATCGGGGTCCGAAACCGGACAATCGTTGCCAATCCCGTCACGGTCATCGTCAAGTTGGGCAGGGTTCGCCACAAATGGGCACACATCAATCAAGTCGCTAATCCCGTCGCCATCCAAGTCTGGCCACCGAAAGTTCGCCTGGCAGGCGTCACCGACTCCGTCGGCATTGCGGTCGATCTGCGAGGGGTTGAAGTGCGATGGACAGTTGTCGAGCCGGTATGGAACGCCGTCGTTGTCGTCGTCTCGATCCGGACCGCATTCTGCCAACGTTCTTCCGGCTTCACGCGGGCATGGGTCGCACGCGTCACCGCGCCCATCACCATCGCTGTCCGTGAGGTAGTCTTGCTTCACCGCTGGACAGGGATCGATAGAATCCGGCCATCCGTCGCGGTCGCCGTCAGACTCGCCACTCGGCACGCTGAGTGAAGGAGAGCGCTCGCAGGCGTCTCCTTTCCCGTTCCGGTTGCGGTCGATCTGGTCGTAGTTCGCAAGGTTGATGCAGTTGTCGCAAAGGTCCCCTACCCCGTCGCCATCGGAATCTACCTGGAGGGAGTCAGCGATGGTTGGACAAAGGTCGACCAAGTCGGTCACTGAGTCTCCGTCGTAGTCACCTTCGGCACTGCAGGTGTCGGTTTCATCATTCGGAATTGGGCAATCATCACAGACATCACCGACGCCGTCTTCGTCACGGTCTGTCTGGATCGCGTTCGCGACTCCGGGACAGTTGTCGCAAGCGTCGCCCAAACCATCGCGATCAGAGTCTAGCTGGTTTTCATTTGCTACAGACGGGCAGTTGTCATCGAAGTCGAGCACACCGTCGCCGTCGCCATCGGGCCCCGCAGCCATGTCGGCATCCTCCGACATGTCGGATTCAGACATGTCGACCATGTCCATGTCATCGCCGGCATCTGTCTGGTTGTTTTCACCCGCCAGAAGCACGCAGCGGCTGGAGATGCAGACCTCGTTCTCTCGACATTCCTCGTTGGCATCACAAGACCGGTCGCGCACCGGGTCTTCCTCGACAGGGTCGGAGGTATTGCAGGCGCTGAGGATCGCAATGGCTGTGATGAAGAGCGCGATTCGAAGCATGTTCAGAGTCTACTCAAACAAGGCGCCTCTAGCGTGATTGAAGCACCATTCCTTTTCAAGTGCTCAGGTCGATGCGAGGTGGCCGTAGGCTTCTTGACGGGTCATGCCGCGAGCCTCTGGACCTAAGCCAGCGCGTTTGCGGCCATCCAAAAGTGGTTGAATCTCGTCCCAGCTCAAAAAGCGTGGGTTACCGAGTTGTCCGGCCTTCGTCAGGATCGATGCAAGATGCTCAACGTATTCGAGACGAAGAAACGCTTGCTCTAGCGTGGCTCCTGCCGATAGGACGCCATGATTCTCAAGAATCACGACATCATAGCGCAAGAACGCCTCCGCCAGCGCGTCGAGCTGGGATTTAGCGCCCGGCGTGGCATACGGAATAAGGGGAACGGTTGGTCCAATACTCACGACAGATTCGGCGATGAATGGGCGCTCGAGCCCGCGACCTACAACAGACAACGCCGTCGCATGCGGTGGGTGCGCGTGAATCACGGCCTTGACGTCGTCACGAGACCGATATGCAGACAAATGCATCACGAACTCGCTAAACGGGCGTCTGATGCCGCGCAGGACATTACGCTCGTCATCAACATCAATCAGGTCACGCTCGCCGACATCTCGCTTCGAAAATGATGTGGGCGTCGCTGCCCAGCGGTTCGCGCCGATGCGGCAAGTCAGATTGCCCTCATGATTCGCGACCCAACCTTTGTCGTAGATGAGGTGGGAGTACTCGACGAGCTGCTGTCGTACGTTGCGCATGTTCACGCGCCGACCTCGTCGATGATGCCCACAATTACGGAGCGGATTGGCAGCTTCTGAACACCGAACAGCTGCCGAACACCATTGCCTTCCTGCATGACCAAGACGATATCGCCCTCGCCTGCTTGCACGCGGTCGACCGCGACAAACTCGTTTCCGGTTGGTTTGAGAGACTCGTCCAGTTCCGTCACGCAATAGACCGACAGACCTTCGTAGGTCGGGTGTTTCGCGGTCGTCACAACCGGTGCTTGGACTTTACAGATTCGCATCAGTCCCTCGTCGAATAATCGGTGTTGGTCTGGGTCGCGCCAACGGCATCCACAAATCCCACGATCGCCGCGTCGACTGGGACAAACGTCTCTTCCATGGCCAAAGCCGCCTCACGGCTACCAACCCAAAAGATGAGGTCTCCCGGACCGGATTGGATAGAGTCGGCCATCACGACCGCATCGCCGTCAGGCTCAAGCGAGGTGTTGAGCGGCTGAACCATCAGGAGACGCACTCCCTCTAGCCCTTCATAGATCGTGGTAGCCACGACCGTTCCTTGAACACGTCCAAGTTTCATGGTCTTCCGTTGCTGTGGGAGGGCAACATAAACCGAAACGGCTCGCTGCGCGAGCGGAACGGCTCAGCTTCGGGTGCGTTTTACTGAATGGTTGTCGGCACGGCCGAGAACGTTCCAAACACCTGCCATGCGTCACCTTCGCCTGGCTCCACCAGCGACTGAGTCGCAGTGTCGTAGTTCAGGTCGTTTTCGCCGAACACGTTGGTGATGGAAACAGGTTCGCCGCCGGGAATGATGGAGATCATCGTGGCGTCGCCGTCTTCCTTGGTTAGGTAGCCGCGCAGTTCGCCAGCGGGGATCGACGCGGTGGAGCCGTCATCACTGAGCTGCAGGTTGCCCGAGAACTCGAGCTGCTGAATTGGAATGACCACTTTCGACGTGCTGGTCTCGGTCTGCAGCGTCGCAACGAAGTTCAACTCCGGAAGTACGCCTGCGAACGCGCCTGTCGCTTGTTCCAACGTTCCAGCGCTGTACTCTTCAGACTGACCATCTTCCCAAACGTATTCGCCTTCTGTCTCGGTCTTCAGACCCGAACCACCGCGAAGCTCAAGCGTTCCTGCACCAGGGTCGATACTCTGAACATCCACCAAAACAACCACAGGGAACTCCAGGGTTTGGTCGAAGTTCATCGCCAGGATGCCGTTCACCAGTTTCCCAGGTGAGTCATTGTCGAATACGAGTGAATCGAAGCGAAGCTGGTAATTGTCCGAGTACTCTTTGTTGTTGTTATCAACGTTATTGACGTTGTTGCCGTTGTTAACGTTGTTCACGTTGTTTGTGTTGGTGTTGTTCGACTTTTCGTCGTCACCGCCACAAGCGACGACAAACGCCGCAAGAATCAAAACCGCCAATACTCTTTTCATTTCAGCTCCTCATTTCGTAATTCTGCGCATGCTAGACCACAATCGGGCCCAATTCAAAGCAAGGCGAATTACTGCAGGGAATGAAGCGGGTTAAAGCTGATGAGGTCGTGGAAATCTTTGAAGCGTTGCAGAATGCGCTCGTCGTCCAGCTCGCGCATCGCGTCGAAGCTGAAGTCTTCCACCACGAAGCTCGCCATCACACAACCCACGACCGTCGAGAGGCGAAGCGACTCGATGTCTCCGACCGCACCGCGACGCGCAAGATAGCCGATCATTCCTCCAGCAAACGTGTCGCCAGCGCCGGTTGGGTCAAACACCGACTCAAGAGGGTACGCAGGTGCGAAGAACACCTGGTCGTTGGCGAACAAGAGTGCGCCGTATTCGCCACGCTTGATCACGACGAATGTTGGGCCCATCGCACGAATCTTCTCGGCGGCCTTCACCATGTTTGGCTCACCCGACAATTCGCGGGCCTCGCCTTCGTTGATGACGAGCATGTCGACACGCTCGAGGACGGCCTTTAGTTCGTTCAGCTTGCCTTCGATCCAGAAGTTCATCGTGTCGGCCGCGACGAACGTTGGATTATTGACCTGCTCCAGCACTTCAAGCTGAAGCACGGGGTCGATATTTGCCAGGAACGCGAAATCCGCGTCCCGATAGTCTTCTGGAAGTTCTGGTGCAAAGTCGCTGAAGACATTGAGTTGCGTATCCAGCGTATGTGCCTCGTTCAGGTCGTAGCCGTAGCGCCCCTTCCATCGGAACGTTTTACCCTCAACGCAGTGCAGGCCTGTCGTATCGACATTTCGCTTCTTCAAGAACTCAATTGGTTCTTCAGGAAAGTCGTCGCCGACGACCGCAACCAAATTCACGTCGGTGAAGTAACTGGCGGCAGTACTGAAGTACATGGCGCTTCCACCAAGCACTTCTTCCACTTTTCCGAATGGAGTTTCGACAGAGTCGAACGCGACCGAACCAACAACCAACAAGCTCATTTAAAGTGCTCCATTAACCCAATTCTTCACGTAGAACTTCAAGTTTCTTTCGAAGATGTCTTGGGGTTTTCTTTTCTTCGGAGGGTTTACCCAGTTGTCCGCAAGCCGCCATGCCTTCGCGACCTTTTGTCTTCCGCCGAAAGCAGCTGACGTTGTGGTCGATGAGGTAGCGTTGGAACGCTTCGACCGTCTCTTCAGACGGGATATCGAATGGCGTTTCTGGGTGCGGATTGAACGGGATGATATTGATTTTGCTGGGAATGCCATGAATCAGTTTGACGATGCGTTTTGCATCATCGATCGAGTCATTGAAGTCCTTCAGCAAGACGTACTCAAACGTGATGCGCTGCCGCCGTTCAAGTGGCAGTTCGCGCAGACACGTCATCAATTCTTCCAGGTCATACCGGTCATTGATCGGCATGATTTTCGAGCGGGACACATCCGTCGTCGCGTTCAGACTCACGGCGAGCTGAACGTTCGATTCGGCCATGAAACGCTCGATTTCGGGGACCAGACCACTCGTGGAAACGGTGACCTTTCGACGTGAGAAGTTCAATCCCTTGTCCGCCGTCAAAATCGCGCATGCGCGAATGACGTGGTCAAGGTTGTGCAGCGGTTCTCCCATGCCCATGAAGACGATATTCGAAACACCTTCGTCGCTCTCACCCGCGACTCGTCGGACGTTGACGACCTGATCCACGATCTCCGCCACACTCAAATGGCGCGAAAGCCCCATCTTTGCGGTGTAACAGAACGTGCACCCCATCGCGCACCCGACCTGGGACGAAATGCAGAGCGAGTTATGTGACTCGAATGGAAGAAACACAGACTCGATGATGGCACCATCATCGAGTTTGAATTGATACTTGGTCGTGCCGTCCGCGCTGACGTGTGAACCCACATGCTCGACCGTACTCACTCGCGAAACGCGAGCAAGCCGCTCACGCAGCCCCTTCGAGAGATTTGTCATCTCGTCGAAGGAGCGCACGTAATGCAGATAAAGCCATTGGTGGATTTGCTCGGCGCGGAACGCCTTCTCGCCCAACCCGTCGACAATCAGCGTCTTGAGCTCGTCGTACGAGAACGCTTTCAGGTCGATTAAGGGTGCACCTTCCCCGAGTAACTCAGGATTGCGAAAGACCTCGATAGCATCGAGGAGGTACTGCGGGGTGGCGCTCATAATTGCGAGGGGGTGTGCTAAGGCCTTTTTGGCGATTAGCGGTTGTAAACTTCCGTAGCGCTGAAGAAGTACGCGATTTCAATCGCTGCGTTCTCTAGCGAGTCCGAGCCGTGAACCGAGTTCTCTTCGATGTTCTTGGCGAATTCCTTACGGATGGTGCCATCAGCAGCTTCCTCAGGGTTCGTTGCGCCCATGACTTCACGGTTGCGCTTCACAGCGTCTTCGCCTTCCAGAACCATAACGACTACTGGGCTGCGCGTCATGAAGCTGACGAGGCTGCCGAAGAAAGGACGCTCTTTGTGGACGGCGTAGAAGCCCTCAGCGTCGCTCTGCGACAGGTGAACCATGCGAATTGCGACTGGACGAAGACCGTTCTCTTCGAACTTACCGATGATCTTTCCAACGAAGTTACGCTCAACGGCGTCTGGCTTGATGATGCTAAGTGTGCGTTCCATTCTCGTACTCCATAAATCCAATAACGGATCAAAAAAACAAAACTTAAATCCTTGAGAACCTTAGGTCCTTAGGAACCCCAAGAGCTAGGCTTAGGGCCTTGATAACCTTAGGTCCTTAGGAACCCCAAACTTTGAGAAGCGTGGAAGCCATCTCGGCTGGCGAAGGTGCCACCGAGATACCAGCCGCTTCGAGCGCTGCAATCTTGTCGTCTGCGCCGCCTTTACCACCGGAGATGATTGCGCCGGCGTGACCCATGCGCTTGCCCGGAGGTGCCGTACGACCGGCGATGAAGCCAACAATCGGCTTCGTGAAGTTCTCTTTCACCCATGCCGCAGCTTCTTCCTCAGCGTTACCACCGATTTCGCCGATCATGATGACAGCTTCGGTTTGGTCGTCGTTTTGGAAGAGCTCAAGCACGTCGATGAAGTTGGTGCCGTTGATTGGGTCACCACCGATTCCGACGCACGTCGATTGGCCAATGTTTTCAGCCGAAAGCTGACCCACTGCTTCGTACGTAAGCGTTCCCGATTTCGAGACGACGCCGACGTTTCCTTGCTTGTGGATATGGCCTGGCATGATGCCGATCTTGCATTTACCTGGGCTGATGACACCCGGGCAGTTTGGACCGACAAGCCGTGAGTTGGACTGCTCAAGCTTCTTGCGCACAGGAATCATGTCCAAAACAGGAATGCCTTCCGTGATCGCAACGATAAGCTCGATTCCCGCATCGATGGCTTCCAAGATCGCGTCAGCCGCGAACGGTGGAGGCACGTAGATAACCGATGCGTTTGCGTCCGTCTCTTTGACCGCTTCTTCAACGGTGTTGAAAACAGGTCGGTCGAGGACGGTCGTTCCACCCTTGCCTGGCGTGACGCCACCGACGAGGTTGGTGCCGTATTCAATCATCTGACCGCTGTGGAATTTACCAGCCGAGCCGGTGATTCCCTGGCAGATGAGTCGTGTATTTTCGTCTACTAGAATACTCATTGTTTCTGCCCTTTAGCTTACTGCTTCGATGATCTTCTTGGCGCCGTCTCCCATGGAGGCAGCGTTGATGATGGTGAGACCGCTGTTCGCCAGAATCTCACGTCCTTTCTCAACGTTCGTGCCTTCCAAACGGACGACCAAAGGAACGTTGAGTCCAACTTCTTTTGCAGCCGAGACAACGCCTTCTGCGAGGACGTCGCACTTCATGATGCCGCCAAAGATATTGATGAAGATGCCTTTGACGTTCGGGTCGGCTGTGATGATGCGGAATGCAGTCGCGACGCGTGCTGCGTCCGCTCCGCCGCCAACATCAAGGAAGTTCGCTGGCTCACCACCGTAGTGCTTGATGATGTCCATCGTCGCCATGGCGAGTCCGGCACCGTTGACCATGCAGCCGATGTTGCCGTCGAGATTCACGTAGCTAAGGTGCGCCGCTTTCGCCTCGATTTCAGCTGGGTCTTCTTCGTGTTCGTCACGAAGTTCAGCGATATCGGGGTGACGGAACAGGCCGTTGTCATCGAAGTTAATCTTCGAATCCAGCGCGATGACATCGCCATCGCCAGAAATCACCAGTGGGTTGATTTCAAGAAGCGAGCAGTCCTTCTCCATGAACAGCTTGTAGAGGGCGCTCATGAACGAGACCGCCTTACGAACCGTCTTGCCTTCAAGCCCAAGCTTAAACGCCAGGTTGCGGCCCTGGTATGCTTGGAATCCCGTGATCGGGTCGATGCGCTCGTAGTGAATCTTCTCGGGGGTCTCTTCAGCGACCTTCTCGATTTCCACACCGCCTTCGGTCGACGCCATGAACGTCACGGCACCTGTCGCACGGTCAACGACCATGCCCAAGTAGAGCTCACGCGCGATGTCAGCGCCATCTTCGATGTAGAGGCGTCGGACAACCTGCCCTTCGGGTCCTGTCTGGTGCGTGACCAGGGTCTTGCCGAGGATTTCGCTTGCGTGCTCTCGAACTTCGTCGAGGCTCTTTGCCAGCTTGACTCCACCGGCCTTGCCGCGGCCGCCTGCGTGGATTTGGGCTTTTACAACCCAGATTGGGCCGCCGAGCTTTTCAGCCGCGGCGACAGCTTCGTCTACCGAAAAAGCAGGAATGCCGTCTGGTACGGTAATACCGTAGCTGCGGAACAATTCCTTGCCCTGATGTTCGTGGATGTTCATGTACTCTCCCGAGGGAAAAATCGCTTACAAATCGCGTCAGCCGGGGGAGTCTGTACCAATCCGATGGTCGCGAGTCAACGCGGCGAAGCCCCCTTTTTCGGATTCATTATCCACCCGGCAGAAAGTGACATGATTTAGCGCAATTCCAGACGCTAGTCTGGCGCGTTTTCGCACCACGATGGTGCATCGGGATTTTCTTGGAAGGTCGTTGCCTGATCGAGGCCCAGCCACGCATCAACCCCGAGCCCAACCTCAACCACCGCAGCCCCCGAGTTCGGCGCCATCTCAATGCGCGCGTTCCCAACCTCAACTTCGGTCGCACCTGTCAACGCGACACGCACAACCTGTCCATTGACGCAGTTGGTATGAGCCTCATCAGCACATTCACCCACGTTTGCGCCGCCAATCCGGGTGTTCTGTACATCCCAAGCATCCAACCGGTCGGCGAGCACCACGTCTCCTCGACCGCTGCCGAGCTCGATCGTGGTTCCATACAGCGCGTAACGGTAGTCAATGTTCTGGGTGGTCCAGTTGCCGTAGAAGCTTGGAACTACCTCGCCCAATAGCTGCAGCACAGTGCCGGAGCGCACGAAAACTGGAATCTCGCCTACCGGTGCGGCAACGTCAGTCGACACCTCGAAATTCACGCGTTCCCACGTCACGTCTCCTCCAAATAGCGGGAGAAACTCCCCACCGACCGGCGCCTGTACACTTCGGGTCGTCGTCGATTCGGTCATCACGGGGGCTACCAAAATATCGTCGCCAAGGAAGAACTCGTATTGATCGCCGGTCCACATGGCGCGGCTTGTCGGCGCTACCAAGTAGGGATGTCTGATCATCGGCATGCCTGTTTGTTCTGCTTCGGCCTGAAGTTCTTTGAAATAGGGATACAGCAGTGTGTGGATGGACGAGTAGCGACGCAGGTGTTCGGTAGATTCTGCGTCCCGATCGAAGTGCCAGTTATCGCATTCGTCACCGCCGTGGTGGGTGCGCATCAACGGATGAAAAGCCGACATCGCGACCCATCGATACCAGAGTTCTTTGGTGGTGTTCGGTGCGCCAACCGAATTGTAGCCGGCAATGTCGGTCCCCATGATCGCTACACCCGCCATCCCAGCGTGAGCCGTCAGCGGAATCGTGGTCGGGAAACCATCGTCGTACGTCCAATCGGTATCCTGGTCTCCGCCCCACATTACGGGCGCTGTTCCTGAGGCTCCCCCGTTGACTGAGGCCCAGCCTGAGCGTGGGAAGAACACCCCACCAAAATTGGGTGCAGCATCGCTGAGATGCTTTGCGTTCACCCGCTGCCATTCGAGTGGGTAAACGTTGTGGTACTCCCAACCTGTCATGCCGTTGTCCATGACAGCTTCGACGGGCAACCATTCCGAGAAATCTGCCATCCAGCCATCGACACCGACCGCCTTCACAGCAGTCGTTTGGTATTCTCCGAGCCAATTGACGGCATCCGCGTTGGTAAGGTCGATTAAGCTCGCCTGTCGGGTACCAGGGTCGATGAAGGCCATCACGGTGCCGGATTCGTCTTTGATCAGGTAGCCGCCGTCCGTTCCTTCCGTAAACATGCGCGTGGGTTCGGGTACGAAGCTGTTGAAGTACGCCAGAAAGGCGAACCCGTTGGCTTGTAGCTGGTCGATCTGAGCCGGTAATCCTGGGTATTCGTCTTCGTCCCATTCCCATGCGTACGAAAGGCGATACCCGAATGCCGTTGGACCACCGCCAATCCAATCTTCAGTCCAGATCGCCGAGGACGGCACGTCGTTGTCGCGCAATGCTGCTGCGACTTCATCCACGCGCCATGGTCCGCCAATCGCATCCAACCACAAGCCGTACACCCAATCAGGCGTTCCAGTGGGCACGTCGCCCAGGCGTCCGGTGAAGGACGTGATACCTTCAATCCGGTCGCGCGGCAGATCGCCGTCGATCAGCACAAAACCAGGCAAGAAGGGGTAGGAGCGAAGGGAAACAGTGGTTTCGGCGGTGTTGCAGAGGTCGATTTCGGAGTACCCGTCATGTGTCACGACCGCCGCCCATCCGCGGGTCGAGTGCCAAACTCCCATGGGAGCGTAGGCAGCTTCTGGCACGTTGTTGATAGGAAACACCCCGCCATCTTCCGGCTTCCCGTTGCCCTGCTCCTGCGTCCAGAGCGGATAGGTGCGACCACGCAAGTCCATGCCAGTAACCTGTGTTCCCAGGCCAAAGAACGATTCGGGCTCGTCGCCACCGCGACAATCTTGGTTCAACTCACCGCCATCAAAACCGTCAGCCTCAAGCTGAATCTGCAGATAGCCATCGCGTTCTGAAAAAACCAGCGCGCCATTGGAGTCGTCTTCGAACTTGAAAGCCAGACGCAATTCGCCGTTGGCTTCTGCGAGCTCCGGTACGCCAAGCGTTGCAGAGCGCCATTCGGTCTGAGCCCCATCGCCTTCGAGGCGAATCTGAAACGCCCCCACCTGACGGTTCTGAAACGGCGTACCCGTGAACGCGCGGGCAATTGGGGTCTCGCATCCTGCGACGCCTAGGAACTGCGTCTCGACCCCATTTATCGAGTCTGATTGGACTTCCCAACGGCCATCTTCATTGACCGTGATACTCCAACGTCCGATGGACGCCTGCTGTGTTTGGGCTGTGCCACAACTGTCGCTTCTGCCCGTATCACCGGCGTCATCACTGACGTCCACGCCCATGTCGGAGGACGGCCGCTCAGTTGTGTCGTCGCTACAGCCGAACGTCAGACTCAATAGGATGAAAACGAGGCTTTTCTTCATGGTCGTTCCTTCGACTAGCGGGCCATCAGCACGAGGTCATCAGTCTTCCACAGGCGCTCAACTGCCAGCTGGGACAGGATTCGCAGCACGTTCATCGCGAGCGTGAAATGGTCTTCGAACACGCTGAGCATGGTATCCACCTCGGATCGGGTGGCTACCACCTCGGTTCGGGCGGTCGCCGTGTATCCACGCGGCAATCGCCCCATGGACTCGAAGAACCCCAGCGAATAGTCGTGGCCGAGAACCCCAGGTTCCGCCCTTCCTTCCTGAACCACATCGATCAGGCCATAGTCCACACGGATGAAGAACGTGGCATCGTCACCCTCGCGCCAAATCACCTCGCCGGGTTGAAACCTGACCTCGCGTTGGTTCCGACATAGCTCACCAATCGCCTCAAGGTTCGCGTCTGCGAACGGGCCCGCATCCCGCATGAACTTCATACGTTCGATCAGCGTCGAAGACTTCTCCGGATACTCGCCGACCTCCGCATCAGGCGGATTTTCGGGATTAAATGGCCAGCGCCCACGATCCTCAAATATGCGTGAAGCCGCAATTCGCAGTGAGTTAGCGTACACAGAGAAGCTGGCCTCCCAGATTTGAAGGATCGAGCGAATCGAAATCCTCAACACCAGGCAACTGGTCGCCGCGACCACGTCGCCCGGAATCTGCTCCAATCCGCCCAACACGCCGATGAACGCAATGGGCGCTGGAGCGTCCTCGGTGGCGACCACTTCGCCGTTCCGTCGGAACTCTACAACCCCTTCGACGAGCATGAATGCGGCCTTAAGCGGATCGCCTGCGCGGTAGATATAGTCACCCGGCTTAAGGTGCACCTCGCGCATGTGTTGCGCCATGGCCATCAAATCTGCGGTGCCGACCCCCTCCAGAGCGGGTAACGACCGCAGATACAGGACGCGATCTCTTGGACTAACGAATCGCAGATTTTGTTTCATGAGGTCCTCACGCCCGCCACTGCCCAAGCGCCACTATTGGACGCAGGTCGAGCCTATCAATCAGGTGCATGGCAATCAGCCGCAGCATCTCGCTATCGCCAGTCAGAAAAATATCCAGAAGCTCCTCATATTCCATCACCTCTGGCTGATGGTACTCAGGCGAACCGTAGACGCGGTCGATGTCCGGTCGGTCATCGAGCAGCGCCAGCACCGAGTCACGAATTCTCGGGTCCAGCGCGTGCTCCAATAGCTCCAAACTGCTCGAGCGTCGCTTTGGATTGGAGGCTCGCACGCCTCGAATGATACCCGAGAAATCCTCCTCGCCATTCAGTAGTCCCAGCAGTCGGAGCAAGATATCAGTCGCGTTCGTTTCCTTGTCGTAGAGCAGCCGTAACAGTAGCTCCTGGTCCTCAATCTGCAGCTCTGGTCGCTCTTCAATCTCGCGCTGCGCGGTCAATCGATAATCCAACAGTTGAAACGCCTGACGCAGATTGCTTTCAGCGCATCTGAACAGGATGTTCTTGTCCAGTTTCAGTTTCGGCTGCAGCAGCCGCATGCCCTCAAGTTCGCGCACAATGCGATAGCGAACCATGCCGTCTTGTTCATCGGGCAGATGCTCAAGCAGAATCCCGACCGCTCGTTCATCGTCAAACCGTGAGAGCGCAAACGGTAACTGCCAGCGGACGCGCTGCGGAACATCGGAGTCGTTCAGCGACTTCGAAAGGAAATCAAATGCGTCCAACCCACACCCCAACAAGGCCTCGGTGGCTTCTTCTCGCACCCGCCGGTCAATCATCATATCCCGCAACGCGGGCAAGAACGCTGGGCGAGCGTGGTGGCGCATCGCGTTGATAATCGCGACCTTCGTATCGGGATTCTGGGTCTGCGCCATCATGATGAGCTCTTCGTCGAACTCGTCAGATTCAGCGCTGCGAATCGCTTGGATCAGGGCGCGTTTCTGTTCGTCATGACCATCGCTCGCCAAGCGGGACCACAAACCCTCCCACGGTTCCGAGGCTTCCCATCCTTTGTCTACGGCCAAGATGCTGGCGACGGCTTGCACCGTTTCGTCCTCACTTTTCAGCCGGTCTCGCAGCAGCTGTTGGTCCGGTTTGATACTGGTCAGCGCGGCCAAAATCGCGGCCTGCACTGCCGGCGCGGCGTCGGATTCGATACGTTTGGCCACGGGAATGAAGTCGGTTCGCCCGTTCCGAACAAACGTCTCCAACGCTTCGACAACCACCTGACCGGACGGGTGATACAGGATCAACGCAGGGATGACGTTTGCCTTCCGTTCTTCCTCTAGCAACTTCATCGCCGCGATGACGCGCGCATCGTCCTCGCTGTTGAGCGCTTCAAGCATCGACTCCAGCGAACCCACGTCGAGGTCTGGGTAGTCGAGCCCAATCTCGATGGTGTCGCTCTTCAAGACGCTTCGGAACAGGTTCAGGTAGTGCTTATTCAGTGAGCGTGCCAGCCATATCCAGGTCAACGCCAACACAAGGACGGCGGTCATATAGACGTGCCCGTCTTGACTCACCGCGAGGCCAGCCAACAGGACTAACGACGCCACCGCTTGGCCGCCGCGTTGCCCGGCGACGTCGATGAACGTCTTAACCTTCATCCGAATCTTGCTGGACAGCGGAACATACAACAGCTCGAGCGCCGTGCGATGCAACGAGTGCCGAAGCGCCCCGTCCGCGCTCTTCATCAAAAGCGCGCCCAAGACCGAACTTCCAGACAACATGCTCACAGCACCGACCACCAAGACCGATGGCAATACGGTGAGCGCTCCGCTAACGCTCAAGCGGCGAATGATGGGCTGCACGACCACCAATTGAATCCCAAGCGAGAGCACATTCAGAATCAGATAGACGACCGCAAAGAAACGGGCCAACCGCTCCGGTTCGATGGCGTCTGCGGCTGTTGCCTTGAACAGAATATCCACGAACGTGACGGTGATGGTGCCTATGAACACCAGCGCCGCAAGCCGCCATGCGTAGGGGTTCCCGGCGATGGTGCGGATCGTGTCCGCAATCCCTGACATCGCGTCTTCGTCCGACGACTCAGAAGGTTCTGTCGTCGGCGCTCGTCTGGCCAACATATACGGCCCCACGGCCGCAAGGATTAGCGTTCCGACCGAAAACAACAGCAAGTCACGGGCCGGCACATACTCGGTGGCGACGACGGCCACACCCGAGCCCAGAATCGCGCCAAACCCCGAGCCGGCACCGATGAACGAAAAGAGGCGTTTGGCGCTGGTCATCGTCACCAGGGCACTCAAGAGTGTCCAAAAGTGCACAAGCACCAGCGACACCATCAGACCAGACCACACGTAGAGCGCATACAGGCCAATGCGCCCCAGCTGCTCTAACAGTAGCCAAAACGCGAAGGTCACCGCCGCGCTGAACAGCAGCCAGCCGGATAGAATCCAGTGCAACCCGTCTTCAGGAATGCGGCTTTCGAACTTCTGGACGACTAGAGATACGGCCGCGATCGCCAAATACACCCACGGCAGATTGGTCGCCGGTATGCTCGACAAGAACAACGCATCACGCGCGGTCTCCAAGACGGCATGCCCCACCATCACCACCGCAAGTGTCACGAAGGATATCGCGGCGGTGTACCGTTCCGCTGGACGTATGAATGAAAGGCTCGAGAACACGACGAAGAATCTCCTAAGTCGTCTGATGTTCTACGGCAATTGGAGATTCAATTCGAACCGTAAACCGAATCGTAGCGGTCAATTCCGGCGACAAATGCTTGTCCCGACCGAACAATAAAATGAAATTGTGTCGCCCGGGCCGGCGAGCGCTGGTGCGTCCGCCGCACACGCAGCCGGGTGATGATGTAGTTTCCAGGCACAGGAACGTTCAGCAAATCCATGCAGATGCGCCCTTCCTTTCCTGCAATCGGCTTGAATTCACCACCTTCAACCGCGATCTCGTAGTGGGAATCCGCCGCGTCGTAATACCCAAGGGTCACACCAAGGTCGTCGACACACGCCTCCATTCCGCGCGTCTTGATCGTGTCAAACGGACTGATTCGTTCGAAATTGCGATGAACGATCTTGTCACGTCGGCCAATCATGACGCGCTCCAGATAGTCGGCGTTAACTGAGTTACTGAGGTGCGCTTCCTCGATGAGCCGCCGGATATGTTCGTCCGAGAATCGGCTAATTATCTTTGCGCCCCAGAACATGTCGACTTCATCGGCACGTGAAAACGCCGGGTGCGGGTAGCCGTTCGCCCAATGATCAGGGTCGAAGTTGGCCACATCATAGTACCCAAAAATCGGCCCTGCGTCGGGGTATTCGACCGCCGTTTCCCACGGTCGAACAATGGTCCCGAAGCTAAAGAAATCGCCCAGAATATGAGGAAGATCGAAGTACGAGGAGTGCCCAAACCGCCTCGACATCTGGTCCGACTCCCATTTCGAGCCGAAGCAGTCACCAAAATCCAAGATGTGGTGCTGGATGTAACCCCACCCTTTCTTCGACTCCATCGGCATGAAAGTCGTGAATGTGTTTTGTTCGCGGGCATCGAAGTGGTTCAACCATGCCGCCAACATTTTCGACCCACGAAGCTCTCGGCGGTCCTCGTGCGCAATCACATCGTTGGGATCGGCATCCCGCGTTTCTTCGTACTGAAACGGGCCCATCGGCTTTCCGGGCAAGAACAACGAAGCCGAAGCCCGAACCATGCCGTCCAATGTCTGCGGGGCCCAGGCGATCGCGGTCTCGATATCGGCTTGGACGATGGGTGTCTTGCGCCCGAGTTTGTCTTTCTTTTGCGCACCTTCGCCAATCTTCAGGTTGTTGATATCGAAATACACGATGCGATTGCACGGTGTGCTAAAGCCGGCCGCCCAATAGATCTTCGAGCCAATGACATCAGCGCTCGTCGCGCGTTCGATCTGAATCTTCTCTGCAAATTTCAGCAGGTACATCCTGTCATCACTCGTATCGCGAATGATGAACCCGGGATTGGCACCGTCGACCTTTCCGCCGACCGCAACCCACTCAGAATCCGTGTTAATCGGCTCGCCGCACGGCCCATTGGCGACGGTCTCGGGGTCTAACGTACGGAGCGCCATCCGGTTTGTGTACCAGCTAGAATTTGGGACCTCGTCCAACGCATTGGTATTCGCTGCGGGACCCCACTCTTCCAACAAAAATGCGTGGGACACGGGTCGGAAGAACATCTTATCGGCACCGTCCCAATACAATCCCGACCAGTATTCTTCAGGCTCTGGGATGGGATGGCGGTCAGTGTCTTTCCAAACGACCTCAGTGGTATTGAAGCGCTGAGGCTGATCCGCAGCGCATCCAAACACAGCCAACACGAGCACAAGTGACAGCAGTTGATATCGCATCTTATTGCCCCCAGTTCGTGCCAATGGCGACCCGGAACGAGTCGACTTCCAATGATTGTTCAAACTTGCTCGTGCCGAGGGCCAGCAAGATGTCGAAACTCTGATAACGCGTGGAGTTTGTGCTGAAACCGAGAGCGGCACTTCCGTGCATTTTTCCGAAATCAAAGCCCTCAAACTGCGGATCAAACACATTGCCCGCTTCGAAGACTAAGAATCCGTCCAAAAACGACCAGACCGGGTAACGGTAACCCAACGCGCCGACCGCCGCGGAGCGGCCATGAAAGCGACCGAGGCTGAATCCTCGAAGATGTTCGACGCCACCCAGCACGATTAACTCCGAGAACGGAATGTCGCGACCTCCGACAGGTTCGGCAATCTCGGCGTAGACCTGCGCGATCAAAACCCGTTGATTGAACACATCCCAAAACAGCGTCAGCTCGCCGCCTGCGCGATAGAACTCGATTCGCTCTTCATGCTCGCCGATGCCACGTCCGTAGCGTCCTGTTGCCTCCAGACGAACGCCGGAACCGCGTTTAGGTCGCTCGGCGCGTGTGTCATAGAACAGGCTCGCTTTCGCCCTGATGATGTCATAACCAGCCGTGAAGTACGGAGACTCCGCATCGACTGACAATAGGTCGTCGCTTGTGCCGATGCGGTTGTCTGGCCCGCAAATGCTGCGTTCTTCGTGCTCCGAACAGTCGAAATCAAATTCGGAAGCCTCAAATCGGAATTTGCCGCCGAACCCACCGTTCGTGGGGTCGTAGCTGCTACCGACGTAGGCCATGCGTTTGTCTCGGAAAAATCGGGTCTCATCGGATTGTTCGGTGTCGGGCCCGACACCATGAAAGATGAAGTCATTCCGGACTTCGATCTGATATCCCAACCTCAGAATCAGGTCGTCGTCCAACATTCGAACCTGTGTCAGCGCGTCGATCGTCAGGTTGTCTCCAGTATTGAAATCGAACGCCAGGGCCCAGTCGTTGTTGGGAAGAAACATGTTCTCCCAGATCGCACCCAAACCAATCGCAGGCGCAAAATCACTGACGATCCTAAAGGTCGGAAGAACACGGCCATTGCCGTTATCCCAGGTCGTGTATTCGATGACGTACTCTGGAATCTTGTACTTCTCGACGGCCTTCGTGATGACCCCAAGCGGCCAGCGAATCAGGTATTCGGTCACGAGGTAGACAGGAAACAGCAACACCCGCGGAATCCAGATCAATACATCGCCAGCGGTTGTCGGCTCTTCCTCACGCTTTGACAGATTGGGCGTCTGCCGCTCGTCTTCCTCGCCTAGAGGCTTACCCTCGGCCTGCATCGGGTTTTCCTGGAACGCGCCGTCGTACGGCCACAGGTAACCGCGAGGCGCCCGTGTTCCGTCATCGGCTGCCGCGTCTGCTGCAACGAGCGCCGTTTTCGTTGCGTCGTGTCTAGCGTTGTCCGCCGCCGCCAGGACCTCAATCGGGATGGGCTTAGGCTTTGGTTTAGCGGGTTTACCGAACATCTCGCCGAACCCGTCCGCGACTTTGGAACCCATCCCCGCGCCCATCTTCTGGCGGTCGGGATTGGTCTCTTCCTCTTCATCCCCGTCCGAATCGCTATCCGCGCCAAACGTTGGTTGTCCCGGTTGAGAGATCCCATCGGGGTCTTGCGCCCAAGCGCTGAAGCTCAGCAGGAAACAGGCTACAAAAGCAGCCAGAGCCGCTCTATTCATCCGTCAATCCTGTCATCGCGAGTTTCGGGGTCGGTTCATCCGGCGCATAAACGTCCAGAGAATCTTCGAACATGCCGACGCTGCGATACCAACGGCGGGCGCGTCCTTCGGTCCAGGGACGATCGAATTCACAAAGTTGAAGCATTTTGTACAGCTGCGTCACAGATTGCGGCCGGTCTTCCGGTTTCTTTTCGAGGCACATCATTACTATGGCCTCCAGCCCTTCGTCGATATCCTCGACGTATTCTCGGATCGGTTGGGGTTTGGCCTTCACATGTTTCTTCAGAACTTCGCGGGCGGTCACACCCTTGAACACCGAATCTCCAGTCAGTGCGAAATACGCCACGCAACCGATCGAATAGATGTCTGCGCGGGCATCAACTGGCTCACCAAAAGCCTGCTCGGGCGCCATGGTCATGGGCGAACCCGTGATTTTACCCTCCATGGTCAGGCGCTCGCCGGACTCATAGTTTTGTTGTTCGATGGCCAAACCGAAGTCGAGGATTTTGATGAAGTCAAAGTGCAGCCCCTGGCGCGACACAAAGACATTTGCTGGTTTGATATCGCGGTGCACCAGTCCGTGTTTGTGGGCTTCTCCCAACGAATCGCACATCTGCAGAAGGAAGAAGTGAACCCGCTCTTGCGGCAAACCTCCCGTGACCAACACGAGGTCATCCAGATCGACGCCCTCAAGTAGCTCCATCGCGTAGTAGATCGTGTCGTCTTCAAGACCGTAGTCGAACAGGCGAACGGTGTGCGGAGACGTTAGCGCCGCGGTCAATTGGGCCTCGCGTTCAAATCGCGCGAACGCCACGTGCCGTTTACGATCGTCGACGCCTTCACCGAACAATCGATGGCTCCGAATCAGCTTTACCGCAGTTTCACGGCCCAGAAATTTGTGTTCTGCCTTCCAGACCTCACCCATGCCACCTTCGCCAAGTTTCTGGGTGAGCGTGTAGTTCCCCAACCGTCTGGCCGAGTCCTTCACCGCCTGGTTCAGTCGATACTGGCGGGCGGCGAGCACGGTTGCGACAACCGCTCCGATGGTGGCTGGCACGGCGTCCAAGAGAAGGCCTCGCCAAAGCCCAGCATCGACAACCAAAACACCCAACATGACTTCCGCCCCGACGACCAGCGGTTGTACGAACACGGAAGCAGCTGCGACGCCCAAATGATACCGCCACGAGGCAGGAACCAAGATCGCGTAGGCGATGACCAGGAACGTCCCCCAGCGCGGTCGCACCGCGACCAAATCAGGGGTGTTGTACGAGGTGTAGTGTGTGGAGATGAGCGCGATGGTTCCCAGCACAGCCACCGCTCCAACTGCTAAGCGAATGGACTCCAGCCGTTCTTCCGAAAACCGGTAGACCCCTCCCACACCGATTAAAACGAGGATGTGTTCCAAGAAGATCTGCGAGATAGCCGGTGCCTGCTTGTTGACCGCAAACTGCACCATCGCAAGCACCAGAGAGCAGAACACCAACGCACCCAAGAGCACGGCGAACGCACGCATCCCGTCGCGTTGGTCGAGGCCATCTGACTCTAAGGTTTGCCACCCTAACGGTGTTGATTCGCTCACAATTGCGTCCGCTGTTTATGCCCCGAGGGTTTACGTCTAGAACACGCGCGTTGTCCAGTGTCGCAGCGCGGGTTTCATGTTAGCGTTCGCGACCATGGAGCCTCTCTACGCCTACGCATTAGTTCCAGTCGTAGCCACCTCGGCGCTGCTTTTTTTCAGCACGTTGGCCTGGGTACGAACGGAACGCGGTCTATTGGCCTATTCGGGAGCGATTATGTTGTGGTCGGGATCGCTACTATTGGCGCATCTCCCCTCGACTTCCGCCTTTGGACTCAGCCTCGCGGCGTCGGGAGCTTTTGTCGCCGCGGGCTACCTACACGCGGCGTTTGATGTCTCAGATACTCAGCGCGGCCGATTCTTGGTGTGGATTGCCTATGTTGTAGCGATCATCGTGACGTTCATGGGCGCGTTTGCTCCTGGCGTACTCTACGATCCCGTGTCTCTAGCCGCCGGACCGCTTTTTTGGCCCAGCATGGGGCTAGCCTTTGTCGCGGCAACCGTTCCGATGGGGATATTGGTGGCCTCCGCAAGGGCGAACGAGGACCGCCGGAAGGACATTCGATGGCTCCTTCTTTGTGGTGTCACAGGCTACACCGGCGCATGGATAAACGCGTTAAGCCTCGCGCATGGGTCACGTTTTCCAGCAGGAATGGCGCTGGTATTGGTGTCTCTGATGTTCCTGGCAGTCCTGGTTAGACGACGCCAAGACGCAGCGACACGACGGCTTCTGGACCGCAATCTCGCCTATGCCGGAGCTACCGCACTGATCTCGGCGGGCTTTGTTCTGGGCGTGCTCTCGATTGTCGAAGCCGCGTCATCCGACGTGGCAAACCTTGGCGTTGGCGCAGCGTTCTTGGTGTTGGCTGCAGCCGTGGCTTTCGAGCCGATTCGAGTCATCGTCACGCAACAGCTTGGCAGAACGCTGTCCCCAAAGAGCGCCGACCTTGAGAGCGTGTCTCGACAACTTTCCGAAACCGAACAAAAAGTCGACCAACAGCAACGCCTTGCCGAGCTGGGCACTCTCGCTTCGGCTGTCGCACACGAGATCCGCAATCCTCTCGGTGTCATTGCTGCCAATCTGAAGTTGATTCGAAAGATCGGGGCGGACGAAGACGTGCTTCGAGAAATCGAAGGTCAGCTTGAACGAAGCGAGAACTTTATCGCAGACATGCTCGCGTACAGCCGCCCGCGCCCGATCCGCGTGCGTGAGGTCGAGCTGAAGTCAGCCATTGAATTGGCGATTTCCGACGCGTTGAGAGCGACAGGGAGCGAACGCTCAATGGTCGACATCCAAGGTCCAGAGCTGACGCTAGATGGTGACCCGGAGCTTCTTAGGCAGGCGTTGGTCAACATCATCGAGAATGCTCTGTTGATGGGTGAGCCGGACAATACGATTGAGATACAGACATCTGCGGAAGACACCGCGCAGATCCTCGTCCGCGATCACGGCCCAGGGATTGATGAATTGGTGATGGACACGCTCTTTGATGCATTTGTGACGACCAGAAAACGTGACGATCGCAAACGCGGAACCGGTTTGGGACTCGCGATCACACGCTCGATCATTGATCGACACGGAGGCACCATCGAAGCGGCAAATCATCAAGACGGTGGCGCGATTTTCACCATCACCCTACCCTTCAGTCAGCCTGAATTGGCCTTAGCTACAGGTTCTGAATCATGAATCGAGTCCTACTCGTCGACGACGATGACGCATTCGTCCGAGTCTATTCCAAATTGTTGGAAGCCGATGGCTTTCAGGTTGCGGTTGCCCAAGACCGGCCGACTGCAATAGCTGCGTTCAAAGAGGCCGATTTTGATGTGGTCCTGCTCGACCTCATGCTGCCGCCGGACGGCTCGGTTTCAGGTGGCATGGACCAACTCGACGAAATGCTCAGCCTGAAGCCCAATGCGCAGATCGTCGTCGCTTCCGGGGCTGGCGACCAACAATTCATGATCCGCGCGGTCCGTGCAGGTGCGTTCGACTTCCTCACGAAGCCAGTTGATCCCGACGTGCTCGTTATCGTGCTTCAGCGCGCTATCGCTCATGCCAAACTTCAACATGAGCGCGATTCATTGCGTGAATCGCTTGCCCAGACCGCACCAGCGGGAGCGATGATCGGCCAATCACCCCGGTTTCAAACATGTTTGGACATGGCTGCGAGGGTGGCGCCCAGTGAACTGCCAGTGTTGATTCTCGGCGAAAATGGGACGGGTAAAGAGTTGATGGCCAGGTTCGTCCATGACCAGAGTCCGCGCCGGGGTCAGAAGTTTGTGGCGGTCAATTGCGGCGCTCTTACCGAGACCTTGCTTGATTCAACCCTGTTTGGGCATGTGAAAGGTGCGTTCACCGGGGCAGTGCAAGACAGGGATGGGCTGTTTGTCGAGGCGGACGGGGGCACGTTGTTCTTGGATGAGGTTGGGGATATGCCCCCTGCCCTTCAGGTAAAGGTGCTACGTGCATTGGAGTCTGGAGAGGTATTGGCAGTTGGAAGCGACCGTCCCAAACATGTGGATGTGCGCATCGTCTCGGCCACGAATCGTGACCTCAATGAATTGATGGATGGCGGTGACTTTCGTGAAGACACATATTGGCGTCTGAATGGCGCATCCATTGAGCTTCCACCGCTTCGCGAGCGAACATCAGACATTCCGGAACTCGCTGACCACTTCATGAACCAGAGCCGTTCCCTGGCGCACGATGGGCTGGCAAAGCAACTGACTGATTCAGCACTGGATGCACTGAAGTCGCACCCATGGCCGGGGAATCTCCGAGAGTTCCGACACGTCATGCAACGTGCCACCGTGATGTCGGGCGATAGTCCGACGATTGGTCCGGAACACCTTGGGCTGCGGCCAGCGACGACGCGGTCGGTGGGTGGTACGTTGGCGGACCAGGTTGACGCGCTCGAACACCGGCTTGTGGAGGATGCGTTGATGCAAACGCATGGCAATCGCACACAGGCAGCTGAACTGCTTGGGCTCTCCCGCCAGGGCTTGTTGAATAAGATGAAGAAGTTCGGAATCGAATGAAGCCCTATTTGGACTTCATGTTGTTTTCCTTCATGTAGATTTCGCGTCCTTCCGCCCACTGATTCACGATTGATCGCTTCTCAGGGAAGTGTGTTCGGGCTTCCGCGATGACCTGCTCCATTTCTCCAAACTCACGTCGTTGCTTGGCGCGGTGGAAGCGGACTTTGAAGTCCTTGTCGCGGGTCAGGAGCTCTTTCTGAGACTCACTGCGAATCTTCTCCAACTCTTTGAACTCACCTGGAAGTTTGAAGCTCGCTTCGTCCTTCTCGGCGAGTGTGTGCGCCTTTTTAGCAAGCTCTTCAGCCAATACGAGGTTTGTGTAGGCGAAGTATAGGTTGGGGATATCGGCGTCCTTCTTTCGGTAGACCTCGATTCCAAACGCATACTTGCGCTGCGCTTCCTGCATGCACTGTTCTTGTGTAACGCATTTCAGGTCGTCAGCAGCGATCTGGACGATCGGATCCGCATTTGGATCACGCTCAACAGGCCCCGAGTCAACGGCAGCGGGTCCGCCCCCAGTGTCGTAGAACAAGATGAAGCCCATCATCAAAACGATGAGGACCACACCGCCCAATACCACCGGGCTCTGACCAGATTGCGCAGCCGCTTTCTTCTGAGCGGCTTGGAGCTTCTCGAAGTTGGTCTCGTGCTGTTCGATATCTGATGGGTCCATCGCCTCGGCCGAGTTCGCGATGTCATCCCAAGACTTGATTCCCGTGCTCGGCGGATTGGCGGGTCCACCGGGAGGCGGTCCTGTCACTGCTGGTGCAGCCATCGTAGGAGCCGAGCCATCCGCGTGCATTTGACCCACAGCAATGCCGTTGGCGCCGCCGTTCATGCCATTGGCGCCTGGTTGACCGAATCCAGGTTGCTGGCCAAACCCCTGTTGGGCAGGCGCGGCACCAAACCCTTGCTGGGCAGGAGCTGCACCAAATCCTTGTTGCGCGGGTGCGCCGCCAAAACCTTGTTGGGCTGGAGCACCAAACCCTTGTTGCGCAGGTGCAGCGCCAAAACCTTGCTGGGCCGGAGCAGCGCCGAATCCCTGCTGGGCTGGCGCACCACCGAATCCTTGCTGTGCAGGCGCACCAGGTGGGCCATAGCCTCCGCCTTGGATATTCACGCCAGGTTCGGTGGGGATATCAGGAATTCCGCCGCCTACAGCCGCAGGTGCACCGTTTGCAGTGCGAAACTCAAAGGCCATCTGGCCAAAGTGAAGTTTCGTCCCGTGATTTAGAGGCACCGTGCCTTGCACTTGGCCACCGTTGACAGCCGTCAACCCAGACTTGCTGAGAACGATGAGTTCATAGCCCGACGGATTCTCGACAATCAGGGCGTGCTGGCGCGAAATAGTTGGGTGATCCAGATGCAGGTCATTGGACGCATCACGTCCAATCGTGACGCTCGCATTCTGGAATTCGAGCTCCCGACCATCCTGCTCGTAGAAAAGTTTGAACGACATACCGGTCCTTCCAAGTTCTTCAACCCGAATGATAATAGTGCATGGGAGCGCGTCCTCCAAGCACTTGTTCGGGTTGGAAGGATTGCAGTAATCCGCTACAACGCCCGTTGAGTTCTAGGAATGGAGTGCTCGTGCGAAGAATCGTTGCCCTAACCAGCCTGTGTATGTTTGTTTTTTGTGGCTGCTGGAACCCATATCGACTGCCGGATCCTCCTCCACCGGCTGAGCGCAAGGACGTCAGTCTGATCCCGGGCGAAGAGGAGCGCGCCAAAGAGCGGCTCTATCTCGAAGCACGGGCCTCTGCCATTCAACTGCACTCCCTTTTGTCCCAGCAACGCTACGTTGAAGCGTCTGCCCTCATGAGCTCGGAAACCAAGGCCTTTCTTGCCGCCGGCGGTGACACGTCCAAGATCGCCGACATTCTTGCCGCAGGGAAAATGAAACTTCCCGATGGTCAGGTCGTCGAATTTGAACCCGTGTCTATGTTGCTTGCCGAAGACCTCTCGCAACTCAAAGACAGTGTGGCGGGTCAAGAGGAGCAGGAAACAGACAACCGCAAGGAACTCTTTGCCCTGCTGCCAGACAACAAGGCTCAAAAGATCGTGATGATCCGTGAGGCAGGCAAATGGGTGCTACACCGTACGCGACTACCGAAAACTATCGACGTTCCTTCCCCGAAGTCGTGAACCCGACCGAGCTGATTCGGCCCAATCCAAAGGCCGCTCTCCTTCAGTTCCAACCACAGTTTGAACAGGTTGAAGACGCGCTGGTTTTGACCGCCAAAGTGGATGATCCCGCGATCACCCCTTGGGGTTTATGGGGCGCGGTCGTTGCCATCGTGGCGGGAATTGCGCTGCTCGCTTTCGAAGGACTCACGGCGTTTCATTCGTTTTGGCTGATCGCAATCGCTGTCACATTCGTCGGAATGGGCGCGGTATTGGCTCGATTCGGGCCTCGAACGTCCCTGAAGACTATCGAGCTCCTTTCTGTCTACCCACATCTGGCAGAATTTCGGGTCGGCAAGCACACCATCATGTTCGCTGAAGTTACTGAAATCGTTTACGCAATGGTCAAGTACCCACTTGAAAAGGACGATCAGACCCTACGTGTTCAGGCGTTTACGGCACTAGCCCGAGTCGGCGATGACGTGCTAATTCCAATAGTAGAGGCTAGTCCAGACAAGGATCACGTTTTCACTGTCGCGCGTGCATTTTCGCGTTGGACAGGACGGTCGGTAACCCACGTGGGCTTGGGAGTTCAATCTCCCAAATGAGTTGATGAGCGAAGAAAAGGACACGCTAACCGGCAAAACGGTCTCGGGGCGGTACGAGATCGAAGCGAAGATCGGCGAGGGTGCGATGGGGTCCGTGTATCGGGCGAAGCACACGTTCATCAATAAGCCGGTCGCACTCAAGGTCCTTCATCCACGCTTTTCAGCGGACCCAGAAATCGTCGAGCGATTTCAGCGCGAGGCACAAGCAGCCGCTCACATCGAACACCCCAATATCTGTCTAGCCACCGACTTTGGACGGCTGGACGACTCCGCGTTCTTCTTGGTTATGGAGTGGCTCGACGGCGAGTCGCTGGAGGAGTTGCTCGAGCGCGAAGGACGCCTCGACCCAGATCGCGCGGTGAAATTGGCCGTACAGATCGCCGAAGCCCTCGAGAAAGCCCACGAGCTTGGGATCGTCCACCGAGACCTAAAACCTGCAAACATCATGGTTGTCGACAAGAACGGCCGAGAGTTTGTGAAAGTCACGGACTTCGGCATCGCGCAGGTCCGCCTTGGCGATTCAGCGAAGATTACGCAGGCCGGCGCGGCCTATGGCACGCCAACCTATATGTCGCCCGAACAAGCTTCGGGGCGGGAAGTCGATGGTCGCTCCGACCTCTACGCGCTGGGCGTCATCCTTTACGAGATGCTCACGGACAAGGTGCCGTTTGATGCGGACTCCATTCCCCTCATCATGGCGAAACACGTAACCGATCCACCGCCTCCGATGGCAGAAATGGCGCCTGACGCACCCATTCCACGATGGTTGGATCATGTGGTGATGAAGTGCATGGAGAAAGCCCCGGAGGCTCGCCCACAGACCGCAGCGGAGCTTGTTAAGCTCTTGACCGAGGAACCTGACGCATTCGCACCCACGCAGCGAAAGCCTGCTGTGGCGACCGCCCTGGTGCAACTCTCACACGCCGTCGAGAAGACCGAGCGCAACGCACCATTTGCAGTCTATGCTGGGATTGCCGCCGCATTGGTCCTGGCCGTCGTTATCGCGGCCGCGGCGATCACCGGAAACGTTCTTTCGGAACAAGTCGGTGAGATGGCGCTTGAGAACGTCGCTGAAGAACGTACCGAGTTCTCCAAGCAACCCGACATCGCGAAGGCGCTGGCGATGAATGCTGAGGGCAAGAGCAAGCAGGCCATTGAAGCTCTGGAAAAGGCAGGCCTGAACTACGAATCAAACGCCCACTACCACTTCCTGCTCGGCACCCTTCACTCCGATTCCGACAATCACAGCAAAGCGTTCTTAAGTTTCGCCCGCGCGACTGAGCTCGACGATCGCTACCGCCGAGATGAGGGGCTCCAGAAAGCTCTCTTGCAGGCGATGTCCGGGAAGAAGGCAGCACGAGATGCCGTCCAAGAGTTCCTGACCCAACATGGGAACAAGGACCTCCGCGAGGCCATCTTCAAGGAGTATGAGGCCACGGACAAACGACGCGATCGACAACGCATCGCTGACATCCTTCACGACTCAAAACAACTGCCGAAGTTCGATCGATGGCAACGAAACGTCATCACATTGAAGTCGCAGACCAAATGCTCGGAACTTCAGACCGCCGTCAAAGATGCTATCGAGGACGGCGATGAACGCGTCGGTGAAGCAATTTTGTATGTCGACAAGCGGCCCAAACGCGGATGTGGCTTCCTCAATATGAAAGACTGTTTGGACTGTGTTCGTGATGACCTGAAAGTCGCAAAGGAAGAGCTCGGGCTCGATAAAGAGGACGATGACAAAAAGAAGTCCAAGAAGGACTAATTGAACGGCAGACTCAGTCGCAACCCCGCCCTTACCTCCCACGCAAACGCATCAACATCGTCCCAGCTCCAGTTGCCCTGAATTGGCACGCTGACGGGCATGTCGTTGATGGCCGCGAAGATCCACTCGACCTCGGCGTCGCCGCCGCAGCGCCAGCTCCAATCTTGTTTCTGCGAGTCCAGCTCGACGCCATAACCGCACTCTGCCTGCGTTCCGGCGCGAAAACGTCCGTTCGCAGCTTCCCAACTCGCCCGCACTTCGCCGCCGCTGAGCGGCACGATTCGGTGCGTATCGGCATTGAAGTCGATGTCATGACGTCCAAAGAATGCGAACGCCAAGCGTCCCTGAAATGATGGGTCTCGTATGAAGTCCGCCCCAAATCTCAGGTTCGCTGTGCGCAGAGTTTGAATCGAGTCGCCTTGCGCTCTGCCACTCAGAAGCTCGTAGCCGGCCGTGACGTCGAAGGGAGCGGGAATCTTAAAATTGATGTCTCCTGGAATGAGGATCACCGACGCGGTGTCGTGTCGCCAGTAGTCACCTGAAATGGCCGAAAACCGCGTTGTCTCGGTCGCATCGAGGTATGCGACGCTCAAAGCGCGGTGCCGCAATCGCCACCAAATCTGTTCGTCCGGGAAATCCCAGTTCGCCTCGAAGCGAAGATCCGCTCCGATTTCGAAGTCCCCTTGTTCCGTCCATACCGACTGAACAGCGAATCGGTCATGCGGGGGAAACGACACACGAAACTCCCGCCCTTCGGTATCCACTGCATAATCGGACGCTTCCGATTCCACGGACAAGAGGACCAGCGCGAGGAACATTAGGATTTTGACCAGCGGTCTCAGCATCCGTTCTTTTCCCGTGTTCCAGCGACGTTTGGACACCAATCATCCCGGTCTAAGACCCCGTCTTCATCGTTGTCTTCGTCAAGACATCCATCATGGTCGTTGAATCCATCCAAGTCTTCGGCTTCGTTTGGGCACAAGTCGTCGGGCATCCTGGGCGGAGAGAAGAGCGACACGCGAGCCCCAGCGTGCATCCGCAGGTCGGTCTGTTCCGTTCCTGCCGGCCCCATGTCGGTCCAGCGCACATGCGGCTCCACATAGAGGGATATCGGCTGATCGTTGATGGCCAGAACCACGCGCTCGAAACTCATGCCTGCTTTCACCTGCTTCCAAAGCCCTGACGTCGCAGGCTCATCGGCGATCCGGCCACTCGCCCCGAGCCGAAGTTCCGTCAGTCCGCGGTCATCAATCACCCAATGCCAATCGAGAGCGACCTCCGGGTAGTAGTAGAAATATGGCGTCTCAGAGGCTTGCTCCCAGCGTATGCCGACACCGCCGCCAACCCGCAGGGCAACCAACGTCTCCATAGTTGAAGACTGGAGCATCTCCCAGTTGAGGACCCCGTGTACGATATCGGTCAGGGCGTGATGGTCTCCTTCAATGGCGTAGTAGTTAAAACGCCCAAGCTCGACCCCTGGTCCCAGGTGAATATCGATATCGAATCGCTTCGGTTCCCCAATAAACGTCGTCACCCAAACCGAAGGAACTTCCTCATTTCGGCCCCTTGAATACTGCCAGAGCGATGCATCGACCTCGAGCGGGTCGATGAGCACTGACCCCACCAAGAAGCGGTGCCGATTTCGCCGACGGTCATACTCGTCGTAGTCTTCAATCACCACGCCGGTCTCCAGACGCGCGCCAGTAGAGAACGAGCGGTCATCGAGCCATCCAGGGTCCAACGTGCCGGCAACCCCCAGCCACCAGCGGCTTCGCAGGTCAAAATAAGTTTGGTAGACCCGGCCTCGTTCATCCCGGTCGAATCCGTACCGAGACGGCAGCCTGGCTTCCACGAGTTTGAATCCCCGTTGCTTGGCGTCCTGATAGGCTGTCGACAATGACCGGCTGCAATAAGGCGGGTTCTCGGCACGTGTTTTTGTAAACGCATCGCCATTGCGGATGTTTAAGAAGGCGTAGTGGCAAACTCGCCGGCTCTCGTAACACTGCAGCGCAATCGGCTGTCCGTTGTCATGATTGGTACATGTCACCGCCCCACTCAGCTGAGGCATCTGCGCAAACGCAGGCATGGTGAAGAGGGCTAGGACGCCGCTAACAAGCGCCGTACATAGATGTTTCATCGTTTCTCCAAAAAATGACTCACGAGTCATGTTCTGAGAGAACGTTTCCAAGATCCGTGCCAGAATTCCTAAGGACCTAAGGACGCTAAGGACCTAAGAGCGCTTAAGGCCATGGTTCAAAGCCAGCACGAAGCGCGACCCCAGCGAAGCGACCCCAGCGAAGCGACCCCAGCGAAGCGACCCCAGCGAAGCGAACCCAGCGAAGCCGAAGGCGAGCGACCCAGCGAAGCGACCCCAGCGAAGCCGAAGGCGAGCGACCCAGCGAAGCGACCCCAGCGAAGCCGAAGGCGAGCGACCCAGCGAAGCGCCCCAGCGAAGCGAACCCAGCGAAGCGACGCCAGCGCGAAGCGCGACGCCAGCCCCGAAGGGGCGACGCCAACGCGCCCACCACCGTACATGCGATGTACATCAGGCGTTCATTCCTTCCCCATCCCGCCACGATTGACACAGATTCAGGCGCGTGTTCTAACCCGTGTCCGTTTTCGACGCACTGCGTCGAGTGATGAAACCCCTGGAGGTAGGTAAGAGAAGTGAGTTTCCTGGCGACAAATAAACGAACCCACATGTGCGGGAGCCTTCGCGCTTCCGACGTCGGATCGACCGTTAACGTCATGGGCTGGGTCGCGAATCATCGTGACCACGGCGGCGTCATCTTCGTCGATTTGCGAGATAAAAGTGGCATCGTTCAGGTTCGCTTCGAAACCGACCTCGCCCAGGAATACTACGCGCAAGCGGAAAAGCTCCGTAGCGAATGGTGTATCGGCGTGGTCGGCGAAGTTGTGAGCCGCGGCGATAATTCGAATCCCAACTTGGATACGGGAGAAGTTGAGGTTTTGGCGAAGAAGTTGGAGGTGTTCTCGCAGTCTGAGACACCACCTTTCCAGATTCGCGACAACGTTGACTCGAATGAAAACCTGCGTCTTGAGTACCGCTACCTCGACCTACGTCGTGGGCCGCTGCAACGTGCTCTGATGATGCGTAGTAAGATCAATCAGATCACGCGGAACTACTTGGTGAACAATGGATTCGAGGAGTTGGAGACCCCATACCTCACGAAATCCACGCCGGAAGGCGCGCGTGATTACCTGGTTCCAAGCCGCGTCAATCCCGGCATGTTCTACGCGCTCCCGCAGTCACCCCAGATCTTCAAGCAGTTGCTGATGATTTCTGGCTATGACCGCTACTTCCAGATTGTGCGGTGCTTCCGTGACGAGGACTTGCGAGCTGACCGTCAGCCTGAGTTCACGCAGATCGATATGGAGTTTTCGTTCGTCACTGCGGACGACGTCATGGACACCTGCGAAGGTCTGATGAAGCAGATTTTCGAAGGCACTGGCGCAGCGACCATTAACGAGCCGTTCCAGCGTATGCCATACGACGAAGCGATGCGTCGTTTCGGTGTGGACGCACCGGACCTTCGCTTTGGGCTTGAGCTCGTCGACGTCACCGATATCGCGAAGACAAGTGGTTTCAAGGTGTTTGAAACGACGGTGGCCGATGGCGGAATCGTGCGTGGTATCCGCGTCCCTGGTGGCGCAGAGAAGTTCAGCCGCAAGCACATCGATGCGATGGAGCCGTTCGTCGGAATCTATGGCGCGAAGGGTCTGGCATGGGCCAAAGTCACCGCAGAAGGTTGGACCGGCGGCGTTTCGAAGTTCTTCTCTGACGAAGAGAAAGCTCAGTACGAAGCTGCGTACGGCGTCGAAGCAGGTGACCTTTTGGTGATGGTGGCCGCTAAGGAGAGCGTCGTATGCGCTGCGCTGGGCAACTTGCGCAAGAAGCTCGGCGAAGACCTTGAACTCATCGACCCAGACGAATTCCGATTCTGCTGGGTTACGGACTTCCCAATGTTCGAATACGACGAGGACGAAGGCCGCTACTACTCTATGCACCACCCATTCACGAGCCCACGTCCAGAGGACTTGGGACTGCTCGATACCGACCCGGCACAGTGCTACGCACAAGCGTACGACCTTGTGCTTAACGGCAGCGAGATCGGTGGTGGCTCGATTCGTATCCACCAGCAGGAAGTGCAGTGGAAGGTGTTCGAGAAGTTGGGCCTGAGCGAAGACGAAGCGCGAGAGAAGTTCGGCTTCCTGCTTGACGCCCTGACCTTCGGCACGCCGCCTCACGGAGGTATCGCGTTCGGTATGGACCGTCTTGTGATGCTGATTACGAAGTCGCAGAGCATTCGCGACGTCATCGCGTTCCCCAAGACGCAAAAGGCGTCAGACGTCATGGCGCAAGCGCCGAACTACGTCGAAGAGTCGCAGCTCGAAGAGCTGTACTTGAAGACCGTGGGCGTTGTTCGCGAGGACGAAGCTTAAGAAAGCTAGCGCGTCATCTTATTGACACATCGATGACGCGTTCCCTATGGTACGCCAGATTTTTGAAGTTCGAATTTGACGCGCGCCCGCATCGGGCGCGCGCTTTTCGCAAGAGTAAGAGAACCCAATGCCAAGAACTTTTGCCGCTACCGTTGGACTGATCGTGGTGCTTGCGACCTTGTGTCTACTCACCATCGTCAACCTGGTGCAAACCAATAATGCCGAGGACACCGCGCTCAAACTTGAGCAAAAAGTGGATGCACTCGTCGCTTCGAATGAACAGATTCAACAGCAACTCAAACAAGGCGTAGCAGTCTCCGGGAACGTCGCGTCAAACGGCGGCGGCGCGGATTCCGGCAACGCTTGGGCTGAGTCGCTAAACGATCCTGACAACATTCTGGTTGCACACAAAGACCTGCAGATTCCAGCCGACGCCGTGATGGACGGCACGCTGCGACGCGGTCTTGGCGACACGCCAAAAGGATACAACTGGCTGACCGAGAACTCGGTTGATGTCCGAAACATCCAGTATCTGGTGCATGCGCAATTTGCGCGCGCTGACTTCACGAACCCGGACAACTGGGTCCAGGAGCTCGCGCACAAGATCACCATCAATGACGACTACACCGTGTACACGATCCACCTGAAGAAGGGTGTTTACTGGCACGTGCCAAACGTCGACTTCACCGATCCAAAGAACGAGTGGCTCAAAGAGCCACGCGAAGTGACGGCTGAAGATGCTGTGTTCTTCTTCGACCTCGTTCAGAATCCACAGGTCGAAGCAGGCGCATTGAAGAACTACTACGAAGACATGGACAAGGCTGAGGTCATCGACAAGTACACCTTCAAGGTGACGTGGAAGAAGAAAGTCTACCACTCCAAGTCGATGACGATTGGCTACTACCCAATGCCAAAGTGGCTCTTCACCAAAGACGAAGACGGAAACGACCTTCCAAAGGAAACGCTTGGTCTGAAGTTCAACAACCACTGGGCTTCCAAACTTGCGGTCGGCGCTGGCCCTTACAAGTTGGTCGAGCACAAGGCTGGCGAGCGCGTGATTCTGGAGCGAAACGAGAAGTTCTTTGGGCCTCAGTACCCAATCAAGCGCATCGAACACCAAATCATCAAGGATCCCGAAGCGGCTTACTTGAAACTTCAGGCTGACGAGATCGACTTCATCCCCGCCCTTCCGCCACCACGCTACAAGAGCGAGATTCTGGAAGGCAAAGACACGCCGTTCACACGCAAAGAGCTGAACTACGAGATTGTCGACCGTTTCGCGTACTACTACCTGGGCTGGAACGCCGATTCGCGTTTGTTCAAGGACAAGAAGGTTCGCTTGGCGATGACCCACGCACTCAACCGCCCAGGCATCATCAAGAGCGTCGTCCACGGCTTGGGCACGATTCAAACGGGTCCTTACTACTACAAGCACCCGGGCACGAACCCCAACGTCAAGCCCTACGCGTTTGACCTGGAGAAAGCCAAGCAGCTTCTGGACGAAGCAGGCTGGACCGACTCCGACGGCGACGGCGTTCGCGACAAGGTCATCGAGGGCGAGAAGGTGGACTTCAAGTTTAACTTCCTGTCGTACGACAGCCCGACCTACAAGCAGATTCTCTCGGTCTACAAAGAGGACCTTCGTAAGATTGGCATCATCATGACGCCAAATCCGGTTGACTGGCCGACGATGCAAAAGAAGATGGACGAGAAGAAGTTCGACGCGTTTACTGGCGGTTGGGGCCTCTCATGGCTCATCGACCCCTATCAGATTTGGCACTCCAGCCAGGCTGATATCCCGAAAGGCTCGAACCGTCAGGCATTCCGAAACAAGCGTGCTGACGAAATCATCGAGACCTTGCGTGTGACCTTCGACGAAGAAAAGCGAACGCAACTTCTTCACGAATTCCACCAAATCGTACATGACGAGCAGCCATACACCTTCTTCTACGCTCCTCAGAGCGTGGCGGCATGGCAACCTCGCCTGAAGAACGTGGTGATTAACGCGATTCGACCGCAGTATCACCCACTTCCCTGGTACGTCGACACGAGCGTGAAGAAGAAGAAATGACGACGTACATCATCAAACGCATCTTGTTGATGATTCCGACGTTGTTCTTCATTTCCTGCATTATCTTCTTCGTTCTCAACCTCGCTCCCGGTCGTCCCGGCGGCGGAGCGGTGAGCGCCGAAGGTACTCAGGATTCAACGTCGGCGGAGGCTCGTGAGAGTTACCGCATCTTCAAAGAGCAGTTTAACTTCGATAAACCTGCGTTCTTTAATACCCGCTACGCACTGACGCGTGGCGAGGTCGAAGGATTGCTGGTCACGCTTGCAGACTTCAATAAACCAACGTGTGAAGACGGCAAGCCCGAGGGCTGTATCCCTGCCGACCAAAAACCGACCAGCGGCTCTATTATTGAGGCCCAGGATACGGTTGAAGACTGGGGCGAGTACATCGTGCCCCATCTCATCGCAATTGCGCGGGACGGTGACCGGCTTGATGTCCGCATCATCGCCGTAAATCGCCTCACGGTGAACGCGAAGCAGCGGCTCATTAACGAGTACAATAAGAAGCAATCACCTGAAGACCGAAAACGAAATCAGGAGATTTCGGCGGAAAACGAACTTTTGGGCTCCTACCGAGTGGCCGTCGACGCCTCGAAAGAAGATGTCGACAAGGTCGTTAACGAAAAGTGGGTTCCATGGTTTGAAACCAATGCTGAGCGTTGGAATTGGACCTTCGGCGACAAGATGGGAATCTTGTTTGGCGATACCCGTTTTGCGAAATACTGGAGCAACCTCATCAAGCTCGACTTTGGCGTAAGCCACGTCGACAAACGGCCTGTGCTCGAGAAGATTAAGGAGCGCGTCCCCTACACGCTTACGTTGAACTTCCTTGCCGTGTTCCTTGCATACTTATTGTCGATCCCGCTTGGTGTCTGGAGCGCATATCGCCAGAACTCGCTGGCGGACAAGATCGTTACCGTCGCCCTGTTCATGCTTTACAGTTTGCCTTCGTTCTTCATCGGCGTGTTGCTCTTGGAAGCGTTTGCGGTCGGTGACCCATTTGCGTGGTTCCCAACCGGTGAATTCGTCGGCAAGTTCCCAGATTGGTTCCAGACAGACGCGGCAAATACCGACCAGATGACCACCCTCGAGTATATGCTCTCGGTTGGCTATCACCTGACGTTACCCGTCTTCTGCATGACCTACGGTGCCCTGGCGAGCCTCAGCCGCTATGCGCGTTCCGGTATCCTGGACGTTATCCGCGCCGACTACATCCGGACCGCGCGTGCCAAAGGCCTCAGCGAGCCGATGGTTGTCATCAAGCACGCAGTTCGAAACGGAATGATTCCGGTTCTGACGCTCTTGGGAACGATGCTACCTGCCCTCATCGGCGGTTCCGTCGTTATTGAGTATGTCTTCAACATCCCAGGCATGGGCCTGTTCATGTTCGAGAGCATCTTTGCTCGCGACTACAACGCCATCATGGGTGTGCTTCTCATCTCCACTGTGTTGACGCTTATCGGCCTGCTGATTTCCGACATCAGCTACGCCGTGGTCGACCCACGCATTAGTTTCGACTAAGGGGGCGCAGTGACTGAAGAAGTAGAAAAGACACCAGAAGAGCTCGAGGAGATTCGCAAAAAAGCGGACCTCCAATACAAGACGTATAGCGAGATCGTCTGGGTCCAGTTCAAGAAATACCCACAGAGCTACTACAGCCTGTATGGCGTGTTTGCGTTGTTCGTCATCGCAATTCTCGCACCCGTATTTTCGCTAAACGTTCCGTTTTTCATCAATGTCCCTGCCGGTGTCGGCCCCGAGAACATGCAAGGCATGCACTTCCCGTGGCTGGCCGCGCTGTTTGACGCCAACTTCTTTGAGGGTGGTCTCGACATCTTCTTCAACTGGCTTCTGTTCGCGCTGCCCGGCGCATTCGTCATCTACAAGGTGATGGTGCGCACGAAGACGTTCGCGAACCCCCGTGAAGAAAAGGCCTTCATCGGCCGCTACCTGGGCTGGGCCGCACTCGGTGTGTTTGCATCGTTCCTGGCCATCTACATGTTTGATTTCCGCCAGGCATACGTCGACTACGTGCAGTTGTCGCAGCTGGACGGCGTGTCTTCGCTGTTCCCACCGCTGCAGTACTCATACCGCGACGTGGACCTCAATGCGGTCATTCAGGACCCGAGCTGGCAACACTGGCTCGGCACGGACCAGCAAGGGCGCGACGTGTTCGCTCGTATTTTGTACGGCACACGTATCTCGCTGACGATTGGTGTCGTCGCCGTTGCAATCTACACCGCGATTGGCCTCGTCCTTGGCGGACTCGCCGGCTACTTCGGCGGCCGCGTTGATATGCTTGTCATGCGCCTCATCGAGGTCATGATCTGCTTCCCAACGTTCTTCCTAATCCTGACGCTGCGCGGCTTCATCGACGACCCGAGCATTTTCCACATCATGGTGCTCATCGGTATCACCGGATGGACGCGAATCGCTCGCTTGGTCCGTGGTGAGTTCCTGCGCTTAAAGAATCAAGACTTTGTGCAGGCGGCGATTGCGCTGGGCCTGACGAAACGAAAGATCATCTTCCGTCACCTGATGCCGAACGCCCTTGGTCCGGTCTTCGTTGCAGCGACATTTGGTGTCGCAGGCGCAATTCTCATCGAAGCATCATTGAGCTTCCTGGGGCTTGGACCGGCAACCGCACCGAGCTGGGGGCAAATCCTGACGGCAGGTCGACAGACCGGAAAGATCGTACTGATTCTCGCGCCTGGCTTGGCCATCTTCATCACCGTGAGCCTTCTTAACCTCATGGGTGAAGGTATTCGTGATGCCCTTGATCCGAAGTTGAGGAAGTAGACATGGCAGCAGAAAAGACACCCATGCTGGAGATCAAAGGTCTCCAAACCTATTTCTTCACCGATGATGGCGTGCTTCCCTCGGTTGATGGCGTCTCGTACAAGATCAACCCCGGCGAAACGCTTGGCGTAGTGGGCGAATCAGGGTCCGGCAAGTCCGTGACCGCGATGAGCATTTTGCAGCTCATCCCGCAACCTCCGGGCAAGATCGTCGGCGGCGAGATTCTGTTTCAAGGCAAGGACCTAACGAAGCTGTCGGAGCCTGAAATGCGTGGCATCCGCGGCAACGACATCTCGGTCATCTTCCAAGAGCCAATGACTAGCCTCAATCCGGTCTACACCGTTGGTGACCAGATTGTGGAAGCCATCACGTTGCACCAAGACCTCGAGTATCCTGAGGCACGTGCGCTCGCCATCGACATGCTCCGCAAGGTGGGTATCCCCTCGCCTGAGAGCCGCATCGACGAGTATCCGCACCAAATGTCAGGCGGTATGAAGCAGCGCGTGATGATCGCCATGGCGCTCGCGTGCAAGCCGAAGCTCTTGATTGCAGACGAGCCGACGACCGCACTCGACGTGACGATCCAGGCGCAGATTCTGGAGCTTCTGAACGAGCTTCAGGAAGAGATGGGCATGTCCATCCTCTTCATCACTCACGACTTGAGCGTTGTGGCTGAGACCTGTGACCACGTCGCTGTGATGTACGCTGGCAAGATTGTCGAATACGGCGATATCGAGACGATGTTCGATAATCCTGCCCACCCGTACACACACGGACTCTTCCACAGCATCCCGAACATCGACGATGACTCGGGTGGAGAGCTCTACGTGATTCCGGGCATGGTTCCACGTCCACAAGATTTCCCCAGCGGTTGCCGATTCCGGACACGATGTCCGTTCGCCGCCGAAAAATGCGCTGAGCTACCTCCGACCGAAGACCTTGGGAACGGACACATGGTCTCGTGCTGGTTCGCAAAAGACCTGCAGAGCGGGAAGCTTAGTTACGACACCGGTCGCTCAAAAGGCGGCGAAGACGGTTCTGTTGAGTAATGGTTGATTGATGGCTGCGAAAGTTAAGGACAACACGAAAAAGCCACTGCTTGAGGTCAAAAACCTCAAGAAGTACTTCCCAATCACCAAAGGCATCATCAGCCGCGTGGTTGGCCAAGTTAAGGCCGTCGACGATATCAGTTTCCACGTCTATCCGAACGAGACCGTTGGTCTTGTGGGTGAGTCAGGCTGTGGCAAAACAACTGCAGGCCGGACGCTGCTCCGCCTTCTGGAACCCACGGGTGGCGAAGCGATCTTTGACGGACGCGATGTCTTCCAGCTCGACCAGCTTGAGCTGCGCAAGGCCCGCCGCGACATGCAGATTATCTTCCAGGACCCCTACAGCAGCCTGAATCCTCGTATGACGATCGAGGCTATTATCGGGGAAGCTATCCAGTTCCACGGCATTGCCAGTGGTGATGAGCGCCGCAAGATTGTTGAGGACCTGCTGGTTCGAGTCGGTCTACAGCCATCGTACATCACTCGCTACCCGCACGAATTCTCGGGTGGTCAGCGTCAGCGTATTGGGATTGCGCGTGCGTTGGCCTTGAAACCGAAGTTCATCGTCTGCGACGAAGCTGTCTCGGCGTTGGACGTGTCGGTTCAGGCGCAGGTCATCAACCTGCTCAAAGAGCTTCAGGAAGAGTTCAACCTCAGCTACCTCTTCATCGCGCACGACCTGAGCGTCGTGAAGCATATCTCGGATCGAATTGCCGTGATGTACCTGGGTCAGCTGGTCGAATTCGCGGACTGCAACTCGCTGTTCAAGGCGCCGCGGCATCCGTACACGCAGTCGCTGTTGTCTGCGATTCCACACCCGGACCCACGTCGCAAGAAGGCACGCGTCATCCTCGAAGGTGATGTGCCCTCGCCTATCAACCCTCCAAGTGGTTGTCGCTTCCATACGCGTTGTCCGGCATGTTTCGGACCTTGCTCTAAAGTGGTCCCGAAGACCATCGAAGTGGAACCCGACCACTTCGTGCAGTGCCACCTCTACGACCCTGAGCACGCGCCAAAAGACCCCACCGTCTTTGATCGTCTGCCTCAGTCCGTGCCCGAGCACAGCTCAAAGAAAAAGCCGCCCGAGAGTCTCGGAGCGGCGGCCGCGGCAGCACCCGCTGTTGTGGATGAAGAGGAATAGAGACGCTGAGCGCTCTCAAGGGAGTCCGGAGTCACGGAGACCACACGCGGTTGCCAGTGACATGGCGGTTCCAAGACAAATCCAATAAAAAACTCTCCGCGCCTCCGAGCCTCGCAGTCTCATTAGAGAGCTCCGCGCCTCTGTCTCCCCTCACCTCGTTGCCTCTGGATCTACTTGGCTACGTACGGTTCGTACGGCAGCTTCTTCTTCTTCAGTTTCGGCTCAAGCTCCTTAATCAACTCAAGCGCTTTGTCGTCATCTGGCTTCAGGGCCAGCGCCTCACGCAGTTTCACGTGGGCTTCGACGAGGTCGTGTTTCTTCTTCGACTTCATCATGCGCATCGCGTCATTGCGCAGCGTGTACGCAAGCCGAGACCGAATGTGTTGTAGGGTTGGTTTCGCTCGCGTCGCAGCATCTGTGTCTTCTGGAATGGACTCTAACGTCTCTTTCGCCTCGTTGTGGCGACCCTCTTCCACCAGTCGCTCGCCCTTCTCTAGCGTTTGGACGGCTTTGTACTCGCGTTCTGCGACTTCACGACTCTTGGTTGCCTCAGGATGACCCGGCGAAATCGTGAGCGCCTCGTCAAATGCGGCGATGGCACCTTTCCAATCCCGGCTTTCCATGAGGCGATTGCCGGTCTTGATGCGGGTGGCAGCTTCAGACTCGACGGTCTTCGTAGCGGGTTCAGCCTCCGCCTGATTCTTGCTCTCCTTGAACGAGAGCAAACTGAAAACAATCAGCGCGCCTGCAGCGAGTCCCAATAGGACAACGACTCCCACGCCGGCCATGAGTACGAAGTTTGAACTTCCTGGACGCCCCGCGTAGTCCGCCGGGTTGATCTTTGCATCGCCGGGAACGAACACGAACTCGACGTTTCCGAAGTGCACTCGGTCGCCAAACTTAAGATCTATCAGATTGGTCGTCTTCTTGCCGTTTACGCGTGTGCCGTTCGAACTACCGAGGTCGACCACACTGTATTTGTCGCCCATCCGCACAATCTTCGAATGCTGACGACTGATCGATGCGTCTGAAAGCAGAATGAAGTTCTCATCGGTTCGACCGATTGAGTTCTCAACTTCCGAGAGCGTGAACTCTTCACCCGCAAACGAGTCATTGATTCGAACAAGCTTGGCGTGCCCGGCATCGTCCTCAATATAGAGGGTTTGCAGGACATTCTGACGGCTCGCATCGCCGCGTTTGTATTCGAGATACAGGTAGAAGTCGCCAATCTTAATCTGGCTGGCCATGCCCAGGTCGCGTTGATTTACGACCCGCTGTCCGTCCACCACGACGCCATTGCTACTTCCCATGTCTTCAACGAAACAGCGGCCGTTATCCACGAAGATTCGGGCGTGCTGCCGGCTGACGGAAGCAGAGGGCAAGACGATATCGCACGACTCGTGTCGACCGATGACGTAGGCGCCGTGGTCGAACGAGAAGCGGTCTTCAGCCTGCCCGTTGGCATTCTCGATGGTGAGCGTGAACATTTATCGCCTTCGGCGCTATTCGCGGAAGATTCCGAAGTCTACTTCGACACCAGCGTTTCGAAGGTCCTCATAGAACATTGGCACATACCCGGTGGGATGGAATGCTCCGCCAGTGCCTTCGACACGATAGTAGAAGATATCATTTAGACGGAATGCGTCTAGGTCCACGCCTTGAACTTCGGTGACCTGCTGCAATCTGAAGCCCTCGTTGGACCGATTTACGACGCAGACGATGTTAACGGCACGGGCGATTTGGTCGCGAATTCCGCGAGGAGTGACATCGCGGCTACCTAGCAGACACAGGCTTTCCAAGCGGCCGAGAGCGTCGGCGGCACTGCTGCCATGTGTCGTCGCCATGCTACCTTCGGTGCCGCATGCGGCAGCCGTCACCCAGTCGTACGCTTCCGCGCCGCGACATTCGTCGACGACGATCCTCTGTGGATGCATTGCCAGTGCAGCTTGCACCAGGTAGCGGCTGTCGTAGCCCATTCCAGGATTGGCTTCGAGTCGCACAGCGTTTTCAGGGAGTTGGATATGTGCATGGTCTTCAACAGAAACCACGCGGGTTCCACCCGCCAATTCGCCAGTCAACGCCGACAAGAGCGTCGATTTTCCGGAGCTCGTTGGGCCTGCGATCACGATCGATCGCCCTGCCATCGCGGCGCGGCTAAGGAACTCAGCCATGCCCTGTGACAAGGCACCGTTCTGGACGAGCTCGTCCAGGGACGCGTGCGAAGTAGGAGGCTTACGTACTGTGATGACCGGACCTTCAGTAGCCAGGGGTGGCATCACAACGTGCACTTTCGTGCCGTCGCCAAACCTGACTTCGTCGGTGAGCACTTCGACATCACGCGGCCCAAGCAGACGGTATGCCGCTGCCGTGAGCAGTGCAGGATGGCTGTACGCGTGTGGCGCACTCGCCAGAGCGCCTTCCCGGCGGATGACGACGCGGTCGAATCGGTTAACGTAGATGTCCCGAATCGATGGGTCGTCCAGATATGCTTCCAATGGGCCCAAACCAACGCACTCGCTGACCAAGACACTCGTCAGGCGGTCACGATCGACACTCGGATTGACCGTCCCAACCGCATTCGCAACAGCCTGTTGGAAGTGGTTTTGGTCATCTGGGTTCGGTGGATAGCCGTAGGGCAATTCCTGAGGATTAATCGTCTCAAAGAGCACGCGGGCGACGTCCATCTGCGCCGCGTGGAACGCGGGATCGAATTCAGACCCTAGCTCTTGCGAATCCAAGATTGCGCTGGGTCCTGCGACGGAAGATGGTCCGCTAACGCGCGACAACATCCGGTCAGCTGGACGATCCACCGTGACATCTTCTTGTGGCCGTGGCTGCCAGCCCGATTCAAGGCGAGGCACATCCGCTGAACGTGGCTCGATCTGAGGTGCAGGTGGAGCTGGAGGCGGTCCAGGGTTTGGCGGTCCGCCCATGTCCATCGGCTCAGGCTGAATGTCTTGAAATGGCTCCGGCTGCAGATCCATCGGAGCCCCACCGGGACCAGGAGGCGGTGCGGGTGGCGCAGGCGGAGGCGCGCCAATACCTGCCGCCTCTTGCTCGACCTGCAGGATGAAGTCGCCAATATAAATCTTGTCCGAGAGCGTGATGGGTTGCTCACCGGTAATCTTGCGGCCGTTTACATACGTGCCGTTCGTACTTCCAAGATCGACGATGGTGAACGCAGCATCCGTAATCAGAATTCTCGAGTGACGCTTAGAAACGTTGCCTTTCGGAAGGACAATGTCGTTTCCCTTCATACGCCCAATCGTAATCTCGGGCTTTGAGAATTCGAACGTGGACTGCTGTCCTCCCTTTTCGCTTACCGTGATGGTGACCATTCGGGAACGCTCTCCGCTAGCGTAATTAATCTGCATCCAATCGCACGAAATGCCGACGAACTCTAGTGTTTCCAGCTTGCGACGGTATTTCGGTCGATTCTCACCCAGCACCCAGAGGCTGTCAAGAAACCAACCTCGGGCGGATGGGTCGATTAGGCGCGGAGTTGGGAGGGTTGAACGGGACGAACAGGCGGGATTATTTGCCAGACTCGACTTCTTTCAATCGGTCTTTCATCCGCTGGATAAGCGAGTTCCAGCCTTCTTCCTCGATAATTTCGACGTACGACTCGCGGTAGGTTTCCTCGAGTGAGATGTCGTCGATGACGATGTCATAAATCTTCCAAGCCTTATCGGCTTGGTAGAGTTTGTAGTCCACTGGCTTGGATTCTTCCTTATAGACGACCGACGTTTTGACGATCGCACGGGTCTTGCGCGTCTTCTCTTCGCCGTAGCTAATCGTGTAATCCTTGCCAAGCGTGTTGCCGCTCAACTTCTTTTCGTAGTTCGCGCGCAATAGCTTCTGCAGAAGGTCCAAAAACTCTTGCTGTTCTTCCGGTTTACGAACCGTCCAATGCTCGCCCAGAGAACGTGACGCGAGTTCGCGGAAATCGATGGTCGACTCCAGAACCTCTTGGAACTTTGCGGTTCGTTTCTTGGACGGCTTGCCAGCCAGAATCTTGGCAACGTCTTCCGCCTTCGTCTTAACATAATCTGTGGGTGCGCCAGCGAACGCCGAAGTGGCGAACGTCATCGTCAGGAGAACTGCGGCAATGGTCAAAATTCGTTTCATTAGAAGCCTCGTCTCGAGTGTCGAGCAATAGACGCGCTAGAACGCCATCCATTCAAAATATTGTTCTCGGTTTAAGATGGTCAACCGTTTAGTAGACAGACACGTCATTGAGGTTTGCGACCCCAATGCCCTTTGCCAATGCCGCGCGAGCCACCTGGTATTCGTAGCGTGCCTGCAGTTGCAGCGCCTTCGATTCGAAGAAGGCCTTTAGCGGGTCGATCCCCTTGGAGATATCGGTCCCGGCGGTCTGTACGGACAATCCAAACTGGTCTCGCCATCGGCGAGCAGCCTCAAGTCGTCGCTCTTGGACGCGAAGCCGTTCCAACGCTGAGTACGCCTCAACATAGAGCTTTTCGATCTCAAGTTCGATTCCGCCTTTTGCGCGGTCATACTGAGCTCGCGTAGTCGCGAGGTCAGCTTCCGCCTCTCCGAGTTTACCCCGCAACTGCCAGTAGTTGATGTCCCACTTCATGATCAGGCCGAAGTTCACACTGAATTGGCTGAAGGGATTTCCGTACGGTCGCGCGAACAAATCGGCAGTGTCGACACACTCAGATGACGGCGTTGGCCGTCGGCAGACCGATTCGAGACTAATCTCTTCGGTCGACCATCCCAGCGTGACCGTGGTTCCAAAGGCGATGTCTGGGTAGATATTGGACTTGGCCATCTCAACCTGAAGCCCACGGGCTTTGACCGCTTCACGCAACATGCGCCAATCCGGCCGCATGACCGCGGCAACGTCTTTGTAGCGCTGCAAACTCGCGAGCTCTGCGGGTGGCGCATCCGGATCGACCGCCTTCACACCGAAATCGCCCTCGATCCCTGTGAAGTAGCGAAGCCCGGCGGTCGCGATATCGTTGAGCTTTTTGTTGTCCAAGATGCGGCTGTCGAACTCGGCGTCGAAGATCTGAACCTTCCGGAAGTCCTCTGTCGAGAACTCGGCTTCACCGAACTCTCGGTCTTCCTCCATGGATTCAAGCTTGGGCTTCAAGATGCTTGAGCCCTCGTCGAGCAAGTCTTGAAACTCCTTCGACAGCTGAATGCTGTGGTAGGCCCGTCGCACTTGGTACAGCACGTCCAGCTTCGCCTCTTCCTGTTTCATTTTCGCGACATCGACGCCGATCTCCGCCAGCTCCTGCGCGGTCGAGATCTTTCCGAATGTGTAGATCGGGATACCCAACTCCGCCTTGAAACGGACGTAGGGGCCAATATTCAGCGCCAGGTACTGGTCGATATTGCTCGCGAAACTGCCGACTTCGGCCTGCTCGGGTACCGGGGCAAGCAACGTCGTTGTCTTGATAGCTGGCGCCCAAGCCCAGTTGGCTCGGTACTCCTGCCATTTTGCCTTTTGGAGTTTAGCCTCGAATTCACGCATGACCGCGGCGTTCTTGAGCGCCATGTTCGTGACGGCCTTCAGCGAATAAACCTTGGCGTTCGCCTTGGGCTCCTTGCTGTCCGCAGGCGCCTTTAGTGCAGCGTCAGCCGCAACCTTGCCTGCACCTGCATCCGTTGTTTCGGGCTCAGCGGGCTTAGCATCTTCAGCCTTAGCTTCGGGCGCAGGTTTGGCGCCCTCCTCTTTTTCCTTGGATTCATCGGGTGCGGCTTCTGGCTTTTCGGCTTCTGCCTCCGGACCTGGTTCCGATGGCTCGGCCGGCTGCTGACCGAACGCAGCTGTGGCACAGAAGCTCGTCGCCAAGACGAGCACCAAGGTGATCGCCAACCGTTTCATTGAGGTCCTACGTACCGATACTCAACAACCGGAGTCGCCTGCTGCTTAGCTTCGCTTACCAAGGACTGCAGATTCGACTTGAGGAGCTGATCCAACACCGACGTTTCCTTTGCGGGATACACAATCTTCGGGTCACCTTCGATTTTGGCCTCTTTCGCCACGTAATCGACCGCGTCCGTAAGGGTACCGAGCTCGTCCACGAGTCCGTACTCTTTTGCCTGGCGCCCCGTAAACACGCGGCCATCGGCAAACTTCTTGGCTTCAGAGACTTCCATCTTTCGCGACTTGGCCACGTCTTCCACAAACTGCTCGTAGATGTCGTCGATCAAATCGCGGAAATACACTTCGTCCTGAACCGTGAACTCGCGAAACGGCGAGCCCGAATCTTTATACGGCCCGGTCTTGAGCGTATTCACTTCAAGATCGAGTTTCTCGGTGATCCTGCTGACATTGAATAACTGAGTAATGACGCCGATCGAACCGGTGACACTGCCCGGATTCGCGTAGATCTTATCCGCTCCAATCGCGATGTAGTATCCACCGCTTGCGGCGAGGTTGCCCATCGAAACGACCAACGGCTTCTTTTCCTTTGCACGCTGAACGGCCTGAAACATCTCCTGGCTTGGCGCAACCGAACCACCGGGGCTGTCGATTCGAACGACGATTGCTTTAATCGTATCGTCTTCCACAAATCGGCGCAGATTGCGGACCGTTTCTTTGGAATCCGTAATCGGTCCGATGACCTCGACGACGCCGACCTTCTCTTCACCAAGACCGGTCAGCCCCTCATCGCCCATCGCGACCAACACCATCGCGGATGACAGGAAGAAGACTAAAAACATCCCACCAAACACAATCAGCGCGGTAACTGCGCCGCTGCGGCGCGAATCATTATTGGAACCAGACAAGGCTCTCTCCTACATCACAAACTGCCTGACGGCCTCGTAACTTCGGGCGTTCAGGTGGGTCGTACCTAGCGGCAAAACCTGATTCTTGGGGCCATGGTAGTCAGTGCTCGCCATTTTGAGAATGCCCTCTCGTTCAGCGATAGTCTCGTACCTCAGCTGCGCCTCACCATCATGGTGTGGATGCTCAACCTCAATACCATCTAACCCATGGTGAACCCAAGCCGCGATGCGGTGATCTCGTTTGTAGATCCCGGGATGTGCCAGAACGGCCATCGCGCCATCGTCGTGAATGATGTCGATAGCCTGTTCAACTGACGGCCAATTTGACGAAACATAGGCGGGGCAACGTGATCCGATATATCTGGAAAACGCTTCCGGCACGGACTCAACGTGTCCACGTTCGATTAATGCCTCGGCCAAATGCGGACGCCCGATGATTCCGCGACCCGCGATCTCTAAGACACGGTCAAAATCCACCGCGACGCCAGCGTCGTTTAGATTAGACACCATCTGTGCCATTCGATCGTGGCGCAGCCCTTTTCGCTTCTCGCTGAACTCTCGCATGCCGTCCATCGTCACACCGTATCCCAGCACATGAACCGAGACCCCGTCCCATGCGGAGATCTCAATACCGCTAATGAATTCGATGCCATATTCGTCGGCTGCGATTTTAGCGCGCTCACACCCCTCACAGGTGTCGTGGTCAGTGAGCGACCACAACAAAACGCCGGATTTGCTTAGCGTTTTTGCTAGCTCCTCCGGCTCAAGTTGGCCGTCACTAAATGTGGAGTGACTGTGTAATTCAGCTGGAATGCGCCGATTCGACATGAGCCTCTTCAACCGTTTCGCCGACGGTACCGTCCGTACCGTCTGTGCTTGCAGTTTTAGGCTCGTCGCTGAGCGACTCAGTGTCAAGCACCGTGCCGGTTTCGACTTCTTCTTCAGGGGCTTCCGTGTCGAACTGTACTTCTTCTGCGTCGTTGGATTCGTCGCCATCTTCCGATGGCTCTGATTCTTCCCGTTCAGTCTCGGCCATCATGTCCGCGACCAACTCTTCGTCGCTTTCGACCTCGGCGCCTTCGCACAGCTCGTCTACGGATAGGTTACGCCAACGAATCTCTTCGCTCAGCTTCTCGAGCGAGTTCATCGATTCTTCCAGCGCCGAATCCGCATGTTCGCCGCTACCGCCTTGAATCAGAGCGACATGCAGGCGCTCCATCGCAGTAAAGCAACGTTGCTGACGGGCCTCGAGGCGTGCACGTGCGACCTGGAGTCGATTACGCACGCGCACCTGCTCGATGAGCTCGTCCAAGGTCGCCTGCAACTCCTTGCGGACCGTGGCGTCCTTTTCAGCTTTGATGCGCTCGTCGAGCTCAACGACGCGTGACGGTAGGTGACGGCGAAGTTTCACTTCACTCGCAACCCGAAGCTCATCTGCGCGACGAGCCAGCGCGATAAGAGCGCGCGCGGTTTCGATTGCAATCTCTTTGGCTCGCTCCCGGTTTTCTGCCTGCTGAGCCCGGTCGAGCTCAGCCAGAATCTGCTCATAGAGCTGACGGCCGTTACGCATGTTTTCTTCGGACGAGCCCTTGAGGTCGGCCTCAGCCTCGCGAAACTGCGAGAGCACTTCATCACGCGACCAATTGAGGCGAGCCAGTCCGCCGGCGAACGCCATAAACAAGCCCCAGACAGCACCTTGGAAGAGATTGACCATGACCGCCGCGCTGAAGAACTGCGTGGCCAACACGCCCGTAACAAACATCGCGATCGCGAGGCCGATTGCATGGACGAGCCACACACCGGCCTTCTCCATGCCCGCATATCCTTCGCCGACCGTCAGCGCACCTCCGATGAGGCCACCGCCCACGGCCGCAGCCGCGATTGGATTGAGCGACATGAGGATCGCCATGGCCGCGCCGCCAAGCAGTGCAAGCACGAGGCGAAGCATCGGTGTGCCTTCTTTACTGTCGGTGAGGTTTGCCGCCAGACCAACCACAGCCCCGAAAGAGAGTACGGAGAGTTCTGGATGTGGTTGGCCGGCAAGCAATTCGAGGCCGGCTGCAACGAGCCCTGAGACGCCACCGCTAGCCACCAGGAGGATGATTTCGCGGTTCAGTGCGCGGGTGTTGCTTATGGATACCGAGACGGACATTACGTTTCTCTCAGGGTTCGCTGTCGCTCACCGATTTGGTTCGCGTTGCTCACCGATTTGGTTCGCTGTTGCTCACCGATTTGGTTCGCGTTGCTCACCGGGTTAACTAGAAGCTGTTCGTGTCCAGAAGGATTGCGCGGCTGCGAGCTTTCTTCTGCTTACGCATCCGCTTGCCTTCAGCCGAAGCTGGCGCTGCCGACCCGACATCGTACTTGAGCTGGTCGAGCTCTTTGTCAGCCGCTTCGAAGCGCTTGGCACCCTTAAGTTTGTACTTCGTCTGACGCTCGCGCATCGTGTTCTGCGTACGGGTGATGCGGCGTTGAGCCTCTTCAGCTTTGCCTTCTTCGTACATCTTCATTGCGTCCTTCATCGTCTCAGCAACTTCAACCTGCTGCACACGAGAGATAACCGCAACGTCGACACCCGTGTCGGCCTTCGCAGCATCGTTCGTAACGACACTCTTAAGTGCGACCGTCTGATGGCCAGGCTTGCTGTTCACAAGGTCGTCGTACGAGAGGTCGACGTCCATGATTGGCAAATCGCCGGTGGCCGTTGGGTGAGCACGAAGCTTCATCAGGATGTTCTTGCTCTGTGACGAGTGGAACTCGCTGAGCGTAATCCAAACCTGGTTGCCGCTCTGCTTGAATGGGAAGCCGAACACGCGGTCGACAACGACACCAGGCTTGAGCTTGATGACTGCGACCGAGTTGCGAGCAACCGTCGTCGCAAGACCTTTGAGCTCTTTCTCGAAGATGCTGACGGTCGTCGAAGGCTGGTCGACGAAGTAGTAGTTACCAGCACCCTGGTCAGCCATCTGCGTCATCAGGTCTTCGTTGTAGTCCAGTCCAACGCCGAGCGTCGTGACCGAGATCTTCGATTGCAGCGAGTTCTTGCTCAAGCCGACCAACGAGCGCTCATCGGTGATACCGACGTTAGCGTGTCCGTCCGACATCAGGATGACACGATTGACCGTTTCATCCGTCTTGTGGCGATTGACCTCGTTGAAGCCCATCTGGAAACCACCGCTGAGGTTCGTTCCACCGCCGATTTCGATAGCGTTGATTGCGCGAAGCAGGCGCATGCGGCTGTTGCTATTGATAGGCTCCGAGCGGAAGTCGAGGCTAACGTCCGAGCCGTAGCTGACAATCGCGATTCGGTCGCCATCTTCAAGCACGTTCACCAGGCGGCGCGCGGCCAACTTGGCATTTTCAATCTTTGCGCCCGACATCGAGCCACTGCGGTCCAAGACGACAGCGACGTTCAGCGCAGGTCGTTTCGAGCCTTTGTATTCCATCGCGTTAATGTCGACGGCCGCGAAGATTTCGCGGGAGTTATTCGCCAGAAGGTAGCCGTTTGAAATCGCGGCGCGCAGTGTGAGCGTGCCCGTCGATTCCGCGGTGGTCAGCGGCGTTCCGTCCTTAGGAGGCGTTGGCGTTGGGGTGGCAATCGGTGAGGTCGGCGTTGGGTCCGTGGTCCGATTTTGAAGTGAGCTGTAGTATAGTGCTGCTCCGATGAGCAAGACGACGACTACGCCGATAGTTGCGAGCTGTTTCATGGCAGGTTCTCCAGATTTTATCACACCGATTGTGCGGTATCTTGTTGACATCACTGCCAACGAACAGTTCCGCGAATGGATCTAAAAAACTACCTCGACCAGTCGCAAGTTCATTCCCACGGGTGCAAATTGTCGCCATTATGATCCTATTCAGGATAACGGAATGAACCCGCCCCTTGCGAGCATTAAGTTCTGCATGCGCAACGTTGTTACATTATTCGTCGTGCTCAGCCTCGTGGCTGGATGCGACAAGAAGACCTCCGAGCCAAGCGAGGTCCAACAACGCCCCGCCCCAAAGGCGGTCGAGAAGATCGAAGAGCCACAAAACCCCGAACGGCCGGTCCTGATGCCGGTCGCGGCTTGGGTGAACGATGACCCCATTTACGAGCTCGAGGTCGACAAACACGTCTCCGAGTTAACGACGCTCTACCAGAACATTCGCCTTCCGGTTTCGCAGCAGCTCAAACTTGCCAAACGCCGACAGGTTTTGGACCGGCTGATTGACCAGCGGATCGCCAAAGAGGTCGGTACAAGCGCACCAAACGAAGACGATGTTCGGACTTACTACCAGCAGCTAACCGACGCCAATCCGGTCGACCGCCGCGCACGCGTGAGCTCAATCATCATGCGCGCCGACATACCCGGCGACGCACAATCCATCGACACAGCCCAGCGCCGCCTTCGCATGTTAGTCTCCAAGGCCAAGACGCCCTCACAATTCGCCGCACTCGCCAGGATCCATAGCAAAGGACCAACCGCCAATCTTGGCGGCGAGATCGGTTGGATCCGGGAGTCCGATACCATCGCAGCCAGCAAGGCTGCCATCTTCGGGGCCAAGCCAAACTCAGCCACTGAAGTCCTGAAATCGCCGGTCGGCGTGCAGGTCTTCTGGGTTCATGAGTTCGAAGAGGATTTGTCAGAAGCGTATGTGGCGATTCGACCGGAGCTTGAAGCGATGCTGCGACAGCGTCAGATGGCCGAGGTGAAGTCCCGGTCTGTGAAGGATTGGCGAGCGAAGGCGAAGATCAAATACGCGGAGCGGTACGCTACGCCTCGTAATCCGCAAAAGGATGGCGGTGCCCCATCGCGCTCCACATCTCCTCGTGAGGCCGCGCAATAATATCCACGGCGATGAGCAGGTCGGGTTCGACCGTGTTCATCAACTCGTCGCGGGCATACTCGATATCAAACAGCGGGGCTTCTACAGCGAAATAGCCGCGTCCACCGATCCCCATCGCCAACTGTAGGTCGACAAGGTTGGCTTCGATGAGCTTCAGCGTCGCATCTAGCCGCTCCAGGATGGATGCAACCTGGGTCAGCTCCGCCAAGAGCACCGCATCTCCGCTAGGTTTGCGATAGTTACCACTCAACGCATCCGTAATCTGTGGATGGACCGTCGCCAGCATCATGTGGTCGACCAGGTGGCTCTGCGCCGCTTCCATCCCCGCTTCGTAGCTCTCTTCGACGCTGGCCACATCACCATCGAACAAGATGATGTATTTGCCGTTCGAATGCCGACCACGATGGCGGATGCGCACAGGGGCGCGCTTGACCATCTGGTCCAAGACAAGGATGCCCCTCGCGATGCTGGAGAGTTCAAGGCAGGCTAGAGCCGTTTGATCGAGCTCGGACATAGCCGCCTTAGACGATACGGAAGTACTCTTTCAGGGTGCAGCGACGCTCACGCGTGAAGTTGATTGCCGTCGTGAGGCCTTCACCAGTTGGCGAAGCGATCGTCCACGACGTGTACCCTTCCCCACCGCCGCCGATACCGGCAACCGATGGTGCGTTCTTCACGAAGATGGACGTGTTCGTCTTGCGCGCCATCTTGCTGAGCTTCTCGATGTTGTGGCTGTACATCACCGAGGTGTGGAAGAAGTTGTGCTCGACGCGGTAGGCCATCTCGATAGCGGCATCGACGTCCGACGCACGGCACATTCCGATGACGGGCATCAGGAGTTCGTGCTGCACAAATGGGTGATTTTCGTCGACCTCGCACAGGACCAAACGCACATCATCGCTAACGCTGATGCCGATATCCTTGAGGATGACGGATGGATTCTTGCCAACGTAGTCACGATTGACGTGATTGTCTGGCGTGATGATTTGTTTTTCGAGCTTCTTCAGGTCACGACCGGACACTTCGACGACTTCGCGAGCCAGCAGTTCACGCTTTAAGAGGTCGTAGATCTCTTCAACCGCGATAATCTCTTTCTCGGCGATGCAGACGATATTGTTATCGATCGAGGCACCTTTGATGATGCCCGCAGCAGCCTGAGCCAGGTCGGCCGTCTCGTCGACGACCACCGGTGGATTCCCCGGACCAGCCGCAATCGCGCGCTTCCCGGAGTTCATAGCCGCCTTCACGACACCGCCACCGCCCGTAACCGCGACCAGCCGCACTTTGGGGTGCGTCATCAGGTTATTGGCAGATTCGATGGTCGGATTCGCGATACTGCAAATGCAGTTGGATGGTCCGCCCTGCGCCACAATCGCGTCGTTAAGCAACGACACCGTGTAGTTACAGACGCCCTTCGCCGCCGGGTGCACATTGAACACCGCAGCGTTGCCACCCGAGAACATGCTGATGCCATTATTGATAATGGTCTCAGATGCGTTGGTGCACGGGGTAATCGAGCCGATAATCCCGTACGGAGCGCGCTCAATCAGGGCGAGCCCCTCATCACCTGAAAACGCGATAGGCTGCAGAATCTCTGGGCCAGGCGTCTTCTCGATGGCGAGTTTGTTCTTTTCTAGCTTGTCGACATAGCGTCCGAGGCCGGTCTCTTCGACGGCCATGCGCGAGAGCGCGTCGCGATGTTCCTCCATCGTGGCACGCATCGCAGCGACGCAGCGTTTCCGGTCTTCTAGAGACAGGTCCTGCAGTTGTCGAAACGACACCTCGGCGGCAGACATCGCGGCGTCCACGGTCTCGAAGACACCATGGCCTGCGTGACCATGATTGCGTGGGGCAGCGGTGTAGCCGGAGCTTGCGGCAGCACGCGCAGGTTTGGCGGCACTCTTGCCACCTTCCAGGCGTTCAACCACCCGCTCAACGATCATACTGATATGGCGTTCGTCCATACTTGGTGTCGTCAGCTGTTAGAATTACTTGTTGTAGTGGACGTTTCCGCCGGTTTCGACCTGATCGACGATCGCCATGACCACCGCATCAACTGGGCGGTTCTTGGTGAGCGACGTTTGGCGTGCAGCGCTGCCTGAGGCGAAAAGTACGACCTCTCCAACACCAGCACCAACCGCGTCGACAGCGACAACGACGCCCTTTGAGGACGCCTTGATGTCTTTGTTGACCGGCTGCAAAACCAGGAAACGTAAACCCTCGAGCTCCTCTTCTTTTCGAGAAGCCACGACGGTACCGATAACTTCGGCGAGCAACATGTGTTCGACCTGTGGCTAAGTGTTACTTGGCCACTTTTTCGGCAGCTTCTTTGCGGCCGAGAGGCAGAACCAGGTCGACGTTGACGTGTGGACGTGGAATCACGTGCACAGCAACCAACTCACCAACACGCTCAGCATAGCGAGCGCCAGCGTCCGTCGCTGCTTTCACAGCTGCAACATCGCCGCGGACAACAGCAGTGACAAAGCCACCGCCGGTCTTTTCGTAGCCAACCAATTCAACCTTGGCTGCTTTGACCATGGCATCGCTTGCTTCGACCATGGCGGCAAAGCTACGAGTTTCAATCATTCCGAGAGCATCAGCCATCTTTCGACTTCCTTTTGTGATTCACGCGCAAAGCGCTATCTACAGGGGGTAAGGGTTCTTATCGCTTCTTAAAATCTACGCCATCGACAGCTTCAAGTGCCGAGATAGCAGCCTCTTGTGCCGCGTCGATCTCAGCCTCGGTTCCGCCGAGGTAAAGGCGCCCGAAGGCACCGTATGGTCGTACGTTCACCAGGAACACGTTCGCGGCTTTCTCCGCTTCGTTTGCGGCATACACCGCGTACGCTGCAGGCTCGGTCTCCAAGATGAAGAGCGATTGGCCCGGCAAGAGCATCATGCCCTGCGAGTTCCGGTTGATAATCTGACTCTGGTACGGCTCGATGCTTCGAATCACCTGGTTCGAAACGATCCGTGGCTTGTAGCGGTCCGATTCTTTGAGCCCAAGCTCGTCCAAGATGGCACTACCGGCCTCCATGACGTTGCCCTGGTCATCATCATGGACCTCCAGAAGACCGAACGCGCGCTCAACCACTTGAACCGCCGGTGCGACTTTCGTAGCCTTCAGAGCGCGGTCAGTGACCTGGTTAATCGCAATTCCGGGCGCGATCTCGACAAACAGGCTCGCCACATGGGGAACCGGCAAGAATCCGCGAGCCGTCTTGCCAATAAATGAGGCAAGCTGAGGCTGCATATCGTCGAGGAAAATATAGGTGCGAAGTGTTACCATATTCTTCGGTGCAATCTTGCGGGAAGGTTTCCAAAGCGTCTAACACACTACGTGAAGATACTGCAACTGAACATCGCGATTATCGCGCTTATAGTCGGGGCCACAGGCCAAGTTCAGGCGGCTACGTTTGATGATGGATTGCCAACGCAACCCATCCTTATCAACGCGCTTGAAGGCCAGACCGAATACCCCATTGTCTTTGTTGGCGAACCTCCAACCACTCTGACCCAATCCGAGGTCAATTCAGCCCTGCGACAAGCCGTGCAGACGTGGAACAACGTGAGTTGCTCCACAGCCACGCTGACTTTCGATGGCGTTCGAGACAGCATGGCGGATGTAGCAGCCAACGAAACCGCGGTGATGTTCGTCGACCCAGACGCCGACCCGTGTTTCCCAGAACAGGATGGCCTCATCGCGTGGACCAGCTTCGTCTGCAGCGATCTGGAAAACGTCGCGGTGCTGCTAAACGCCACGGACTACACCTGGGCCCCCGATCCCGCGCCTGACTCGAATCTAACTGGCTTGACCATCGTGGATTTCCCTGCCGTGGTGACCCACGAGATTGGGCACGTTATCGGCCTCTCGCACACTGAAGAGGACCGGCTGGCCACGATGGCGGCGAGCTACCTAATCGACGGGGGCCAGGTCTCGTTGGCAGCGGACGACAAGCTCAATCTGTGTGCGCGATACCCCGGCGAAACCAACGAGTGCGAGTCGAACTGCGCCGACGGCCGCGAGTGCATTACCCGCGATGATTTCTCGGTCTGCGAAGAACAGCGTGGTGGCTACGGCGACTACTGCGCCATCTCCGCCGATATCTGCCCAACTGCATGCCTTATCACCGGCGATGCGCAAACCGGCTATTGCTCGCTGGCCTGCGAAGACGACGCGGCGTGCGGTGATGACAGTGAATGTAACGAGAATGGCCTGTGTCAGTACCGCGAGGTACTGCCCGATGACGACGGCTGTTCAAGCACGCCTGTGGGCCCGGCCAGTTTGGTGTGGTTGGTGCTGTTGGCTATTCGGCGACGACGAGACCGTTAAGCACTTCCTGAAACTGCTTGTAGTACGAATCGCGCTGACGCTCGGCGAAAAAGCCGACGACCAGCCAGGCGCCGTGCTTCTTGTGATGAAACTCAAAGAGCACCAGGCGGAAGTTACCCTTCTTTCCTTTCGTGACGTATTCGGTCTCTGAGCCTTGCTGTTTCGCGTAGGTCGCCTCTTTCTTGGGCGTCACAACCTTCAGGCCGGCATTTTGAAGATTGGTGTGGAAGCTCTTGAAGAACTGCTGTGCTTTCGCATCGTCGAGCTTGGGAGCCATCCGAAACTCGATCTGCGCCTTCTTATCCACCGTTGAACGAAGCACGGCTTTTGCGCCCTTCGTGGTCTTCGCCTCTTTCCATTTGGGTGAGTACTTGATGACCACGCCGGCCTTGGTGTCGAGTTCTTGGGCGTTTGCGGTCGTCGCCATCAATAAGGTGGCGACGGCAAAAAATACGAAGAAGGTGGCGTGTATTCGCATAGGGTTCCTCTGAAGGTGCGCGCGCTGCATATCACTGACGCGCGGTGTTCGCCGGAAATTCACTGGGCACAAAAAAACCCGGACAAAGGCCCGGGTTCTTGGCGACACATGAAGTGATTACTTGAACTTCATGTTCTCGACGACGCTGTTGAAGTCAGGAAGGTACTTCTCTTTGTCGACGTCTTGCATGTAACCAACGACCAACCATGCGGTGCTTTCACGCATGAATTGGAAGATAACAACTTCCAAGGTCACACCGGAGTGGGTGAACTTGTAGCTGGTCTGCGTGCCTTTGTTGCCACCGATGGTCGCTTCTTCAGACTTGAGCTCTTCGAAGTTCGACTCTTTGAGCGTCTTGTGGAACGTCTTGAAGAAGACGTCAGCCACGTCCGGCGTCATGAGCTTGGTTCCGACAACCTCGATCTGAGACTGCGAGCCGCGGTGTTTGAAGTTTGCAACTGCCTTGTCGTTTCCTTGAGTCACTTCCCACTTTGCGGGAGGCGTGATCGTCACACCGAACTCTTCGTTTTCAACAGGGGTTGCGTCCTGCGCGAACGCGGCTTGCGTAAAGGTCAAGCAGAACAATGCCACGAGGGCGATACGGACGAGCTTCATTCCTGTCTCCTAAGTCTTCTGAACGTCGCCATAAAAGGTTCTGTGTGCTTATAGCGCACACATTATGGGTTGGCAACATCGTGCAGTTGGCAATTTGGCTTGGTCGGGATAGAAAAGCCGACCGAGGTTTTTGATGCACGTAATGCGCTTAATCGCCATCTGTTTTGGCTTAGTGGTTTCCCTGATTGCGCTACCTGTTTTTGCGCACGACGAAACCCAAGCCGACGGACCTGAGGGCACCGCAGAATCTAGCGATGACTCTACCCTGGCGTTTGAAGTCCGAGACTTTGGACCTGGTCTGCGTCGCGCGCAGGAGATCCTGAAAGACAACTATTCGGGGATTATCGAGCGTCGCGAGCTCGGATTCGATGACACGATCGAAGATCGCATAATCGCAGATCTTTCGGACAATATTCGGGCGATTGTCGAACTTTCCCCGCTCGACCTCTTCCTCCAATTTGGCACCCCCGTCCTACTTATCCTGCTCGCCCTGCTCTACTTAAGGATCATGGACCAGCGCATCGCCCGCATGGCGCTGCGTCGGCAGGCCCGCATCGATATCCATGGTGCAGAGTGGATCAATAAGCTCAGCCGCGCTGGGGTGCTTGTACTGGGGCGTTTTGCGCCGTTCGCGGTGTTGATTACGCTCAGCTACTTCCCCGTTCAGGCGCTCTATAGTGAGGCGATCTGGCCGGAGGTCTTCACGGAAGTCCTGTGGTTATTGGCGGGGTATCGGGCAAGCCACGCGGCCGTGGTTGCGGCGTTCGGGTTGCGTTTGTTCGACGTCAGCGATGCCACTGCATTGCGGCTTCAGCGCTGGGGAATCTGGGCGGTCAACGTCATCTTCTTCTGGTCGGTGTTGGTCGTCGTGCTCGCAACACTTGGTTACGACGGAGCGATCGAGCGCTTTGCCGAGTTCCTGTTTTCGCTCTCATTGGCCTTCTTGAATATCGGCCTGATGCGTCTGAAGCCCGAGGTCATCGAGGTCTTGCGCCTTCGCGAAGAGAGCGCCGGTCAGGTTCGCCTGATCCGCATGACCGAGAAGTACTATCACACGTTCATGAGCCTCTCGACGTTGCTGCTTATCCTGGGCGCGTTGGGCTGGGCCGAGGCGACGTCGTTTATCCTAATCCGCGCATTTGGCGCGGTGATGGTCCTATTCAGCTCGCTACGGATTCTGCAGTGGTTGAAGCGGCGCATCGATACCGCGGTCTCGCAGGCGCAAACGCGCGAGCAGATCGAGCTGTTCAGCGGCATCGGCAACATGCTGCGCACTGCCGGGTTCTTGTTCTTCCTGTATGTGGCGATTCGCCTGCTACGACTTTGGGAGCCACTGCGCACCCTCTTAGATATCCCGCTTGTCATGATCGGGAACTCGCCGCTTCGCCCGATATCGGTCATCGAGGCGGTGTTCTTCCTGTTGTTTGCGATTTTCTTGGGCCGCCTGATCCGCGCGTTCTTCCTGGTGCGCGTCTATCCCATGTTCAACGTGGATGTGGGCGTGGGTTACGCGGTCAACACGTTGGTCAACTACGCCATCTTCGTCATCGGCGTGTTGCTGGGCCTGGCCGCGCTGGGCGTGAATCTGTCGTCGCTGACGGTCGTCATGGCTTCGCTTGGTGTTGGTATCGGCCTTGGTTTACAGACCTTTACCGAGAACCTGGTGTCCGGCTTCATCCTGTTGTTCGGCCGTTCGGTCAAGAAAGGCGACATCATCACGGTCGGCAACGTCTACGGCCGCGTGGACGATGTTGGCGCGCGCAGCGTCGTCATCAAAACGCCTGATAATTACGATATGCTGATTCCCAGCAAAGCGTTGGTCAGCGGCGAGGTGATTAACTGGTCGTACCGCGACCCGCTGATTCGTCTGCGAATTCCGGTGGGCGTCACCTACAACGCCGACCCGAATATCGTGCGCCGAGTCCTGCTGGATGCCGCACGCAGCCATGGGAAGGTCAAGCAACGCCCAGGTCCGGAAGTCCTTTTGATGGAGTTCGGCGACAGCTCGGTCAACTACGACCTGCTAATCTACTACGATATCCGCACCATCACGCGCGACCGCCTGCTAGGCCAAATGAACTTCATCATCTGGGACAAACTGGCCGAAGCGAATATCGAGATTCCGTTCCCGCAGCGCGACCTGCACGTGCGTTCGATCGATTCGGTCTTGTTGGATCGGGTTGGTGAGGAGGAGTAGGCTGGGGGCTCGGGGGCTAGCGGCTCCGGGGCTAGCGGCTTGGGGCTAGCGGCTCGGGGTTTGGCTGGGTGCTTCATTTGAACAAATCGACTAGTGCGTCTTTGGGTGGTTTGGGAGGTGCAGCTAGCATGTCAGCCAGGATTGCGTCAGCGGCAGATGCGTCGCGTTGTTTTGCGCACCAAACGTCTCGAGTCTCTTGCGGCCTAGTTGGTCATAGTCGATGCTGCACGTCCAGCGTCCCATATGTGGCGGTCTTGAACGATGCCGCCGACCCACCAGTTCCTTTATTAGAAACCCAAATACTCATCAAGGAACGCTTCAATCGCCGCGATGGCGGGTTCTTCACCAATGAACGCAACGTCAGGCGACTCGAGGTCGTCCATAAATGAGACGACAGTAACTTTCGTGCTATCGTGAAGTTGGAACTCGAACTCGACGGTTGTGTCCACAGCCTGGTTCATCAGCAGTTCTCGCACCGACTCGGTTACCGGCCCCAATTCCGCCAGAGCGTCGAGCAGCACATCGAGGTCAAAATTGTATGAGGTCTCTTCCAATCTTACTGCTCGGGCTTAGGTTTTACCCATTCGAACTCAGGAATTTTGTCAACGACCTTTCCAGGGTTTGAGACCTGAAAACTCTCGGCACCCAAATGCTCAATAACTTGATTGCGGACATCCCAGAAATAATCAGGACGTTTTACAAGATCGCTCATTTCCTCGGTCAACTGGAGAACAACCAAATCATCAACCTCTTCGGCTTTTGCGACCGGTGCGCTTAGCAGATTCTCTCGTCCCCACATGTCGATGTAAGGCTCTCCGCAGATGGTCAACCACGGCATAGTTGGTACACCTCGAACGATCGCGCGGGAGTTCAGCATCGAAAGGGAGTATACGGTATCGCGGTAATCCGACCGCTTAACGTCTCCTGTTACCACCGCTGAGTAAGATGCGAAATCCACTGGAAACATTTGGTTCAGAATTCGAACCCAGGAGAGCACCTCAACAGGCGTGGCCTTCAAGTCCCAAAAAAACAAGCAGTCATGAGGATAGATTTTGGAAAACGAAACCCCACCTAGCCCTTTGGTGACCGTCTTCCAATAGGGCTTCTCCACCCATATATCCAATGCCGCGTCAATCTCTTCGTAGGAGAAACGCGTACGAATGGGCTCATACTCCTCGATTTTGACAGGTTCGAACGGGGTGCCCTTCATGCTTTCAAAAACCGCCTGGCCCGCATCCCGACCGCATAACGAAGAGCGTGTGAGAATACTCAAGTCCATCATCGTACTACCTTGTTTCCTTCCGTGACAATTTCACTCCATTTACCGGTAGTTGGGTTGTACTGGAAGATCTTTCCGCCGGTTTCTTCGATGGCTCGCTGTAGTGGTTTTGAGATCTTTTCCGTGCGGGGACTAACAATCAGATTGAACGGCGTGCCTTCTTCAGCGGCTTTTCTGAAGGCTCTCATTTGCTTGGAGTTCGACAGCTTCTTGACGTCCTTGATGTCGGTGACGCCATACGCTTGACCCATAATGTCGGGAATGTGGGTCTTGTCTTTGCCTGTCGGAGTCTTGCCTACGCCCGGTACGGTGTCTGTGTTCTTTTTCGCGCCCAACGACTTCAACACATCGTCTTCAAACTGAGCGCCGGA